>CAYPAI010000001.1:0-33106 GCA_964408705.1 Candidatus Woesearchaeota archaeon
TATTATTACTGGAGATTTCAATGAAACTAATAATGATAGCATCGATAGAGATGATATAACTGGGAGTAGAGGTTGGTGTGTAGATGAAGGACCTTATCTTTGTGGTACTAGTTTTCCTGGTACTGGGAGCTGTGGCTCTGGAAACTATATCCAACATACTTGTAATGGTTATGGATGTGCCACTTATGACATTCAAGTTTCTATCATGGGTGTAGAGTGCGGCTCTTCAAGTGTTAGTGTTATTCCTGCACCTGGATTTTATTCTGGAAATAACTGGCCTGGAGTCCCTGCACATGGTTCACTTAGTAGTTGGGTTAAAGATTGTCCATGGGGAGATGATGGGAATGCAAGAATAAGATCAACTTATACTTTTAATGGACAAAATTGGGTAGGACAAGACAAGTGGTACTACAAAGTTTCTGTGAATGGATGTTTATCTGACATAAAAAGCCAATCCGTTACAGCTGGTCCACTTAACTATGCCCCTGAGATTGAATCACTAACTTATAGCACTAATGAAGAGGAGTGTATTAGTATACCTTTAATTTTTGAAGATATTGGAGAGCACTCAACTACTTACTCATACTCAATCGAAGAACAGCCTTCTAATGCCCTTTCAGAGCTCTCAATTTATTCTGACGAACAAGGATTGGTCCATGGATCAGACAGATGGGTAGAATACTGTCCTCAGGAAGATTATGCAGGCACAGATCAATTTGAATGGGAGATTTGTGACCACTCTCCGCATAACCTATGTGATTCCGATATAATATTTATTGAAACTATTGAGATTAATGATCCCCCTATTGCTAATGATATAGTTGAAGAATTCCATAATACTCCTTTGGAAATTGATTTAAGAGAATATTCTAGTGACGATGAAGAAGACCCCTTAACTTTTGAAATTATGACGGAGCCATCTTTGGGTAGTTATAATTTAGATGAATTTAATTTTACATATTATCCGGAAGTAATAAATGGATCAGAATATCTGGAATACGGTGTTTCAGATGGATATAACTCCTCAGTTGCATATTTGACTCTTAATTTTGTGAATAACCCTCCTTTTGCTCAATCAATTCTGGTTAATTATCCAATTTGGGTTACTGAAACCATTACTATTAATTTAATTAATCATTCTGGCGATCCTGATGGGGATAATTTAATCTTTTACGTCGAAGATATTCTTATCGAGGATGGATTATTTGAATATGATCCTTCTAATGGAAATGTAACTTTCATGTACTATGTTGAAGATGAATATCATGGATTAAGTGAAATTTATAATTTAACTTTTGAAGAAACTGATTCAGGTTGTACATGTGATGGAGAATTTTGTGATTTGTATAATAGAGATACTGTTGAAGATAACTTAGAAATTATTTGTGCTAACACTAATGTTAATAGACTTACAATTAATAATATTGTTAATGCAATCTTTAAATTTGTTACATTTTATAATAATCTTGTTGTTGTTGAAGAAGTTTCCCAAATCTACCTTTCATCTCATTCAGATATAACTCTAAACTTAAATTGTAATGAAGGATATAGTCCGCTTGAAGTCAACCTAAATGATAGTAATTTAGCATTTTCTGAAGTTGACTGTTCTGAAGAACCTAGAATTATCGATATTATAGGTAGGGGTAAGATTTTGGAAATATCTTCACTAGTTTCTCCTTCTAATCCTGGGCCTGAAGGACCTACAGGATGTACAGACCAATTTTCCAATAACTACAATCCTTTGGCTACTGAAGATGATGGAAGTTGTGTTTATTCAACAAACTTTGATCAAGTTTTCTTGGGTGTAGAATATAATAATAATTTTTATAACTGGACGGAAGCAGAATACTATGGTTATGTTTCTGGAGAAATGCAACTAATTAGTCAATATGGAATAGGTACTGTAAGTGGGACAGATCCTGTCTTGTTTACGGAAGAAGGATGTAATCCTAGTGAACCTTTTAGTGAGGAATCATGTTCCCCATTGCTTCCTGAAAACTCGGGGATTAATTATTATGCGCTTCATGTTAGTCAAGACTATATAACCCTAGTATCTCCTATTGAGTTTGGTATTTGGGGAGGAGGGTATGAACTTGTACCTTGCCCATACGATCCGCAACATATGTATTATTCTTTCTTTTGTGATGATTTTCCATTTGGTTGTGAAGATGAAGATTGTGAAAGTACAGTGTATGAAGAGCATATAGATTTTATAGAGGATGAATCTTGTGATGATACTTTTGATTGTTTAAATCCGATAGAGTCAGATATTCAATTTGTAAATAGTTATTTTTATGGGGATTTTCATAAAGGGTGGAATATAATCATGTTCCCACAGCCATAAAAAAACTTATAAGTAAAAAGATGGTAGGAAAGATAGAAGAAGAGGCGTTGGTAAACTTGCATAGTAATGAAACTAAAAGTAGTGGAAAAGTACATAAAAAGAGCTTTTTCTTTTTTGTTTTTTTTATTATTATTTGTTCAGGGATAGTTAGTGCAGATTGGTTTAATACTTATAATCGTCATTTTGAATTGGAAGTTATTGATACTTACCTATCTGATTTTGAGGTTATCCTTGTAGATCCGAATGGAGAGGTAGTAGAAGTTATTGGCACTGGAAACTCTGGAGAAACTATTAATCTTGAATTTGTTGCAACCTACCAAAGGGATTTATTTCAAGAAGATCCATATTTACTAAGAGTCTCTAATGGGTTTGGAGATTTTGATATCCAAAACGTATATCTTTCTACACATTCACCTATAATCATACATACTGTCCCATTTAATTTTGAGTTAAATTTAAATTTAGGCACTTATTATGATGAACCTTATGAGTTTAGTATAACTTTGACTGATCTTGAAGGAGATCCTATTGATGGCTCTTGTGATTTATTTATTGAGGATTATGAAGGTTCTATAATCTACTCTAATTCTCAATCCACTGGTCCCGACGGAATACATATTTTTTCAACTGAGACTATGTTCTTAGATCATGGAGATGGAGACTATAATTATATTATTACTTGTGATTATAATGAAAATTCTAGATCTGGAGAAGGTAATTTTACGATATCCCCTTATGAAACTTCATTATCTTATAACTTTGAACCTTACCAAGAAAAGTATTATGTAGGAGACGAACTAACTTTGGAGGCTGTATATTCAAGTGGTAGTTTTGTTAGCGGTGCCGAGTGTATCATTATGATTACTGATAATAGTAGTCATAGTTGGTTTGAAGAAGACGAAGAGTCATATATTTATTCCTTTGACCTTAACGAGCAAGGAAATTACTCTTATGAAATCGAGTGTGATAAATTAGGATATAACTCCGTGTCTTCTTTTAACTGGACTACCCTATGGGAAGAAACCCAACTATTGAATCTCTCTTATTCTCAAAGTTATGCTGAAGATTATACTGAACTTAATATAATTCCAACTTATACAGATTTGGAAGGAGAAGGCATAGCAGAAAGTAATTGTATAATAAGTTTTGGAGAAGGAAACTGTACTTCCTATAATAATGAGGGATGTAATATTGATTTATATTCCTTCGGTCTAACTAGTGGGAATATGGAATGTTTGGTTCCAGGGCAATATTATGATCCCTTTACCAGCCCATTATCTTCGTCAGGACTATATGTGGAGTCACCTACTACAGACATAGATCTGGGTTTTGAATATGAGTTTAATGATGATTTTACCTTAACTGGAGATTTAACTTTCACAAACAAAGGACAAGGATGGGCCTATGATATAACTTATGAAATTTATGATTTGATCAACCAGATAACTCCTATGACTGAAGTATGTGGGAATGCTGAATATGGTGGTGAAGAAGATTGTATAGATTCCCCTGTAATCCAAATCTTGCCTGGAACTGAACCAGCACCAGCAGATAATTTTTATACATTTTGGATAACTTATAGTTGGATTAATAATGACGGTTCTCAATCGGAAGAATCATCCCAATTCACATATTCTCCAACTCCTGTTCTTGAGATAGATTATGATCCTACTGAATTATATTTTGAGTTAAATAATGAAGACGTGTTTGAAGAAACACTATCAATTGAAAATAAAGGTAATATACCTATTGATCTAACTCTTAGTCTCGGAGGAGAACTATCGGAAATTATAGAATTATCTGATAATGAACTTGAGATAGGTATCTCCGAAAGTGAAAGTTTGTATTTAACAATAACCATTCCTGAAGTTTATGAAGGCAGAAGTTATAATGGGAGTCTTACACTAAGTTATTTCTACGATGATCAAAATGAAATCTACGAAGAGATCCCAATAGTTATAGCTGTCCTGCCTAACAAGGAGTGGTCTGTGTTGGATCAAGAGCTAGAAGAGGCTATTGATATGTTTGAAAATGACTTAGGAGATCTTATTCTCAAAAATAGTGGAAATATAGATGTGGTGCTAGATATAGATCTTAGTGGAGATATGGGATTATATGCAAATGTTCAAGAAGTTGAAGGAGAATATTATATATCTTATGGGGAAGAAATTCAAATACAGTTTTCATTATTAGAACCTTACCAAATTATGAATGGAGTTTGGAACCTTGTTATAACTGTTAGTGACGAGGATGGTATTGATGAGATTATAGAAAAGAATTTAACAATCAATCCTTGGCAGGCTACATTTAATTCAAATATAGTTGATTTAGATGATTCTATCTTTGTTGCACCTGATCAAGAGTTGAATATTGGACAAATCATAATAGAAAACACTGCTGAACAAACTTTAAATTTTAACCTTGAAGATGAGAAATTTGTAGATTCAGAATTAGAAATTGGAGCTAATGATCTTGGCGAGATAGATCTTATATGGGGAGGGGATATTGAAGGAACTTATCAAGGAGAATTTAGCTTAGAAGATGGATATTCAAATTCCATACAGTTTGATTATAACATCACAGTTGTTGACTTCGATATTGAATCTGTAACTTTAGACTCTAATTATGACCTTATTGCAGAAGAAGATATTACCTTAAGCATATTTACAACTTTAGAAGATATGGAACACTTTAATTTTGAACTAGCTGAAGTAAATTTATTAAACGGTGAAGAGAATATCGGAAGTTGTGAAAAAACATCAGAGATTAGTTGTAATCTCCCTGAAATAGACCCATTACTTGAACAAAAAGATCTAACTTTAGAAGTTTTTGTCAGAGATTTAGACTTTAATATTTTAGACTCATATGATTATACTTATATCACTTATGCAGATACTTATTCTCCTGAGATTTATACTAATGTTCCTTCTGATGTTGACCCTAATTCAGCTGATGAATTAATCTTTGGCGTATCAATTCAAGACAATGTTATTGCAAATTTATATGAAAATACTGAGTTTAGATTACTCAAAAATGATAGTGAAATAACTGATGCAGCATTTGATTGTACTTCTGGTTTATTTAATTATACTACAGAACTTTATTGTTCGCTCAATATCGAATATCTTTATGAAGAAGGATCTATACAGTCTGGGCAGATATACTCACTTGAAGTTTCTACTTTTGATAACTATGGTAATTCTGCTTCTACTTCAAATGATTTTTTAGTCATAGATTATCTATATGATGTCGAACTAGAGTTTACAGATGCGGAAGGAAACCCTCTGACTGGAATATCTCTTATGTTTTGTTTACCTGATTCAGATACTTGTAGCGACCCTTTGACTACAGGGGAGGGTGAAAATAATTTAACTATTCCTGAAATTGGTAACTCAATGTGGGATGTTAGTGTTGGGTATCAAGGAATAGTTGACTTTACTTTTTATAATGTTGATTTAACCCAATTAGAAGAATATGATAATTTCTTTTCATTAGACTTATTTGATTATTCTGAAACTAATGAGTTTATTCCTGATTATTCTTTAGTTGACAATTATATTTCACTTTATGGGATTGTAGTTGAATCAGATATATTTGATCAAGGAAGTATAAATGAATTACACTTAGATGGTACTTTCTTTGAAGGAGAAGATACTCCAGAGTGGTTTGGGTCATATGCTGGATGGATTTCTGATAATATGGAGTATGTAGTTTGTCATGATTGGAATTATGAAGAAAGATTTTGTGAAAATCTGGAAACAATAGAAATATTTGGAGAAGAAGATTATGTTTATGACAGTGAAAATGGTGTTTTCTCATATCACCCTGATTTATATGAGGAGGATATTCCCGGAGAACCATTCTCAGGATATATCCTATCTCTTAATACTTGTGGGAATGGTTATGCTGAAACTTGGGAAAACTCAGAAAGTTGTCCTGACGATTTTGATGAACCTTATGAAAACCAAGAAACAACTACTCCAAGTGGTGGTGGTGGTGGATCTTCAGGATCTTCGCAACCCTCTCAACAATTATCTGAAAGTTTAATTTTTAGTTTAAATAAGATAGAAAAAGAACTATTTCCAGGAGAACAATCTTATGAACTAATCCATATAAGCTCAATAACAGATGATGTTACTAGTTTAAATGTTGAATTAAGTGGGGATATAATTAATTTAGTAAACATCCCCCTTAGTATAGATATAGCTACTAATCCTGATATGGTGGTAAATATTGATATCCCTGAAGATACCGAGAACGGTTTATATGAAGGAAAGATCATATTTACAAGAGCAGAAGTTTATTCAGAACTACTTGTTGAAATAAGAGTACTTAATCCGGAGTATAATATGCTTAGTTTAGATATAGACCCTATCCAAGAGGTTGTATCTGCAGGAGAGGATATAAGTATTGAAACACAAATAACCAACAATGGTAATAATCAGAATATTGATTTAACTCTCCAGCTTTTGGATTTGGAAAATACAGAAAATCCTATAAGTGAAGAAGATTATAACTTAGAAGTTCTCATGGATCATACTGAATTACTTTCCTTAAGTACACCTCACTATGTTGATGAAGGTTTTTATTTTATTAAAGGTAATGCTATATACTCTGGAGTTACTGGAAGGGGCACTATATCTATGGCCCAAATAGAAATCATAAAGTCTACATTAAATTCTACTTTTTTAGGCATTAAATTTAAACATTATCTTTTATTGATCTCCTTTATTTTATTTTGTATAGGTGGATTTTATACTTTAGAATTTGTAAGGCAAAAAACTAGAAGATATAAGGGGAAAGTAGACATAAAAACAATTCCTCGTTCAGGAGATAGAGCTGCATTTATAGGAAAAGTTGCTGAAACTCCGATTAAATCTTATATTGGGCTAGATAAATTACAAACTCATACCTTAGTTGCTGGTGCTACAGGTAGTGGAAAAACAGTAGGTGCCATGGGTATTGTTGAAGAAGCCTTAGATAAAAATGTTTCAGTAATTGTGTTTGACCCAACTGGACAGTGGACAGGATACTTGAGAAGTTCAAAACAATCTGATATGATAGATAGATATAGGTTCTTTGGAATGTCTCCTAATTCAGCCAAATCATATGAAGGAAATGTATACAAAATAAAAAATCCTAAAGCACAAATAAATATTAAGGAACACATAAAACCGGGAAAGATAACTGTATTTGTAGTTAAGGATCTAAAACCTAAAGAGATAGATGTGTTAGTTACAACTACTATTGAACAAGTATTTAGATCTAACTTGCCTGAAACTGGAAAACTTAAACTTCTTATGGTTTACGATGAGGTACATAGGTTGTTATCTAAATTTGGAGGTTCTGGCGCAGGATTAATCCAACTTGAAAGAGGCGCAAGAGAGTTTAGGAAATGGGGAGTAGGATTAGTCTTGATTAGCCAGGTTTTGAGTGATTTCATCGGAGATATTAAAGCAAATATTGGAAATGAAATACAATTTAGGACCAGGTATGGAAATGATTTAGAAAGGATTAGTACAAAATATGGTGGAAAATATTCTAAGTCAGTCATTAGGGAATCAGTAGGCATAGGTATGTATGTAAATGCCGGCTATAACAAAGGGATGCCTTACTTTGTATCATTTAGGCCTTTGAAACATAATACTTTTGGCTTAGCTACTGATGAAATTAATAAATATGCAAAGTATAATGATCTATTAGATGATATTAGGTGGAAGATATTACAATTAAAACAAGCCAAAGTAGATGTGTTTGATATAGAGATTGAATTAAAACTGATTGACGAGAAACTAAGCCAAGGTAATTTTAATATGGTTGATCTGTACTTGGAAAGTTTGAAACCAAATTTTGAAAAAGTATTAAAAAAACATAGGAAAAAAATAAAAAAGAAAAAAATAGAAACATTCACTCCAAAGGAATTAAAGGAAATAATTATAAGAGCTAAATCTATGAGAAAGAAGTATGTAAAAACACCCAGCCCAAGAGTTAAGTTGGAAGAGTCAAAATCTAGAAAAATTGAGGGAAACAAGAATACAAAAAAACTTAAAAAGAAAAAAATAAATAAAAGAAAGGATGGCAAAAAAGATAAAAAAGGGAACACCAAAAAAAAGAGGATTTCTAGAAAGAATAAGAAGTCTAGGTAGAGGTGCACCAGAAATTTCTTCGATCAAAAGTTCTGGAGAGTCTCCTAAAATATATGAAAATATTTCTAAAAAGAATAACCTTCAAATCAGTTCTCAAACAAGTGCAGAAATTGAAAAATTAAAAGCACAAGTAGAAATGTTGAAAGACTTAAGGAACGCAGATTCAGATAAAATGAATAATATATCTGAGCAGATAGGTAGTATGAGGTCTTTATTTTTTGAAAAAGAAAAAAGATTGAAAAGAATAGAGACAAAATCTGAAAAGGCTTCAGACCTAGTCAAAACAATGAATCCTAAAAAAGTTATAATGGGTTTTTCTAGATATGAAGTTAGACTAAACAAACTTGAAAGTAAAAACGAATTATTTAGAGGTATGATCGATGAAATATTCTCTCAAATGAAAGATATACGTACAACTATAAAAAGATTTAAAGATAGTGAAGCATTAATAAAACTAAACAAAGAAGTAAAGAATGAGATAACTAAAATTCAAAAAATTTCTAACTTAGCACAATCAAACCTTAAAAAAATGCAAGAATTGTATTTAGATTTTGAAAGAGATTTTTCAAATATAAACAAAAAATAATTATAAACCCTGGGAAAAGACAAAAGTCTTCTCCTAGGGAAAAAGAGGTGATATAATAATCTAAGGTGTTTAGTTCTTTATAAATCTTTCGGTAAGTGCCACTAATCAATGGTTACAAATTAGGACGGTTCAAATACAGTGTATGCGCATTTTCCACAGTGTTTTCTATCTTTGTGTATTGCTAAAAATATCCCCATACCACATTTAGGACATGAATTTTTTCTAGTTAAACTTTCTCCTGAAATATTATATCTTTCAAACTTTTTACTAGGAATCTTATTTTTTGGTTTTGCTTTCTTTGCCATCTTAATTTTCCTTTGTCTTTAATTCAGTTGGTTTCTCTTCAGCTGGTTTCTCTTCAGCTGGTTTCTCTTCAGCTGGTTTCTCTTCAGCTGGTTTATCTTTTTTAGGATCTTCTTTTATTCTTTCTATTATCTTCATATCTTCTTTTTTATCATAAATGTAAATTTCAGCATGGGAAGTTGTAGAACCATATTTTGTTTTTAAACTTTTTATCATTA
Organism: Candidatus Woesearchaeota archaeon; assembly: GCA_964408705.1. Taxonomy (GTDB): domain Archaea; phylum Nanobdellota; class Nanobdellia; order SCGC-AAA011-G17; family PNOQ01; genus CAYFNK01. The sequence continues at coordinate 9,598 of CAYPAI010000001.1, forward strand.
CTAAATCTTTGTCACACTTTAAAAAATTAGAAAATTCATCTAAAATATAACCTTTTTTAGGAGTGGGTTTGTCAGGATGACTTATTTCAATTAGCATTTCCCTTCTTGGTAGGAGCATATTATTTTCATCTTTAATAGTTTTCATGTTCTAATTGCATATTCTCCTTTAGCTTTTATCTCTAGTTTTTTGGCAATCTCTGATTTCTCTGAATCGGTGATTATTAGTTTTCCCTTAAAAGAATCTGTAAACTGATTAGATTTACATACTGGACAATTTGTACCTTCTACAAACAATTTACAAGATTTGCATATTTTCTTCATTTTTTATCCTTCTTTATTTCTTCTTCCACCCAGTTAAGACTCCCCATTCGGTTTTGCCTCATAGTTAATCCTATCTTAGGATTCCCTGGATCCTTATAACTTACTGCAATTATTCTTGCCCTACATTGATCGTTAACTTTCAAAACCCTCTTTGATTCTTTACCTTGTAATACTCCATTACTAAATGAAACATAATCGTCCATTGTTTGTCCAATATGGATCATCCCATCTATAGCACCTATGTCCATAAATGCTCCAAAATCAGTAATGTCAGATATCTTACCTAAAATTACTTCTTGTAATTCTGGCTTAAATGTTAATACCCTAAATGTAGTTTCATAATGTGCTGCACCGTCTCCTTGAAGTATAACTCCCTCTCCAATATCATCAACACCTACAACTCCTACTACAAATCCAATTTCTTCAGATACATATCCTTCAAGCCTATCTGTTAATGCTGCTAAAACTGAATTTTCAACAGAATCTCCGAATTTTTCAGGAGAAACACGTATATGGTCTTTAATATTTAATTCATAAAACATTTTGTATATTGATTTGGTTTCAAGTCCTTTAATAAACCTTTCTATTCTTTATCTTATCTGAAAGGTTTTCTTCTGCCTTATCGTTATAATTCTTACTCCTTTTTCCCTTAACTTAATTATCAGTTCTTTATCTAGTGTCGCAACTAATGTATTAGAGTTTGAATTCTTGATTAGCTCATAGTCTACATCATTTCTAGTTGACTTAATCTTCTTTATATTCTGACTGTTTAGTATACTTATTGAAAGTTTTGATTCAGGAGTGTTTAATTTTTCAAGCTCATCTATTGTTTTATCAATTATCACCTTTTCATATCTTTCATTAATTATCCTGTCTAATTCCAAGTCTATGTTTATTTTGTTCTTTAATGCTGAAACCAAAAAATTAGTGTCAAGAAGAATAATTTTCATTTAAAAGTATTAGTTTTTATATAAACTTAAAAAGCTTTTGTTAGTTTAAAAGGTCTTGCAGTTTGTTTATCTTTCCTTCAGAATTAAGAAGATCCTTAAAGACATAAGTGTGTCCTCTTTCAGAAAATCCTATTCTGAAATTTTTTTCATTTAAACTAAAACACATATTGTTTAGTACTCTTGAAATACTTTCCCTAGATAAACTTACTAAGTCTGCAACATCATCATACATTATTCTTTTAAGAACTCCATAATCAGAATAAGCCCCCATAGGAAGAGTTGTCCCTGCAAAATCTAAAGAAATTTTATTTCTTGAAAGATCTCCATTTATAGTGTGCCCCAGCCTCTGGACCAAAAAATTAAAAGCATATCTTACTTTATCCTCTGCACAAAGATGGCTACTCCTAACTGTAGAGATATAATCCATTTTCCTAAATTTTTGTGAAATTAAATAATCTAAATTATCTTTGAATTTAGGAATTTTTTTTATTAGTTGCTCCTTTATGTTTGGTGAAATCTTTAAAAGTCTTGACTCACAATTGGCATCCCAATAACTTGAAAAAGAATTATCCACAAAATCTTCTCCAAATATTTCATCTTCTGAAATTAGATCTTGGGTAATAGAAACGTCTCCTTGTGAAGAGATTACCTCTCTTCTTTCAAAGTATAGACCTGAGACAACATAGTATAAGTTTCCTTCTCCTTCGGAAGGGGCAAGGTAATCAGTTTTCCCATGATTATATACAATTTCTTCTTTTAATATATTTGAAAGTTTTCTCTTTTCCCTTGGCTTTAATAATGTACATAAAGGACCTTTTTTTATAATGTCTATGGCAGGTAGTTCTTTCCTTATATCTAGTGGGTGATCATTTAGATAACTTTTAATCGCTTTTTCGACAATTTCCGAATCAGAGTTTAATTTTACAACAGCATAATTATGTAATTTGTATAATACTTCTGAATCTATTTCTGTATTTAATTTTTGCTTCAAATTGATCAGTTAATGATTAGTAACTACATCCTATATATAGAATTATGTTCTAAACTTGTAGTATCAATTTAGTCACGATAAACTTTATATAATTTTTTAGATTACTTGTTTTATGAAAAAATCAAATCTGTTAGATAAAGTAGTAAATCTTGTAGCTTATAACAAAATTACGAACCCGTTTGGGGCAATATACAAAAGACTAGATAGAAAGTATCGTACAGTGGGTAAGGAAGTTTATGATGGACTAATCAAAGGTAATAAACTACCTCAAGATTCCATAGTTGAAGCTAAACTCCATTGGGAAGATACTAATTTGGCAAGATCTTATTCTTTAGCATTGCAAGAATTTAAACAAGTTGATCCTAAAGGACATGAAAGATTTATGGAAATAAAGAAGAAACATACAAAGTCTAGGAGAAACTATGTTATCTTTGGAACTCCTGGAAAAAAAGAATTATCTGAAGACATATATTTAAAAATAATTGAAGATGTTGGATTGGACACTCATGAAGCATCAAAAGTTTATGAATTTCTTAATAGTTTTGACAAAAGATTAAATAAAGAAAATAAAGAAAACCTTGAAAAACTACTCATAAAATTGTAGAATTTTGATAGATCATCTCAAAAATTACTTAAATCTGAATTTTAATAGTACAGCCCCCGTAGTACCTAAATTTCAGCAGAAAGCTTTATATAGTTTAGCCATTTGAAACTATTATATTCTTAAAAAATTACAATGGAAAAATCTAAACAAACTAGTTATACTGCTCAAAAAATACAAGTTTTGAAAGGCTTGGAAGGAGTAAGGAAAAGACCTGCTATGTACATAGGGGACACTGGTTCTAAAGGTCTACACCATCTAGTTTATGAAGCAGTTGATAATTCTATAGATGAGTCCTTGGCTGGTTTTTGTGATTCAATCATAGTCACTATAAATAAAGATAATAGCATTACTGTATCAGATAATGGTAGAGGAATACCTACAGACACCCATCTTGAGTTAGGACTTCCAGGAGTGGAAGTAGTCATGACAACCTTACATGCAGGAGGTAAGTTTGATAAAGATACTTACAAAGTATCAGGAGGATTACATGGAGTAGGAATATCTGTAGTTAATGCATTATCAAAATGGTTTAATGTTATAATTAAAAGGGATGGAAAAATTTATTCTCAATCTTATGCCTTTGGTGAAACTTCTACTAAACTTAAGGTTTTGGGAGAAACTTCTGAAACTGGAACTGAAGTGCACTTCCTTCCAGATGATTCTATCTTTTCTGAAAACGAATATGAATATGACATACTTGCTAATCGATTACGAGAATTAGCTTTTTTGAATAAAGGGATTAAAATTGATATAAATGATGAAAGATCTGGAAAAAAGGAAACCTTCCAATCGGAAGGAGGGATAAAAGATTTTGTAAACTTTTTGAATAAGAATAAAAATAGTCTTCATGAAGATACTATTTATTTTTCAGGAAATAAAGATGGCGTAGATGTAGAAATATCTTTAAAATATACTGAAGAATTTAGAGAAAATCTTTATAGTTTTGTAAATAACATTAACACTAGGGAGGGTGGCACCCATCTTAGTGGATTTAGAACTGCACTTACTAGGGCAGTTAATGATTATATTAAAAAAAGAAAAATTTCTAGTTCTGGATTAACTGGGGAAGATCTTAAAGAAGGTTTGACATGTATTGTCTCTATTAAAGTTCCCGAACCTCATTTTGAAGGACAAACTAAAACTAAATTAGGAAATACTGAAGTGAAAGGAATTGTAGATAACATAACTTTTACAAAACTAAGTACTTTTTTTGAAGAAAATCCCAACATTGCTAAAATAATTTGCGAAAAAGCGATACTCTCTTCTAAGGCTCGTGAAGCAGCAAGAAAAGCAAGAGACTTAACTAGAAGAAAAAGTGCACTTGAGTCAGGTAGCCTACCAGGTAAGCTTGCAGATTGTCAATCAAAGGATCCATCTAAGTGTGAAATTTTTGTTGTGGAAGGAGAATCGGCTGCAGGATCATCTAAACAAGGAAGATCTAGAGAGTTCCAAGCCATCCTCCCTCTTAAAGGTAAGATTTTGAATGTTGAAAAGTCTAGACTTAATAAAATTTTAACAAATAATGAAATCACTACATTAATCTCTGCCCTTGGTGCAGGAGTTGGAGAAGAATTTGATGTTTCAAAACTTAGATACCATAAAATAGTAATAATGACCGATGCAGATATTGATGGAAATCATATTACTACTTTATTACTTACTTTCTTTTATAGATATATGAAGCCCTTAGTTGAAGGAGGTTATCTTTATCTTGCTAACCCTCCTTTGTATAGTGTTAAATCTGGTAAAAAAACCGCATATATTTATGATGAAAAAAGTATGAAGAAATATATCATTTCACTTGGTGAATCTAAATATACAATTCAAAGGTATAAGGGACTTGGTGAAATGAACCCTGATCAACTTTGGAAAACTACCATGAATCCTGAAAAAAGAATAATTAATCAGATTGCAATAGAAGATGCGATAATGGCAGATCAATTATTCACAACTCTAATGGGTTCTGAAGTTGAGCCAAGAAAAGAATTTATTAATTCACATGCAAAAGAAGTAAAAAATTTAGACATATAAGATGACTAAGATTAGACAAAGATTATTAGAAACAGAACTGAAAGAAAGTTATATAGACTATGCTATGTCTGTTATTGTAGGTAGGGCCCTTCCCGATGCTAGAGATGGATTAAAGCCTGTACATAGAAGGATTCTTTATGCTATGAATAAGATGGGGCTGTTACATAACAAACCTTTCAAAAAGTCTGCAAGAGTTGTAGGAGAAGTTCTTGGTAAATATCATCCCCATGGTGATACTGCAGTTTATGATTCTTTAGTTAGGATGGCTCAACCTTTCTCACTAAGATATCCTTTAATCAAAGGACAAGGTAATTTTGGTTCTATTGACGGTGATCCTCCTGCAGCAATGAGATATACTGAAGCCAAAACTAGCAGCATTGCAGAAGAACTCTTAACAGATATAGATAAAAAAACTGTAGAGTTTACACCTAACTTTGACGATAGTATGCAAGAACCTACAGTCTTACCTTCAAGGATTCCCAATCTTCTAATTAATGGTTCATATGGTATTGCAGTAGGAATGGCCACAAATATCCTTCCTCATAATCTCAAGGAAGTTATTGATGCAACTATTGAAGTTATAAAAAATCCTGAAATTGAAGTTTTAGAACTTATGAGTTTTGTTAAAGGTCCAGACTTTCCAACTGGAGGGATAATTCTTGGGAACTCTGGAATAAGAAATGCTATCTTAACTGGGAAAGGCCATCTTAAGGTTAGAGGAGTTTGTGAAATTAATGAAAAACAAATAATAATATCAGAAATACCTTACCAAGTTAATAAAACAAATCTAATTGAAAATATTGCTAATTTAGTAAGGTCAAAAAGAATTGAAGGAATATCTGATCTTAGGGATGAAAGCGATAGAACTGGGATGAGAGTAGTTGTAGAACTAAAACGATCTGCTAATCCTGAAATTATTTTAAATCAATTATACAAATTTACTCAACTACAAGTTTCTATGGGTATAAACTGTTTAGCCTTAGTGAAGGGTGAACCTAAAATTTTAAATTTGAAGCAATTGATTGAAAACTTTTTACTCCATCGTAAAGAAGTTATAATCCGGAGAACAAAATTTGAGTTGAACAAAGCTGAGACTAGAGCACATGTTCTTGAAGGACTGAAAATTGCATTAGAAAATATTGATCCCGTAGTTAAAATAATAAAATCAAGTAGTGATGTTACTGTTGCTAAAACTTCGTTAAAAGATAAATTTAATCTTAGCGAACTCCAATTACAATCTATACTTGAAATGAAATTACAAAAAATAACCTCCTTAGAAACCAATAAACTTATGGAAGAACATAAAAATTTAATTGAACTAATACTAAAACTTAAAAATATTCTTTCGAGTGATCATGAGGTATTTGAAATAATAAAGAATGAACTTTTAGATATAAAAAACAAATATGGTGATGATAGGTTAACTAAAATTGAAGATTTTGAAGAAGATATAGATGATGAAGATCTTATTAAAAGAGAAGAAGTTGTTGTTACATTGACTAATCATGGCTATCTTAACAGACTACCTGTTCAAACTTACCGTGAACAAAAGAGAGGGGGAAAAGGCATTAAGGCTATGGGTACTAAACAAGAAGATTTTATAAAAAATATTTTTGTTTCAAACACACATGATTATTTGTTATGTTTTACTAATAAGGGGAGATTATACTGGTTAAAAACCTACCAAATACCTAGTGTATCTAGATACTCAAAGGGTTCTAATGTAATCAACCTACTTGGATTACAAGACAATGAATCTATAAGTGAGATAATACCAATAGATAAATTTTCAGAAGATAGGTTCTTAGTAATGGCCACTAAGTCTGGACTTATCAAAAAAACTCAGCTCAAACTGTATAGTAAACCTAGGAAAACAGGAATAATTGGTATCAAGTTAAAGGAAAATGATAAGCTAATTAGTGTAAAGCTTACTGATGGAAATAAAGAATTGTTGGTTGCTTCTTCAAATGGTATGGCAGTTAGGTTTAATGAAAATCAAGTTAGATCTAGTGGAAGGGGTTCTTTTGGAGTTAGAGGAATTAAACTTAAGGAAAGCGACAAAGTTGTAGATATGGAAATTGCTGAAGGAGATTGTTTGAGTATAAGTGTGAATGGTTACGGGAAAAGAACTAGTGTTAACGAATACAGATTAATCAACCGTGGCGGAAAAGGTGTGATTAATATGAAAACTAGTGATAGAAATGGAAAGGTTATTGGAGTAAAGTGTGTTTCCCCAGATAAGGATGTAATGTTTATTACTAAACAAGGTATACTAATCAGAACTAGTATCTCTAATATATCTAAAATAGGAAGAAATACTCAAGGAGTAAGATTAATGAAACTTAACCAAGGAGATAAAATAAAATCTATTGTTGAACTTGAAAAAGAAGATAGTGATTAAACAATGTCTGAATAACCTATTAGTCTCCACCTTGAGCCTATATTCCTTGATACTGTGACGCGATCTCCTTTATCTGCACAAACAGGTATTTTTAAATTAACTTCGACTTCGTCCTTTCTTAAATTTGTAACTACACCTACTGTCGCAGAAGCATTAACGTTTAACATTAAAGGTTCATTTAATTTAATAGGATCTACTTTTAACTCATCTTTTGATCCTACAACTCTCTCTAACAAATGGATTTTGAGGGTTAATTTTTCCCAAACTTCAGGAAGTTTCTCAGGCAACCCTGCAACCTTGCCTGAAAGGGAATTAGCCTTGACTATTGCAGGATCTAATTCAGTAAGTATTCCAACTGACCCCCCTGGAGTTATTTCCTTTGGACTTTGCCCACCAACATTTAATCCTACTATCTTTGTTACTATTGGTTTCCAGATTGATCTTCCTTGTTTTTCTTTTTTTATTCCAGGTTTTATCTCTATTTTTTGACCTTTCACTAAACTGCCCTGTTTAAGTGCACCTCCAAGTACACCCCCACATAGCTTCTTGATATTTGTTCCAGGTTTATTTATATCAAAAGACCTTGCAATATAAAATAAAGGTTCCTTTTCCTTATTTCTTTTTGGAGTTTTAAATTCTTCTTGAATAGTTTTTATTAAAAAATCTATATTTGCATTGTGTTGAGCAGAAACTGGAATTATTGGTGCGTCTTGAGCAATTGTTCCTTTAAGAAATTCTTTTATTTGTTTATAGTTCTCTATTAGTTTTTCCTTACTCACTAAATCAATTTTATTTTGAACGATTATTATATTTTTTATCCCCATAATCTCAAGTGCCATTAAATGTTCTTTAGTCTGAGGTTGCGGGCAATCTTCATTTGCAGATACTAATAATAATGCAGCATCTATTATTGCAGCACCAGACAACATTGTTGCCATCAATGTTTCATGCCCTGGAGAATCTATTAAAGAAATCTTTCTCAAAGGTATGCACTTAGAATTACAAAAAGAACATTTTTCCAAAGGAGAATAACATTGGGGGTCTTCACATTTTGGACACTTATAGAATATTGAATCCGCATAACCTAATTTTATAGTTATACCTCTTTTTAATTCTTCAGAATGGACATCTGCCCATTTTCCACTTAACGCTTGAGTTAGAGTAGTCTTACCATGGTCTACATGACCAATCATACCTACATTTATCTCAGGTATAAATTCATTTTTTTGATTCCTCTGACCCTTTTCCTTCATCTTTATTATTTTCCTCTGTTGTTTCTTTTACCTGTTTATTTTCTTTTGCCACTTCTTCTTCAATCTTAGGCTTAGAATCTGTTAAATCTTCTGTAGGTTTTTCTCCTTCTGTAGATCCGAATAATTTTTCTAATTTTTCTACACCTTCTTTTTGAACTTTTAAGTTTATTTGTTTTATATTGTCGTCAATTAGATTTCCTCTAACAGTCTTCCTTTGTTTTAATCCTTTTTTCTTAAATTTTGCCCCAACTCCACTAACTACCAGTGGCCTCTTTCTTGTTCCGGGCTCAACATCTTTCCTTATTGGAAATCCATTTTTATCAGAACCACCTTTTATTACTAAGACATATCCTTTAAGGCCTAACGTATCACCTTTCACTTCTTCATTTAATTTCTTATTAAGTAATATATCTGCTTCTGACCCATTTACTTCCTTTTTGTAGCTTTTTCCATCTTTGCCATTTATAGTTAATACAAATTCTGTCATTTTAAATACCCCATGTTAGGTTTTCTTTCCTCTTTAATTCTGCTATTTCTTTTAGAGTTTCGATTTCATCACTATTTAAATACTTTTTCAATTTTTTCAATTTCCTAAAATCTTCTTCAGGTACATCTGAGTATAATACATCTCCAGTGTTTATTTGCCTTCCTACTGTAACTCCCGGAAAGGATGCTGCAATTTGTTGCTCTTTTTCTGCCTTACTTATATTTTCTCCCTTATCTTGCAATGCTTTTAACTCACATACTCTTATCCCTTCTCTCATTAAGTAAGTGTTTGTTTTTGCAGTTCCGGACAAGACTTCAACACCTAAAACAGCAGGACTAGACTTCCTAAAGATGTGCCCTTCTAAAACTGTTATTTTAAATGGTTTTACTAGTCCTTCTAAATCTTTTTCCTCTATAGACTTTCCTTGGCTCTCGATCCATTCTTCTACGTCGTCTATAACTTTATAGATTACATCGTAGTTTATAACTTTAATATGTTTGGAACTCTCTAACTCACTAACATTGAATGCTGCAATCAAACGATTAAGTTTATTTTCCTCAGAAGATGCCTCTGCTATGTCTTTTTTATTTATACTTCCAACTTTTGCTTTTTTTATTTTAATATTTTTTTGTTTAAGTAGATTTACTAATGCTTCTAATGAACCAAGGGTATCCGCCTTTACAACAATACCCTCATTATCTGTTTCTATAATTACTTCTTCTACTTCTGATTTTATTTCTTCTATCGATTTATCTCTATCTTTTCCAATTACTCTTATAGGCATTCCTGAACTAACCTCATCTATATTGGGTGCCGAAATCTTAATTGCAGAAGCTGCATGAACATTATTAGATTTTATTAATTTTCCATTTTCTATCCTGAATAAGGATTTTACTTTTGTAAATATAGGTTCTCCTTCTGATACTCCAACTAAAATGTTATCATTCAAACTTATTGAACCATCATAAATTATTGTATCTAAAGTTTTACCTATTCCCTTTTCTTCAGTAACTTCTAATATTGTTCCTTTTGCTGGACCCTTCACATCTATCTTAAGTGATTTCTCTAAATATTTCTGGGCTAAACCACTTAAAATCATCAACAACTCTGGGAACCCTTCTCCAGTTTTAGCAGATACTGGGATTATTGCAATTTTCTTAGTGTAATCATCTATCCGGTCAAACCGGTCTGAGTTAAATCCTTTTGAAGAGATTGATGCAACTAGCTCATATAATTTCTTTTCAAAATATAAACTTGTAGATTCGGATTGTTCGGATAAATTTTTAACTAAAAGCTTGTTCTGATTTGGACGCCATCCTGGGACCGTATCTATTTTATTGGCTGCTATTATAAATGGAGTTTTTGAAGCTTTTAAGATGTTTAATACTTCTTCTGTCTGAGGTTTAACTCCTTCTTTTATGTCTACTACTACTATTGCAATATCTGCAATACTACCTCCTCTCTTCCTTAAAGTAGTAAATGCTTCATGACCTGGGGAATCAATGAATAATAACCCTGGGAGAGTCATATTTGGAAGATTTTTTAAGAGTGGACCACACATATCTTTAATCTCTGATATTGGAATTTCATAAGCTGAAATATTTTGGGTAATCCCTCCGCTTTCTTTTGAAACTATTGAGCTTCCCCTAATCATATCTAATATTGATGTCTTTCCATGATCCACATGTGCAAGAAGCACGCATATTGGTTGTCTAATCATTTTAAATTAAACCTAAAATTTTATTTAAAAATGTTTTGAAAAACTATACTTTTAAATATATTCTACATAACTTCTATTTATGTTTGGTTTTAGAGATTTAAAATCCTTAATTGGAAAGAATATTAATTCAAAAGATATTAAAGAAATCTCTAACTTGGTTGGTAGCTTAGAATCAAAAGTTAATTCTAAATATGGTGAACAAAAAAATAAAATAATAAAAAAATGTATGATAGAATGTATAAAGGCACATAATGGAAATCTACGTAAAACAGGTGGGTTATATACTAAACACCCCTTAGAGATGTCCTTAAATGCACTTAAATATAATATAGATTATATAACCCTCGGAGGAATATTACTTCATGACGTAGTAGAAGAACTTGTAGATAAGGAAATTTTAGAAAGTTATGGAGAGTTATCTAAAAAAAATAAAAATAAAGTTAGAGTTAGATTAAGAGATAATGAACTAAACAGGTTGAGCAATACTTTTTCAGATTTTCTGAAGATTGAAGACCTTTACACACATAAATATGTTGAAGACACTAAAGAACTAATTAGTCTTGTAAGTAAAATCTCAAGATATAAAACTGAAAGACAAACTTATTATGAATATCTCAAAAATCTATTCTCTGAGAAATTTATTGTAAAGGGTAAAAAAGTATCTAAGAAAGACATTGAAAGAGCAATAGTCATAAAACTTTTAGACAGAAATAACAACATAGAAACAATGTATTATCAATCTGAAAAACCTGATCCAGGCGATTTAGAAATTGATTATAAAAAATTGATTGATACCTATCATCAAAATAAATTAAAGTATCTTATAATAAAAAGAAAAAAACATGTTGGCTTAAAAAATTCAATAAGAGGTCAAAAAAAATTGTATGGCATCTGGAAAAATATATACCTTATCAATCAGACTAAAAGATATTTGAATAAATCTAGGAAGAGTTCTAGAACTAAAAAAATATGTAAAATCTTGGAAGATGTAATAAGCACCACACTTTATGAAACAAAATTAAATAAAAAAATACTGAGATTAGACAAGAGTATCTCTGTGGTTTATTCCAGATCGATGGATAAGGAGATACTTATGTACCAAGATATTGGAGGATTAGAAAAAATCACTAACTTAGAAAAAAATAAACTCAGATATGGAAGCTACTATTCGTTTGATGGTACTATAAATAGGTATACTTCAATGATCCATGAAGATGAAAAAGAAATTAAACATACTTCTAAAAATAAAAAAATACAATATAATGATACAATAGCTTTTGAAAAAATTTTAGAAAAACAAAAACAAAATAAAAATTATACCATTTCAGGAGTAGAATCTTTAAATTGAGTGTTTTATCTTTAAGACATCCTCTTTAAATTCAGCATAATAACCTTTATCTAAAAATTTGTCTTTTAGTGAAATAAGGTGTGACGAAGCAATACTATATCCGTCCTCATCGTCATTTTTATCTAAATAATAATCTTCAGTTAAACTTTGGAAATTATTTTTAGAAGTTATATCATAAGATATTTCATATCTTGAATCTCCACTTGCCCAAGTAAGTTCATTTATTGAAAATTTGATATCGAGTGTCTCCTTTTGTTCTAAAATTTTCTCTAGGTCTTTTGATAATTTTTCCCAATCGATACTACTCATTCTTAGTCCACTTAAAATTAACTTGTTTTCTACCTAATTTTAACATATTTTTTTCACATTTCATAGAACAAAATTTTCTGTATTTTCCAGATTTTGATACAACCATTTTACCAGTACCTTTCTCTATTTCCTTATTACAAAAAGAACACTTCGCCATCTTACCTAGACTTTCCTGAAAGACGTCTAGCTTCTATCTCAGTCTCTCTCAACATTAATATATCTCCAATTTTTATTGGGCCTTTTGTATTTCTTCTTAAAACCTTGCCTTGATCTCTCCCTTCTAGAATTCTACATCTAACTTGAGTCACTTCTCCTTTCATTCCAGTCCTACCTACAAGTTCTTCAACTTTGGCCTTTACTGCATAAGTAAACAATGATTTTTCTTGTTTTTGATCTTTTCCTTTCTTTCTGTTATCTCTTTGTTTAACCATTTAAAATTCCTTAATTAAATCCTTAGATTCTCCTTCTAACACTATTGCTACTGCGGAAGTAGAAACTAATAATCCTGCAGCACTACCAAGATCTTCTTTGCTTGGAACTTGGACGCAAGGTATTTTCTTTTCCTCACATAGTGGAACCATATGCATAATCACTTCTTTTGGAGAAGTATCTTCTGCAATAAGCACTAACTTAGCAGAATTTTTTTCTACAGCTTTTGTAACTTCATTAGTACCTTTTTTTATCTTACCGCTTTTTCTAGCCAATTCTACAGCTTCATAAGCTTTATTTATTTCTTCTTTGGAATATTCTTTTGCCATTTTAAAACCTCACATTAGTTCATTAGTTTTTTAATCAAGAAAAATATGTTGTTTATAAAGTTTTTTATTAATCATTTTTTCTTGTCACCTTGTCATAGACGCGGGTGAACTATTTAAACTTAATTGTGCACTAATTCTTTAAAGGAGGTGGTAAGGTGTTTAAAAGAAAAATATTCTTATCTTGGGAAAATTTTGAGGAAAAGGAAAGTGAAATTGAGTTTTGGAGAACGGTTAATGAAGATGTAAATGATTTTTTAAGACATGGGTTGGCATAGGGGGCTAAAATGGGAGTATACAATGAAGAAGATATCTTTGACTTGGCTGAAGACGATGAAATAAGTGTTTCAGAGTTAGGGTTTATGCAAGGATATCTTCAAGAACTAAAAATTTAAAAATCAACTTCACAATAGATTTGGATGAAAATCTTAGCTTTTACAGATATACACTCAGAAAAGAAGTATGTAGATGAGGTAAAGAAAAAATCTAAGAAACATAATCCTGATCTTTTGATATGTTCTGGAGATTTGACTTACTTTGGACTTAAATTAAATTTTATTTTAAAATCATTAAATTCAATAGGCAAACCTATACTATTGATACATGGTAATCATGAAGACCTTGAAGAATTAAATATTCTTTGCCCCAAATACAAAAACTTAATTTTTCTACACAAAAAGTCTTACAATATAGGTGAGTATAGGTTTATGGGGTATGGTGGTCTTGGATTTTCTAGGACGACTAAAGATTTGGAGAAATTTTTTTTGAAAAAAAAATTGAAAGGCAAAAAACATATCCTTATAGTTCATCAACCTCCATTTGGAACTAATTTAGACAATATCCCTTCATTAGGTCACGTTGGAAATAAATCAATTACAAAATCTATTAAAATGATAAAACCAATTCTTTTAGTATCTGGACATATTCATGAAACTTTCAATAAAACTGATAAAGTTGGAAAGTCAATACTTATTAATCCTGGTCAAAATGGAAAAATTATTTCTATTTAATAAATGTTCTTTGAAAGTTTAAGTATATTATTTTTTCTAATTCTTCAGGACTTATTTCTTTTAGTTCTGCTATCTTTTTTATTGAATCTTTTATAGTAGATGGATCATTTCTCTTTCCTTCTACAGGTGAAAGAAATGGGGAATCTGTTTCGGTTAGAATTTGAGAGAGAGGTACCCTCTTAGATAGTTTTCTATATGTTTTGCTTTTTATAACCATTGATGGAACTGAAAACATCCAACCGTTTTTTACACCTCTTTCAGTTAATTTACTATTTCCACTAAAACAGTGCATAACTACTCGTTTAGCCTTTAAACTTTCCAAAAGATCTATAGTTTCTTCTTCTGCCTTTCTTGAATGAACAATTAAGGGAATATCTAGTTTCATAGATAATCTTACTAATTTGGTTAAAACTTCTTTCTGTTTTTGTAAATTTCCTACCCTATGATTATCTAATCCAACTTCTCCTATTGCTATAGGCTTAATCTTTTCAATAAATTTTAGTTCTTTATCTATTTCTCCGTCTGATAATTTGATTGCAGTAGAAGGATACATTCCGAGAGCTGGTTCGATAATTTTATGTTTTTTAGATAATTCTATTATAGCTCTATTACTAGTTGGATCGGTGCCGTTTGTAATCAATTTTACAAACCCCATATTATTTAAACGTTTTATTAAATCACTCAAGTCTTCCTTAAACTCAGGAAAATCTAAATGGGTATGTACATCAACTAACATTTTTAAGATATGAATGGTGCTACAAAATAATTAAACAAGGCAGGTAGTAAAAAAAACAAAAGCATTATCAACAAAATTATACTCACTGCTCCAAATATCTTTCTTGCACTTTTTGGGCTTTTAGTTAGAGTTAACATTGCAAGATAAAACATTCTTCCACCATCTACTATTCCTAATGGTAGTAGATTAATCAAACCAACTAAAAGATTAGTAATAAACAACCAAGCTACCAAACCATATATCCAACCAGAACCTTTTGCAAGAATACCGGAACACCCATTATAATTTTCAGGCCTGCATAATGGCAAGAACTGTAACCCCATATATGCGTTTCCTGAATCCGGATTTTGTCCAAGTGTTACATAAAATAATCCTTCTTCAGTTTCAATCTCAATCTTTTCATAAGGGTAAGTCGAACTTAATGCCGAAGAAATATCTTCAGCGTCCAATATTTCATTACCATTTATATTTATTACTTGAGTATTCAATCCAATTCCTAACTCATCCGAAGGTCCATCTTGTTCAATGCCTGCTATAACCATTCCATCATCTTGAGATAACATTTGAGACCCTATAGGTATTGTGATTATAGTCAGTATTATGAAAAAGAATGCAGAAGTTATAAAATTTGCAAAAGTACCAGCGGAAAGAACTGCTAACTGAGATTTTTTTGAAGACTTGTTCAAGCTTTTCTCATCAGGTTCTACAAATGCTGCAGGAATGATTGGCAACAGTATCCCTAAAAATGCAAATCCTGATGATTTAACCTTTATGCCATGCATCCTTGCAAATAAACCATGTGAAAACTCGTGGACTGTTGCTAACACAAATATTGCAACTATCCAATAGATAAAGTGTAATGGTGGAAGCCCTGGAATTAATTGTTCATTAGATGGCAAAAGTACAGCTACTACCATATCAGGCTGTACAAAAAAATAATTGTATACTGATTCCAAAAATTTGTAAGTAATTATAA
This sequence comes from Candidatus Woesearchaeota archaeon, assembly GCA_964408705.1. GTDB lineage: Archaea > Nanobdellota > Nanobdellia > SCGC-AAA011-G17 > PNOQ01 > CAYFNK01. Next base: position 25,490 of record CAYPAI010000001.1, read on the forward strand.
TCATACCTGTAAATCCTATTGATATTGAAGAAAAAGTTAGAAAATCTTTCCACCGCTTGGATATCTTTTTAGAAAGCTTATCCATTGTCTTTAATCCTAATTTAGTTTTGTAAAGTATTAGATATATGAACGGGAATAATATTCTCTCAAACTCTACATTCTTTTTATTATTCAATAAAAATATACCTAGTATAACTCCTAGAATAATTAACAAGAAATAATCTAAATTTGCAAAAAAGAGATATTGAAAATCCATTTTATTTTGCCTTTCTCTTGGTCCTCATTGCATTAGATCCACATTTTCTGCATAAAACTTTGCTTTGAAGTATTTTTACCATTTTACTTCTTTGTTTTTGTTTACACTTTTTACATACAAAAACATTTGCAAATAATCTATTGTGTGCTTCTGGAAATTTAGCCATCTTACCTTCCCCTCATCATCACTTTTTCACCCATGATTATCCAATATGAGACTTGGTCTCCTTCCTTTATTAAATCTTTTAAATCTTCCGGTATATTTAAATCAAAAGTTTCATAGGTTTTTGAATCCATTACATTTGCCGAACTTCCTTGTATTGAAAGAATTTGTGCAGTCTCTTTTTCAATTATTGGGACTTCTAATTTATCGTGTCCAGGATGTAATTTAATTATTTTTGAACCGTCGACTAATCCTACTGCAGAGATTCTTACTTTAGCATGACCATGTTTCCCTGGCCTTGATGTTAGTATATCTGTGATCCTACAGGCCTTGTTATCAAATATTACATAACCTCCAACTTTTAGACTGGTGGCATGTGCTAATTTCTTTTCCATTCTGATTCAGGGAAGGATTAAACTAGCTTTTAAGTTTTTCTAAACTTTTTAATCTAATTGTTTTTCAGCAAGATTTATATAATTCTTAATATTTGTCAAAAATATGGTTATAATAAAAAAAGGAGATTTTGTTAAACTAGAATATACTGGTAGAACTAAAACTGACAATCATCTGTTTGATACAACTGATGAAAAAATTGCAAAAAAAGAGAAACATCATAATTCTAAGGTGAAATATGGTCCAATCACTGCTTGTGTTGGCCAAAAACATGTACTAAAAGGTATTGATGATCAACTTGATGGAAAGAAAATTGGAGAAACTTATAAATTAGATATAGGTATGGATAATGCATTTGGAAAAAAAGATCCTAAATTGATGAGAATAATCTCTTCTTCTTTATTTAAAAAACAGAAAATGAATCCCGTACCTGGTTTACAAATAAATGCAGAAGGAATGATCGGCACTATCAGGAGCGTTACAGGTGGTAGAGTTTTAGTGGATTTCAACCATCCCCTTGCAGGAAAAGACTTAATTTATGATATAAAAATTATAGATAAAGTGAATGATACTAATCTTCAACTAGAATCTTTGTTAGAATATGGGGTTGCAATGAATAAAAAAATGTATGACTATTCCCTTGAAGGTGGGTCCCTTAATCTAAAACTTAAATTTAAAATGCCTAAAAACTTGCAAGAAAAGATAAGTGAAAAAATCAAAGAAACTATTCCTAAAATAAATAAAATTAAATTTTCGGAAGAAATAACCACTCGAGAATAATTAAATTTAAATATCCACTTAGACTACTTTGACAAAAGGTATTAAGGGATAAAACACATGGATTCTATAATTAAAAATGTTAATTTTCAAGAAGGAGATCAGTCTAATGAGTCTCCACAAAGTCTAAGCGATATTGATGAAGAATTAGAAAAAATTCTTTCTAAACAAAGGGCAAAAATAAAGGTCATTGGTGCAGGTGGTGCAGGAAATAATACTATAAACAGAATGACAGAAGTTGGAATCGCTGGTGCAGAGTCCATTGCTATAAATACTGACGCCCAAGATTTATTATATTGTAATGCTACTAAAAAAGTTTTGATAGGAAAGGAACTCACAAGTGGACTTGGGGCAGGAAGTATTCCTCAAGTAGGTGAGGAAGCAGCTAGAGAAAGCGAGAGAGAAGTTAAGGATGCGCTAAAAGGTGCAGACATGGTTTTCTTGACTTGTGGACTTGGTGGAGGAACTGGGACGGGGAGTCTTCCTGTTGTTGCAGATACTGCTAAGAAAATGGGTGCACTTACTGTTGCAATAGTTACTATTCCTTTTGCGATGGAAGGCAATAGGAGATATCAAAATGCACTATATGGTCTAGAAAAATTAGAATCTATCGTTGACACATTAATAGTAATACCTAATGAAAAATTATTAGATTTGGCACCTGATTTACCTTTACACACTGCATTTAAAGTTGCAGACGAAATACTAACAAATGCTGTGAAAGGAATTGCCGAACTTGTAACTAAATCTGGTCTCGTAAATCTAGATTTTGCAGATATTAGGACAATTATGGGAAAGGGAGGCGTAGCTATGATTGGTATTGGAGAATCTGATACTGAACATAGAGCATTAGAAGCAGTAGATAAGGCAGTTAATAATCCTTTATTAGATGTAGACATATCTGGTGCTAATGGGGCACTTATTAATGTTAGTGGAGGATCTGATTTGACATTAAATGAAGCAAAAGAAGTTGTTGAAGCTATTGCAGATAAGTTATCTGAAGATGCTAGAATTATCTGGGGAGCACAAATTTCAGAAGATTTGGAAAAAACATTAAGAGTAATGATGATTGTTACTGGAGTTACAAGTCCTCAGATTATAGGCCCTAATCCAAAGAAAAGAGAAGATAGGAAAAAGAAAGAAATTGAAGAAGAGCTAGGTATTGATTTTCTCTAATATTTCTTATATATAGAAAGTTTTTTAAATTAACATTTTTCTCTCCTAGAGTAAATTCTCTGTAATTTAATTCGGAGTAGATAATGGAACAAGAAACTAGAAAAAATACAATTACAAAACTAAAGAGCTTTGCTATTCAATCAAGAAGAGTTTTAAAGATAACAAAAAAACCTTCAAGAGAAGAATTTAAAGTTATTGTAAAGGTATCTGGTATAGGTATTGCTGTAATTGGAGCTATTGGTTTTTTAATCCACCTCACATGGAAGTTAATTGCAAATTAAAAAATGGAAAATAAAATATTCGCACTAAGAACTACTGCAAATAGGGAAGACCAAGTGTTAGATTTTATATCTGCAAATATAAATAGACATTCCTTAGAAGTATATAGCATTGTTAGACCACATGGACTAAGAGGATATATTTTTTTAGAAGCTAGGTCTAGGGAAGATGCAGAAAGATCTTTTCAAGGAGTACCTTATGCTAAGGAACTTTTAAGAAAGCCATTAGAGTACTCTGAAATAGAGCCTATGCTTGAAAAATCTATAGCACAGATCAATGTCCAAGTAAATGATATTGTTGAACTGATAGATGGTCCTTTCAAAAGAGAAAAGGCAAAAGTAGTTAGATTAGATACTGCTAAGGAAGAAGTAGTTGTTGAGCTTCTTGAAGCTGCAGTTTCAATACCTATAACTACTAAATTAGACTCTATAAAAGTTATAAGGAGAGAAGAAGATGAGTAATGAAACTGTAGATCTTATTATAGAAGGTGGAAAGGCTAGTGCCGGAGCTCAAATGGGACAATCTTTTGGTCCACTGGGCATAAACATACAAGAAATTATTGATAAAATTAATGAAAAAACTATGGACCTTAAGGGTATGAAAGTTCCAGTTAAAGTAAATGTAGATACTGATACAAAGAAGTTTGATTTAGAAATAGGTTCCCCTCCAGTTTCAGAACTTATTAAAAAAGAAGTTGGAATTGATAAGGGCTCTGGAACTCCTAATCTAGAAAAAAAAGCTAATATGTCCTTACCTCAAATAATTAAGATTGCAAAAATGAAGAAAGATTCAATGTTGGTAAATGATCTTAAATCTGCAGTTAAATGTGTTGCAGGTAGTTGTGGGCCATTGGGGATTCTTATTGAAGGAAAAGGATCTAAAGACATATGTGAGGAAATAGATAATGGGTCTTATGATAATGAAATAACCCAGGTTATTACTGAAACTAGTCCTGAAAAATTAGAAATATTAAAAAAACAGTTATCTGAGATAAGTATTGCCTTAAGCAAAGAAAAAGAACTGTTAGAACAAGAACAAGAACAAGAAGAATCTGAAGAATCTTCAGAAGAAAAAGAAACGGAAGAAACGGAAGAAACGGAAGAAGCCAAAAAGGAACAAAATAATCAAAAGTCTTAAAAATAAAACCACATAGTCTCAATCTTAACGGGGCTATGGGGTAGCTTGGTTAGCCTTTCAGGTTTGGGACCTGACGACCCCGGTTCAAATCCGGGTAGTCCCACTTAAAAAAATGGTAAAAAATAAAGCAAGAAGTGCTGGAAGATTTGGAACTAGATATGGTTCAAGATTAAAAGAAAAATTTTCAGAAGTTGAATCAAAACAAAAGAAGAAGTATAAGTGTCCCTTATGTTTAAAAACTAATGTAAGAAGAGTATCTTATGGGATTTGGCACTGTACTAAATGTGATACTAAGTTTGCTGGGAAGGCATACTCATTAAGTTAAAATGACAGAATATAAATGTTTTAGTTGTAGTAAGAAAGTTGCTTCTACTTATGTAAAGAAAAGAGTAAGATGTCCTTACTGCGGGTCTAAAATATTATTTAAACCTAGAGTTATATCAAGGAAGGTGAAGGCAGTTTAAAATGGAAAAATTAGATAAGGAAACACAAAAAGTTGTTGCTGAATTACAAGCAATAGATCAAAAGCTACAAAGCATTGCAATGCAAAAACACGGATTTCAAACAAAACTTCTTGAAATTGAAAATGCACTTTCTGAATTAAAAAACGCAAAAGAAGCATACAAATTAGTGGGTAGTGTAGTTTTATCAGTTGAAAAAGACGACCTTGAAAAAGACTTAAGTTCTAAAAAAGAAATATTAGATTTGAAGCTGAAAAGTTTTAATAAACAAGAAGAAAAATTAAGAGAAGAAGTGGAAGAACTTCAAAAAAAAATAAAACCAAAAAATGAATGAGTCATATGAACAATTATCTGAGATATTAGAAACATTGACTCATTTACAAAAAGATATCATGATTCCTCGGAATGTTAGGGCTAAAATTAAAAATGCACACTCAGTATTACTGGATGAAAACAAAAATCTTAGTTTAAGGGTTGATAGGTCTATTCAAGAGCTAGATGATATTTCCGAAGATCCTAACTTACCTATTGATGCTAAAACTCAGTTGTGGGATATATTTTCTAAATTAGAGTGTATCCAACAATAGAAATATTTATAAATTTTCTAAGTATCCCTTTCTATGAAATGAAAGAGGGACTATCAAAATTTATGGAAAAAATTGTTTCCAAAAGTAATTCTTATGACGATGATTTTCCAGATCAGTTTAATGAAGACTATATTGAATTAGAAACTAGTGGGAAAATTGGACCTAAATCTAAAGTCACAGTAAGGCCATTTATTGTAGAAGATTTTGTAGATATAAAGCCTGCCTTAGATTCATTGAGAGAAGGTTATACTATTGCATTAATCAATATTAAGCCATTGAAAGACAAAGATATGATTGAACTTAAGAGAGCAGTCAGTAAAATAAGAAAAACTTGTGAAGCCATAGATGGAGATGTTGCTGGTTTTGGAGAAGATTGGCTTGTTGCGACACCAAGTTTTGCAGGAATTCATAGAGAGGAATCGTTTGAGGAAGACCTCCCGGAATAATTCTCAACATATGCTTTGATAAAAAATGGAAGTTTTAAAGGGTCAAACTTGTCCGGTCTGTTTAAGAAAATCTTTGGAATTATCTGAAGATGAAAAAGATATACCTTATTTTGGTAAAGTTTATTTATTTTCTATGAATTGTTCTAAATGTGATTTCAAAAAAAGTGACTTGGAAGCAGAAGACAATAAAGGACCAATTAGTTATAGTTTTAAGGTAGAATCTAAAGAAGATCTAAATGTAAGAGTTGTGAAATCTGGTTCTGCTAAAATAAAGTTTACTTCATTAAGAACTAGTGTTGAACCTGCTGAAGCTTCTGAGGGCTATGTTAGTAATATTGAAGGAGTAATAAAAAGATTTGAAGAAGTATTAGTTAAAGAGAGAGATAATGCAGGAGATCCTTCATCTAGAAAAACTGCTAAAAATTTATTAAAAAAACTTTGGAAAGTAAAATTAGGAGAACTTCCACTTAAAATAGTAATAGAAGATCCAAACGGGAACTCTGCAATAGTAAGTGAAAGATCTGAAATTAAGAAACTAAAAATATAGAAGCATTTTTAAAAGAATCTTTTTTGTTTTTAGTATGGAAATTAGAGAAATTAGGGGATTGAAAACACTTTTTGCACATGCAAGATATAATATTGAGCTAGATCCTAAATCCCTTAACCTTATACATATTGCACAAAAGCGAATAGGTATAGTCAGTAACATTCAAACTTCCGAAGTTCTTCAAGAGATCAAGGAATATCTTGAAGGAATTGGTCATGAGGTGATAATAGCTGGCCAAATTGTAGGATGTAATGCAACTAGGGCACTTGCAATCAAGAATAATATCGATTCCTTCTTATTTGTAGGTAGTGGTATGTTTCATCCTCTTGAACTAATTGAAAAAACAAAGATTAAGCATTATTATCATTTTAATCCTGTTATGAAAACTTTTTCGAAGATTAGTGATATAGAATTAACTAAACTTAGTCGTTTAAAAAAGGCTAAACTTGCAAAGTATTATTCCTCTAATAAGATTGGAATACTGGTCTCTACTAAACCAGGCCAAGAAGAGCTTAGGCTGGCCAAAAGATTTGCAGAAACTTGTGGAAAGGAAGCATACATATTTATAGATAATCATTTAGATATAACTAAACTGGAAGATTTCTCAGATATAGAATACTGGGTTAATACTGCTTGTCCAAGATTAGAAGTTCCTAGGATGATTGCACTCAAAGATATTTTTGGAGCAGCTACTCTAAGCACAAAACACCCAGCGAAAAAATAACTAAAATGTGGATATGTGAACATGAAAAAAATATTGTAAGTTTAATCAATGAATTTGGGAATAGTTGTAATGAAAAAGAAATAAGAGACTGGTATAATCTAAGGAGGGAGCATCTTGAAAAAAAGGAAGACGAACTTCCGAACTCTAGCCACATAACTACTTACTCATTTATGCGAAAAGAATTAGATTTATCCTTTCCAGATAATATACCTACAAAAAAGTACTATAATTCCAAAAGCTATAAAAATAAGATTAATTCTTAGATCATTATGAAGGTTGAAGACAAAGTAATGGATCTTGCTAGAAGAAGAGGATTTATATGGGGACCTAGTCCAAATATATATCATGGTGGTGTTTCTGGGTTTTACGATTGGGGACCTTTGGGAAAACTATTAAAGAATAAAATTGAGAATATAATAAGGAAGGGATTTGTTTCTAATGGTTTTTGGGAAGTAGAATGCCCCACTATAATGCCCAAACGTGTTTGGGAAGCTTCTGGACATCTAGATGGATTTATTGATCCAATAACTAGATGTGTAAAATGTGATTCTGCATTTAGAGTTGATAACTTAATCAAGGAAAAGTTTCCTACCAAAAAGATTGATGGTTTTAGTTTTGAAAAATTAAAAAAAAATTATAAAAAAGAAAAAAAAGAATTAAAAATTGATTTAC
>CAYPAI010000001.1:33116-62873 GCA_964408705.1 Candidatus Woesearchaeota archaeon
ATAGATGAGAAAAAAATTAAATGTCATTCTTGTGGAGGAACCTTTGGAGAAGTTATGCCTTACAATTTAATGATGGAAACTTCTATTGGCCTTGATCAAACGGCCTATCTGAGGCCTGAGACTGCAACTACAACTTATCTATTATATCCAGAGTATTATAGGTTTTTTAGAACTAAACTCCCTTTCGGAGTTTTCCAAATTGGAAAAGCATATCGTAATGAAATAAGCCCTAGACAAGGGGTGTTTAGAACAAGGGAGTTTACTCAGGCAGAAGGTCAATTGTTCATAATTAAAGATAGTGAAAAAAAGTTTGAAAAGTTTAATGAATTATCTTCTGAGAACCTTCCGTTGGTTCCATTTGGTGGGAAAATTACAAAAATCAAAATTAAAGATGCAATTAAAACTAAAATTTTAAAGAAGAAAACTTATGCTTGGACATTGGGAGTTGCATACAACATAGTTAAAAATATGGGATTTCCTTTAAAAAATATAAGAATAAGGCAACATAATCCTACTGAACTGGCTCACTATGCTGAAGACGCCTGGGACATCGAGATTAAAACTAAAAGGTTTGGATGGTTTGAAATATGCGGTGTTCATGATAGAAAAGATTATGATTTAAAAAGGCACGGAGAGTTCTCAAAATCTAAATTTAAGATTGGAATTGAAACTCCGAGCATACTAGAGATTGCTTTTGGTGTTGAAAGGCCAACTTACTGTTTAATCGAAGAATCCCTAAGAGAAGATAAAGTTAAGGAAGGAGTAAGAGATTGGTTACACTTTCCAAAGGGAGTAGCACCAATAGATATCGCAATATTCCCACTTATGAAAAAACAGGGAATGCCTGAACTTGCTAAAGAAATATTTACGGAGTTAAACAAAGAGTTTGTTTGCACTTATGATGAATCGGGGAGTATCGGGAGAAGATATAGGCGAATGGATGAGATAGGTACTACTTTCTGTATTACTGTTGATCACGACAGTTTGGACGACCATACTGTTACACTAAGGGATATCTCTTCAATGAAGCAATCTAGAGTTAGAATTAAAGATTTAACTAATTTAATTTTAGACAAATTAAGTTAAAATATAACAAATAGGACAGTCTAATCAAGAAAACATAAGACCTTGCATTTCTTTAATATTCTTATCTACTTCAGATATCTGTTTTTTAACTTTATCTCTTTCACTATCGCTTTTTTTTGTAGAAAGACTAGACACCAGTCTTTCCCTCTTATCTTTCAATAACCCTAGTTGTTCCTCTACACTAGCATATTTTTCTTTCCCATACTTAAAATAAACACCCATTTTATGTATCGTTCCATCAAAAATAAGTAATAATAATGCTGCTACTGCAAAAACAAAATAAATATTAGCCATATCTGTACCTATTGTAGAAATTCTTGAAGTACCTAATACTAACATTACTACTGAAAAAAAGAGCCAACATAATCTTCGGATTACAGATCCAAACTGCCCTTCAGGAGTAGCTTCATTAACAAAATAGAAATAAAGAATGAAAGGTACAATAACGCTTATTGCTATAGACAAAGCTCCATAAGGCAATAAAATCCCCATCATTAAATCTGGGGTTAAATATCTTATTCCAAGTAAGGCTACAACTATTGCAAGGATAATCCTTGATGCCTTCTTGCTCTCATCCTGAAATAATGGAATCTTTTCACATGCAGCATATAAGAAAACAAATAAAATTATGAATAATAGTGCTTTAGCTATCCCTTCTTCTTCAAATCCTGTTTGACTACCAAATATGGCATTGCTTGAATCTACGACTCCGTAAGAAATAGTTTGTAAAACTCCCGAAGAATCACTAGTACATGATGAAATAACCATTAGAGAAAATATAAAGATAATAAAAATAAATGAGTTTGACTTCATTTTTATGTGTATTCCTGTAAACTTTTAATTTGATTGTCTATAGTATCTATTTGTTTTTGAATCCTACCTCTTGATTGAGGAGAAGTTACACTAGCTAATCTGCTCATTAATTGGGCCCTTCTACCTAACAATATCTCTACTTCAGCACTAGCCTGAACAGCTTTTTCTTTTCCATGTTTTAAACTCATCCAATACTTATGGATTGTTCCATCCAGCCACAACATAATCAAAGCAACTAAAAAGAAAGCTAAATAAACTGAATTAACTCCTGAACTAAGTTGTCCTTCATTTGCTCTTGTAATCCATAATCCCAACATAACTATTCCATAAAATATCCATCCAAACTTTCTTACAACCCTACTTGTAACCATGTCATGTAAGAAATAAAACATAAATATGAATGGAAGAATTACTGATATAGATATACCTAGTGCATTATAAGGTAAAAGGATACCTCTTATCATTTCATCAGTCATTGCCCTTGTAGAAAGAACTGCAACCGCTAATGAAAGTACAACTCTTACCCATGCGGGACCTGTACTAGTAAGTGGGATTTTCTTAGATATTGCAAATAAGATAGCATATAATAAAATAAATAGTAGTGATTTAGCAAAAACAGTTTCATGGTCTGCGCTAGGCTCTAGTATTAAGAATGAAAAAACATTACCAATAAGTCCAGATATTGAACCTAATATAGTTTCTTCTTCTAAAAAATTACTAAATTGGACTTCTTCAAGTCCAAATGCGATATTGGAAAATAAAAACATGGAAAATAAAAATCCTAAAATAAATCCTTTTGGTTTGGTAATCCCTCTCATAATAGCAATAAATTTATTGTTTTAATATTTAAATATTTCTATATTTTAGAAAAACTTTATATTTAAAAAAATTACTAGAAATTTATGCTAACTAAAAATGAAAGAAAATTAGTACCTAGGTCATATGAACAAGTTGGAGACATGATCATCTTTTCAGATTTTCCAAAAACCTTGAAAAATAAAGAAAAGGAAATAGCCAAATCATTCCTAAAACAGAATAGACATGTTAAAGTTGTAGCTAAAAAAACAAAAAAGTTCTCAGGAAAGTACAGACTTCCTCAATTAAAAATTTTAGCTGGAGAAAACAGAAAGGAGACTATCCATAGGGAAAATGGTATAAAAATTAAGATAAATCCTGAAACATCATATTTTTCATCTAAAAGTGGGTCTGAACGAATTAGAATTGCAAAATTAGTAAAACCTAATGAAAAAGTATTAATTATGTTCTCAGGAGTCGGACCTTTCGGTCTAACTATTGCAAAATATTCAAAGGCCAAGGAAGTTCATGGCATAGAGATTAATCCTACTGCCCATAGGTATGCTCAAGAAAATGTTTTGTTAAATAAAGCATATAATGTGATCCCACATAAGGGAGACGTAAATAAAATAATTCCCACTCTTAATCAGAAATTTGATAGGATTATAATGCCTGCACCTAAGACTTCAGAAAAATATTTAGATTTGGCTATAACCTACTGTAAAAGAGGTGGCATGATTCATTTTTATACTTTTGAAAATGAAGAAAATTTTGACAGACTAAAGAAAAAATTTGATAAGTTTAAAAAAGTACAATTAATAAAAACAGGCCAAACTTCGCCCAGAGTGTATAGAATTTGTTTAGACTTAAAGACCTAGATCTAATAACTCTTTTCTTTGTGGTCTATATGCAGTTGGTGCTTCTCCCCCATGCCACGTCATTCTTGGCCTAACTTTCATAGGATATATCCTCTCCGAATTATCATCTAAAATAATTGCAGAACCTTTTGAGCTAGGTAAATTATTTAAATATTTTTGAATATCTGACAAAAGATAGGTTTGCATTATATCATTAAGCGCAGTTATATCTTTACGTGCCGTTACCCTATGGCTAATTATTATGTCTGATTGAGTCATAACATCTTTATGAATCTCTCCTGGTTGTTGAGTAGCTAAAACCATTGAGATTCCTGGTTGTCTTCCTTCTCTTAATAGCTGGATTAATGCATCGCTGGCAGCACTCTTACCTTCTCTTGGTAAAAACTCATGAGCTTCATCAATCATTAACCATACTAAGGGCATTTCTTCATTTTGGTTTTTTTCTTTGGTTAACCCTAAAAAACTTGTACCCAAACTTATATTTCTTAACTCCTCGATTTTTCTAGCAGTCATTCTCTCTAAAAATAATTTTTTACTTATTAACCCTGTAACTAAAGATTTTATGCTCCAGGCCCCAGATACGTGAGTGTAACAACTAGTGTCTATTACACTAACTCTTCCTCTTTTTATTATGTCTTTAATCATAGTCCCCTTTTTTTTAAATAGACCCCACCCTTGAGCAGCAGAAAATAGATTTACAGCAGCATCGATTATTTTCTTTTCAGTATTCTTATCTTTTTTAATCTCTTTTATTATTGTAGCAATATTGTAACTTAATCTTCTTTCTTGTAGTCTTGATATTACTTTCTCTACCAGTATCCCTACTGGCTCCATTAAGTCTATGTTAAAAACATTACTCCAATCTCCTGAGTCTAATTCTGAAGTTTTTATTGAAAAAGAATAATCTGCCAGTATCCCTTTAGATTTGTACTCTTGGAAAAATCCATCTGGAATATACACATCAATAGTATCTAATTTTTTAGAAGAAATACTCCACTTTTCTAGAAGTTCGTCTTCTTTTTCATTTGGATATTTCATTGTCCAAAATACACCCATTGTATCAAACATAACTATACTTAGGTTATTCGAAACTTCAGAAGGGAGGTTTGACATTTCTTCAGCCATCACACCCAATGTATAAGATTTACCTGAACCTCTCTTACCAGATACTAAGACTACATGGGACCTTGCAACATCCATAAGAATATTGCTACTAAGTGATGTAATCTGGCCCATCTTAACATAATGTCTACCTAAGAAAACTGCGGCCTTATCACCCATCTTTTTCTTATCACTTTCAGTTCTACCTAAAATAATTTTATGTTCCACTATGTATAGGATTTTAATGTCTTAAGTTTAAATAATTATTGTATAAAAACATTTAAATAATATATGTAAAACATTAGACTTAATGAATAAAAAAACTATGATTATTGTATCCATTACATTAGTAATTACAATTTTGAATGGTTGTATTAATCAAGAAATTGATAGTGATTATACTAATTTTGCAAATTGTTTAACTGAAACCGGAGCAAAGATGTATGGAGCTTCATGGTGCTCATATTGTAATGACCAAAAAGATATGTTTGGTGAAAGTTGGATAGATATTAATTACATAGAGTGTTCATTGCCTGATGGTGGTCAAACTCAAATTTGTCAACAAGAAAGTATTACCGGCTACCCTACTTGGGAGTTTGGAGATGGTTCAAGAAGGCCCGGGAAATTATCTTTTGAAGAGTTGAGCACATATAGCAATTGTGATTTAGATTTAGGATAGATGGAGGAAAAAATATGGAATCAAAAAATAGAATACTCATAGGAGAAAATGCACCGGATTTTGAAGCTGAAGCATTTCAAAACAACGATACAAAAAAAGTTAGACTAGAAGATTATAAGGGAAAATGGGTCATCTTAGTATTCTACCCTGCAGATTTCACATTTATTTGTCCTACTGAATTAGGAGACCTAGCAGATAAATATGAAGAATTTCAAAAACTGGGAACAGAAATTTTGAGTGTAAGTACTGATACTACTTTTGTCCATAAAGCTTGGCATGATAATTCTGTTACTATTAAAAAGATCAAATTTCCTATGTTGGCAGACCCTACTGGAAAGATGTGTAAGGATTATGGAACTTATATACAAAGTGAAGGACTATCTTTGAGAGGGACTTTCATTATAGATCCTGAAGGAATTTTGAAAGCCTATGAATTGCATGACAACAGTATTGGGAGGAGTAGTGAGGAATTACTTCGGAAACTACAAGCAGCCCAATTTGTTATGGAGCATGGTGACCAAGTATGCCCTGCAAATTGGACCCCTGGGAAAGATACTTTAAAACCTGGTATGGACTTAGTAGGTAAAATTTAGAAAATGGATAAAGTAAAAATCTATACTACTAACACTTGCCCTTATTGTGATATGGCAAAAGATTACATGAAAGAAAAGAAAATTAAATATGACGAAATAAATGTTGAATCAGATGAGAGTGCAGCAAAAGATATGATTGAAAAGTCTGGGCAAATGGGTGTCCCAGTGTTAGATATTAATGGAAAGATCATAATAGGGTTTGACAAAGAAAAAATAGAAAAAGCACTAAACTGAAGATGTATGATGTTATAATTATTGGAGGTGGTATTGCTGCACACACTGCTGCAATCTATACTTCTAGGGCCAACTTAAAAGTTTTAGTGATTTCTGCTAGTATGCCTTTAGATCAACTAACAATGACAACTTTAGTAGAAAATTATCCTGGATTCTCTGAAGGAGTGATGGGTCCTGAACTGGTTTTAGAATGTAAAAAACAAGCACAAAAGTTTGGAGCAAAATACGAAACAAAGTTTGTTAATTCTATAACTAAAAGTAAAAAAAGTTTTCAGATTATCACAAAAGAAAAGAAGTATGCTTCAAAAACAGTTATAATCTGTACAGGTGCATCTCCAAGGCTGCTAAACATACCTGGGGAGAAAAAATATTTTGGAAAAGGTGTTTCAACTTGTGCAACTTGTGATGCTGCATTATTTAAGAATAAATCAGTTGTGATAATTGGTGGAGGAGATACTGCAATGGAGTATACTTTGATGTTATCTAAATTTACAAAAGATATAACTATTATCCATAGAAAAAATAAATTTAGAGCAAGTAAGGCTATGCAAGACAAGGTTCTTAAACTTGAAAATAAAGTAAAAATAAAGTGGAATAGTGTTGTGAAGGAAGTAGTAGGCAAGGATAATTTTGTGAACTCCATAAAAATTGAAGATGTTAACAAAAATGGAAAAAGTAAAATATCTTGCGAAGGTATCTTTCTAGCTATAGGCCATAATCCCAATACTGAATCATTTAAAAATATAGTTCAATTGGATAGTCAAAAATATATAAAAACAGATAATTCTACAAAAACAAGCATCCCAGGGATATTTGCTGCAGGGGACTGTCAAGATACAAAATATTGGCAAGCAGTAACTGCCGCAGCAACAGGTTGTATGTCTGCCTTAGAGGCTGAAAAGTATATTTCTGACCTATAGGACTTTTAAACATAAAAATTTATATATAACCTCTTCTTAATTTGTCGAATCATGTTGTTGAATCAATTAAAAACGTTTGGCGTACTTATAGCCATGACTATGTTCTTACTTATGGCTGGCTTTGCTTTAGGGGGTGAAGTTGGCTTAACTATAGCATTACTTTTTACTATTTTATTCAATGTTTTTTCCTACTGGTATTCTGATAAGATAGTTTTAAAGATGTATAACGCCAAGGAGGCAAAATATTCAGAATATGAGACATTAAATGTCTTGATTAAAGAGGTTTCAGAAAGAGCAAAAATAAAAAAGCCAAAAGTTTATGTTATATCTTCTCAAGTTCCGAATGCTTTTGCAACAGGTAGGTCTGAAGAAAAGGCAGTGGTTGCAGTCACTACCGGACTCTTGCAACAATTAAACGAGAGAGAACTCAAAGGAGTTTTAGCTCACGAAGTGTCACATATTAAAAATAAAGATACCTTAATCTCTACAGTTGCAGTTGTACTTGCAGGAGCAGTAGCTTATGTTGCAATGATGGCTAGATGGGCTACATTATTTGGGAGAGGTGATGAAAATGCTAGCAGTTTGTACCAAATAATTGCATTATCTCTTGTTGCACCCATTGTGGCAACAATATTAAGATTATTTATCTCAAGATCAAGAGAATATCTTGCAGACGAATGTGGGGCAAAAATAATAAAAGACCCCATTGGTTTAG
Source organism: Candidatus Woesearchaeota archaeon (assembly GCA_964408705.1). Classification (GTDB taxonomy): domain Archaea; phylum Nanobdellota; class Nanobdellia; order SCGC-AAA011-G17; family PNOQ01; genus CAYFNK01. Next base: position 40,931 of record CAYPAI010000001.1, read on the forward strand.
CTTCTGCCCTTGAAAAGATAGAATCATATCCTCATAAGTTTGAAAAAGGTAATCAGGCAGCAGCTAGTTTATTTATAATTAATCCATTTTCATCAAAGTATTTCTTTAAATTATTTAGTACTCACCCTCCGACCCATGATAGGATAAAAAGATTAAGAAAAATTAGTATGTCAATCCAATAATGTCTTCATTATCTAATCCTAACTCTTTTATGTGGTTTTCATTTTTTGAAATAATTTTTAGATAAGGTAAAAAATGTTTCATTGTTTTCCTTGATGAAGCATGAACATAACTTTTTAATTTATGTGAAATATTCTCTCTTTTTGAGTACTTCATCTTATTCTTCCATATCTTTAAAATCCTTTGAGGTTTTGAATATTTTGTAAAACTCTTCTTTTTAGATTTTTTTGATAATGCTATTGCAGGACCCATCAAGATCTTTTGATATACTAAAAATCTCCAATATTGGTTTCTCCTTATCCTTCCTCTAAATACATCTGCTTTAGCTAAATTTTCGAAAGCATGATTTGTTTCTTCAGGAGTATATTCTGTAGCTATGTTCTCTTCTACCCATAGCAAAACCTCATCAAGACTCAGATCCACTCTATCTATATACTCCAATATTGATTCTATATCTTTAGACCTAAAAATTAACTGCAGCAAGTTGAAGATAGATTCTTCTTTCTCTCTATATCCTAAGACCCCTATTGAATCTTCATTCAGATCTTTTACTCCTGAGCAGACAGATTGTAAATCATTTATAGATGATCTTAAATCTCCTTCATTTTCAATAGCAATCCTTTTCAAACATTTTTCATCAAAAGATATATCTTCTTTTTGACATATTACTTTTAAAAAATTAAATATTTCGATGTAACTTAATGATTTGAACTCAACCATAAAAGATTTATTTCTTAATTTTGAAAACTTACTTTCCCAGGGATTATTTGAAGTCATTACTATTGGAAACGAAGATTTTTTTATAATTGAAACTAATGCCTGAGGTGCACCTCTATCTTTCCTACCACTTATCCCATCAATATCATCAATTAATATTATCCTTCCCGATTTTAGTAAACTGGATTGATTTATTGAATCCCCTAACACTAATTCTATATTCTTCTTATTTCTAAACTCTGAAGAACTAAGTTCCAAGATATCTAAATTATTTTCCTTAGCAATTGCATAGATGCATGAAGATTTACCTGTACCAGGTGGACCATGGATCAACATAGAATTTTTATTATGTCTGCGGTAATTTAATATAAAATCTTGAAGTTTTAATAAAGGTGGCCTATCTCCAATAACTTCTTTTAAAGTTGTTGGGGTGTATTTTTCTGTCCAAATTCTCATTTTGAAAAAGAAGCTAATAAACTCTCCAATTGTATAAATTCATCAGAACCTTCAACCAACCTGAATTCTATCTCCCCACATCTTTCAATCATAACCATCTTTTTAGAATCTTCTATTTCTAGCCCCAATATCTCTTTTTGAATCTGTTTTATTATATCTATCCCTGATAATCCATGTTTAGCCATCGTATCTAAAAGAAGATCTTTTGAACTTATAAAATTTCCAGAAACACTTAAGTTTAATATTTCTCTTATTTCGTCCGGCTCCGCTGCAGAAGCTATATCATAGACTAATTCGTAAGTTATGTTATCTGTTATGGCTGCACAACTTTGCAAAATATTTTCTGCTCTTCTTGCATCTCCTTTGCTCAGGGCAAATATAGAAGATTTTACTTTTTCACTAATAGTTAAACCTTCTTTTATTGCTATGTTATCTATAAGTTCCCCTATATCTTTTTTAGATAATGGTTTAAACCTAAATATAGTACATCTTGATTGTATTGGATCTAAAATCTTACTAGAATAATTACAACTAAGAATAAACCTACAAGTATTTGAATAAGTCTCCATAGTTCTTCTTAATGCCTGTTGTGCTTCTTTTGTTAGTGAATCACACTCATCAAGATATATCACTTTAAATGGAACTTCTCTTAATGCCTTGGTCCTAGCAAAATCTTTCACCTTATTTCTTATAACATCTATTCCCCTCTCATCGCTAGCATTTAATTCTAAAAAATTAGTAGACCATGTTTCTCCAAAAAGTTCTCTAGCTATAACTAGTGAAATTGTAGTTTTGCCCACTCCAGCAGGACCTGCAAACATAAGGTGAGGCATATTCTTTTTTTCAATAAAAGCTTTTATTCTTGGTACTATTTTTTCCTGCCCTTTTATCTCTTGAAATTCCTTTGGTCTATATTTTTCTGTCCAGATATTATTCACCTTTATTTGCGAGGGACTAAATATTTATAAAAATTTAGTAGCTACTTGACAACAATATCCAAAATCTATATAAAAGATATTATCGTTAAGATTTTAAAGAATGATTATCTCTAAATTTGAAGACTTATTGAATCAAAATGTATAATGCAAACAAAATAGAAAAAGAGGTTCTTGATTTTTGGGTAAATAATGATATTTATAAAAAAACAAGAGGAAAAAATAAAGGAAGTAAGCCTTTCTATTTCTTACAGGGACCCCCTTATACTTCAGGCAGTCTTCACGCTGGTCAAGCCTGGAATAATTCATTGAAAGATATGATTTTAAGATATAAAAATATGAAAGGGTTTCAGGTTTGGGATAGGCCCGGTTACGATATGCATGGTCTTCCTACTGCTTCAAAAGTTCAGAAAGAATTAGGTTTTAAAAACAAGGAAGAAATTTTAAACTATGGCCTAGACAAGTTTGTAAAAAAATGTATTGAATTTTCAAAAAAGCATGCAAAGATTATGAACAAAGATTTATTTAGGTTTGGAGTATGGATGGATTATGAAAATTCTTATTTCCCCATAGATGAAGATTATATGGGATCTGTTTGGTGGTTAATTAAAAGGGCTGAAGAAGAAAATCGTCTTTATGAGGGTCAAAGAACTATGTCTTGGTGTGCTTATCATGGGACTGCCTTAGCTAAACATGAATGCGAATATGAAAAGATTGAAGATCAATCTATTTTTGTAAAACTAAAAACCAAAAATAATAAATCTGAAAGTTTAGTTATATGGACTACAACTCCTTGGACTATAGCTTTTAACTTAGCAGTCATGGTAAATCCTGAGATAGATTACATCAAGGCAGATGTAGATGGAGAGCATTGGATAATTGCTAAAGATTTAGCAGATGAAGTTATAAAAACAAAGTTTGGAAAAGAATATTCCATTTTGAAAGAATTTAAGGGTAAAGAATTAGAAGGTCTTGAATATTATCATCCTTGGGAAAAAGAAATATGTGATTTTAAAAAATTGAAAAATTCGCACCCAAAAGTACATACAGTTATCCTATCCAAAGAACATGTAACTCTAGAAGCAGGAACTGGTTTAGTACATTGTGCCCCTGGTTGTGGTCCCGAAGATTATGAAGTTGGTAGGTCAAATAATATTCCACCTTACAATAAGATAGATCATGGAGGCATATTTCCTGAAGAATTTGGTGAAATGTCCGGATGGGTTGCAAAAAAAGATGATCAAAAATTTATAAAGAAACTAGCAGAAAGTGGATCCTTACTTAAAACAGTAAAATTTTCTCATGACTACCCTCATTGTCAAAGATGTAAATCTCCAGTAGTTTTTAGAACAACTAAACAATGGTTTTTCAAAATAGAAGATTTGAAAGAAAAAATGCTTTCTTTTAATAAAAAAATACACTGGGTTCCTGAAACCATAAAAAATGCATATACTTCCTGGCTAGAAAACCTGAGAGATAATTCCATAACTAAACAAAGATTTTGGGGGACTCCCTTACCTATATGGAAGTGCAAGAATTGTAATGATTATTCTGTTATTGGTTCAAAGGAAGAACTTACTCAACTATCTGGAAAGATTCCTAAAAATTTGCATAGGCCTTGGATAGATGAAATAGTTATTGATTGTAGTTGCGGGGATGTTAAGAGAAGAATACCAGATATCTTGGATGTATGGATTGATGCAGGTGTCCTCCCATGGGCATGCTTATATTATCCAAAAAGAAAAGATCTTTTTAACAAATTATTCCCTCCTGAATTTATATGTGAAGGCAGAGACCAAATTAGAGGGTGGTATAACCTTTTGATGGTTTGTTCAGTATTGGGAGTTGACAAAATTCCATTCAAGAATGTGTACACTACAGGTATGCTTACAGATGTAGATGGTGTAAAAATGTCAAAATCATTGGGAAATGTAATATCTCCTTATGAAATTGTAGATAAATATGGGGCAGATACAATGAGGCTTTATCTTACTCAGACTAATGCAGGAGAAGACATAAACTTTAGTTGGGATGAAGTAAAAATTAAGAATAGGAATCTTAATGTTTTGTTTAACACCGTTAAATATTTCCTAGAATATTACTCTTCTTTAACAGATGATCTTAAAATAAACTTAGAAAGTTTAAAAGATTTGGATTTAGGTATTGAAGAAAAATATATTCTTTCGAGGCTTAATAAGACTATAAAACAGGTTTCAGAAAATTATGAATTTTATAATCTAGATAAAGTTCCTAGTTTATTGGAAGATTTATTCTTAGAGCTAAGCAGAGAATATATTAAGGCTACAAGGGAAAAAATAAATCAGAATCCGGAAGTAGTTTTGACAGTAATCTTTAAGGTATTATTTGAAACTTTAAAGATGTTGGGTACAGTGACACCATTCTTAACTGAAAAAATATATCAAGATCTCAAAAAAGAATTGATTTTGAGCGAAGAAAGCATACATCTTTTCAACTGGCCAACTCCTGACGAGGACTTAATTGATGAAGCCCTTGAAGAAAATTTTTCAATAGCCCGTCAAGTAATTCAGGCAGGACTATCTGCTAGGGAAAAAGCAAAAATTGGAGTAAGGTGGCCCCTAAGTGAAATAAAGATAATTACTTCTTCACAAACTGTAAAAAAGTCTATAAAACACTTAGAAAATTTGGTGTTATCTAAACTAAATGTAAAGTCTATAACTTTTGAAGATGAATCAAAGGCCTTTGAATTAGAGTTGGCACCCAATAAAACTACAATAGGTAGAGATTTTAAGCAAGATTCTCCATTTATCATAAAAAATCTGAATGAAGAATTGATGAGGGACATCTTAAGAAATGGTGCAACTTTTTTAGAAAAATTTAACATAAGAAAAGAGCATATTTTAGTAAAACAAAAAATACCTGACCATATAAAAGTTTCAGAATTTAAGAAAGGTAGTTTGATTCTAGAAACAAAAACTGATGAAGACTTAGAAAGGGAAGGTTTTGCAAGAGAAATAATAAGAAGATTGCAAGACTTGAGAAAGGAGAAGGGTTTAACAAAACAAGATAAGATAAATTTATCTTTATCATCTAAACTAGACTTTTCAAAATATAATCGCATGATTAAAAAAGTTGTAGGAATAAGTAACCTATATAATGAAGAAAAAGAATATCCTTATTTTGATAAATTTAAAATAAAAAACCAAGAGTTTAATGTATCTTTTGAAATTTTAACAACTAATGAATAGATGCAAAGTTTACCTATCCTTTTAAATATTTTTCCTTTACTTCTATATATATATATTATTTTTATGGGGTTAGTAAAGAATGGTTGAAAAAAAGGAAAAACAGAAAATAAAAATAAAATTAGTTAATATTGTTTGTTCATCTTCATTGGAACACGATATTCATCTTGTTAAACTTGCAGAGACGTTAACAAATACAGAATATAATCCTGAACAGTTTCCAGGATTAGTTATGAGAATAAGGGAACCTAGAACTTCTGCTTTAATTTTTAGCTCAGGTAAAATTGTATGTACAGGTGCTACTTCATTAAAGATGGTTAGAGAATCTATTAATGAAATAATTAAATCTGTAGCAAAGATTGGTGTTAAAATAACAGTTACACCTAAAATAACTGTCCAAAATATGGTTGCTTCAGGGGGAATTGGTTTAGCTTTAAACTTGAATAGCCTTGCTATGCAATTAGAAAATTCAGAGTATGAACCTGAACAGTTCCCAGGACTAGTCTATAAACTACCTGGAACAAACGCAACATTCCTTTTGTTTAGTAATGGTAAGATAGTTTGCACAGGTACAAAATCAGAGAAAGACTTAAGAGATGCAGTTAAAAAATTGGTTATCAATTTGAAAAAGTTAAAATAGAACCTATACATTCTCTTTTTTGAGGAGGGAACAATGAAGGAAGATACTTTTTCGCAAATAGATGAATTTAAAGAATTTTTTGAATCAGTTTATGAAAATGATCTGATTGAGATTAGTAAGAAGGGCAATAATTTCATAGTAGTAGATTTTTCAGAATTATCTAGATTTAGTGTAGACTTGGCAGAAAATATCTTGAATGAACCTATTGAAACAATATTAAATGCTGAGTTAGCATTAGATCAACTTGGCATTTCCTTTAAAAAAAGACTAAAAATAAGATTTGCAAACCTTCCTTCTTCCCAAAATATGATGATCCGAGATATAAGGAGTATACATTTAAACAGTTTAATGTCTATCCAAGGGATAGTCAGACAATCTTCAGATGTGAGGCCTCAAGTTACTTCTGCAAAGTTTGAGTGCCCTACTTGTGGAAATATGCTTTCTATTCTCCAATTGGAATCTGCATTCAAAGAACCTGCAAGGTGTAGCTGTGGAAGACATGGTAAATTCAGGCTTATGGCAAAGGAATTGGTTGACGCACAAAGACTAGTAATAGAAGAAGCCCCTGAAGATTTAGAAGGTGGAGAACAGCCCAAAAGATTATCTATATTTTTAAAAGAAGATCTTGTAGAGCCTAGGATGGAAAAGAAAACTACTCCTGGAAGTAAAATAAGTGTAGTAGGGATAATTAAAGAAATACCAGTTTTATTGAAAACTGGTGCACAATCTACTCGATTTGATCTTGTAATGGAAGCAAATTTTGTTGAACCCCTTGAAGAAGCATTTGAAAATCTAACATTTTCGAAGAAAGAGATGGAAGAAGTAAAAAAACTTTCTAAACACGCTAAACTTTTCAATAAACTAGTAGAAACTATTGCCCCATCCATTTTTGGATATAAAGAAATTAAGGCATCACTACTCCTTCAATTGTTTGGCGGAAATCGTAAAGTTTTGCCAGATGGAATTGTCCAAAGAGGGGATATCCACACACTATTAGTTGGGGATCCCGGAGCAGGAAAGTCTCAACTTCTCCAGTTCATATCTAAGACTGCCCCCAAGGCTAGATTTGTAAGTGGGAAAGGAGCTTCTGGAGCAGGAATTACTGCATCTGTAGTTAGAGATGAATTTTTAAAAGGGTGGAGCCTTGAAGCTGGTGCAATAGTCCTTGCAAATAATGGAGTCTGTGCTATAGATGAGTTAGATAAAATGGCCCCAGATGATAGGAGTGCATTGCATGAAGCATTAGAACAACAAACTGTGACTATATCAAAGGCAAATATCCAAGCAACATTAAGGGCTGAAACCACAGTTTTGGCTGCAGCCAACCCTAAGATGGGTAGATTTGACCCTTACACACCTATCCCTTCTCAAATAGATTTGCCTCCTACTTTAATAAACAGATTTGATTTAATATTTCCAATAAGGGACCTTCCAAATAGGGATGTTGATGAAAATATAGCTACCCATATTCTTACTGCGGAACACAATGACCCCCTTGAAAAAGGTATATCTTTAGATTTATTTAGAAAATATATATCTTATGCTAAAAAAAATATAAAACCTGTTCTTAGCGATTCTGCCAGAGAAGAAATAAAAAAGTTTTATGTAGATTTGAGAAATAACTCTTCATCACCTTTAACTTCGGATCAAGAGGTTAGGCCAATTCCTATAACTCCTAGACAACTTGGTGCAATAGTTAGACTTTCAGAAGCATCTGCAAAATTAAGGCTATCTAAATCTGTAACAAAATCTGATGCCAAACTAGCGATAACTTTAATTAAATATTGTCTAACCCAAGTTGGATTCGATGAAGAAACTCAGCAATTTGATGTAGATAGGATGGTAACAGGTGTAACTGCTTCGGAAAGAGGAAGATTGATTGCAATAAAAGAAATAATTTTAGAGTTAGAAGAAAAATCTAATCTAAAAAGTATTTCAGTTGAAGATATTAAAATGGAAGCTTCTGAAAAAAAGATTCCTGAAGATAAAGTTGATGAAATACTTGAAAAATTGAAGAGAAGTGGAGATATATTCGAACCTAAAAGGGGGCATGTCCAAAAAATTTGATAAAGATGGAAAATCAACAATTAAGACAAGTAGCATATAAAGTATGGATATCAGATATCCTAAAAAATGATTTTAATACAGGGAGTGGAGAATGGGATCCCAATTATGTTGTAATCGGTAAAAATAATGTATCAAGAGTAAATATTATTGCTAATATTATCACTAACTATACTAATGAAGAAGGAGACTATGTTTCAATTACGATAGATGATGGTTCAGGTAGTATTCAAATTAAGGCATGGAAGGAAGACGTAAAAAGTTTGAAAGAGCTGAGTGTAGGTGATACACTTTTGATAATTGGTAGAGTAAAGGAATATAACACTGAAAAATATTTAACTGCAGAAATAGTAAAGAAACTAACTAATCCAGAATGGTTAGTTTATAGGAAAAAGGAATTAGGCAAAGGTTATGAAAATCCTGTTAATTCTGACCAAGTTCTTAAGCAAGAGAAAGATTTAAATGGTGAAGAGATAATTTCCCAACATACAGAAGAAGTTGTGGGAGATCTCTCTGAGACTGAAGGAACAAGACAAAAAATTTTAAATATTATAAGCGATCTTGCTACTGAAGACGGTGCTGACAAACTAGAGATAATAAAACAATCTAGTTTAGATGAACAGACTGCCGATGGGATAATTCAAAGTTTGTTAATGGAAGGAGAAATCTTTGAAATAAAACCTGGTAAACTAAAAATTTTAGGATGAAAGACTATAAAGACTTGTTGGAAAGGGCACAATCTCAACTACCTAAGAAGATTGAATCTAAAGAGAGGTTTGAAATTCCGAAGGCAATAGGAAGAATAGAAGGTAACAAAACAATTATAACTAATTTCTTACAAATTGTTAAGATCATCCATAGAGACTCAAAACAGATGCTAAAGTATTTACAGAGAGAATTAGCTACTCCTGGGTCAGTAGATGGCCAAAGGTTAATTCTTGGTAGAAAAATAAACTCTGCACTGATTAATGAAAAAATTGTAAGATACATTAATGATTTTGTTTTGTGCAAGGACTGTAAAAAGCCAGATACCCAACTCCTTAAAGAAGAAAGGGTTTTAATGTTGAAATGTACTGCGTGTGGTGCAAAACATCCTGTGAAGGCAAAAATATGATGTATTTTAAAAAGCATGTTATAAAAGACAAAATAGTTATTGCTGTGTGTGATGAAGATCTTGTTGGGAAAAAATTTTCAGAAGATGATTATACTTTAGACATCTCTAATCGATTTTATAAAGGTGAAAAAAAATCAGAGGAACAGATTAAGAAAATATTGAAAAGATCTTCCAATATAAATATCGTTGGGGAAAAAATAATAAAACTTGCTGTAGGTTGGAAGATCATAAAGAAGGAAAACATAATTAAAATTGGTGGGATCCCCCATGCACAAATAATTGAAATATAAAATGCATTCTGCAAAAATTCAAATAAGGCCTTTTGATAAAGATTTGATAGAGTATATACTATCTCAAATTAGGGAAGAAGGAATTGGAGTTACTAAACAAGTAAAGCTTAAGGAAGGACTAGATATTCATATAAACAATGCAACTTTTGCAGTTAAGTTATCTAGGAAATTTAAATCAAGATTTAAAGGAGAATCAAAAATTACAAGATCTTTGATTGGTGAAAATAAAACAAGGGGAAAAAGAATATATAAATTAACTGTACTTTTAAGGCTCCCAAAAGACTTATAAAACTAATTTTGAACATCTTTCTAATGGTAGAACAACAGGTGCAACCTATTCGAGTAAGAACTCCAAGAGGAAAGGAAGTAATTGGAGTAGTAACCCAGAGGCTTGGTGGATCAAGGATGAGAGTTGCATGTATGGATGGAAAGACTAGAATATGTAGGATCCCTGGAAGATTAAAAAAAGGACTTTGGATAAGGGAAGGAAATACAGTACTGACTCAACCCTGGGAGTTCCAAGGGGACCAAAAGGGAGATGTTATCTGGAAGTATAATCCTACTCAAGTAAAATGGTTAAGACAAAAAAAATACTTGAAAGAAGTTTCTGAATTTACGGAAGAATTCTAAAATGCAGGAAGAAATAAAAATTCCTAAAGAAAGAATTGCTATTCTTATTGGAGAGAAAGGCATTGAAAAAAGAAAACTCCAAAAAAAAACTGACACTACTATTCAAATATCTTCGAAAGAAGGGGATGTAGTTATTTCTGGAAAAGATTCTTTAAATATACTAATTGTAAGAGATATAATTAAAGCCATTGGTAGGGGTTTTAATCCTAAAATTGCAAATAACCTTCTTAATGAAGAAAATATGTTCGATATGATTAATATTCATGATTATTCAGGAAACTCAAAAAAACAAGAAGCAAGAATAAAATCTAGAGTTATAGGAAGGGATGGAAAGGCAAGAAGAACAATAGAAAGATTTACCAATACTAATATTTGTATTTATGGAAAAACTATAGGAATTATAGGCCATATAGAAGATGTTAGTTTAGCTAGAAGATCTCTTGATAAACTGCTAAAAGGATCTCCACATGGCAAGGTATATGGTTGGATAAAAAAACAACAAGAACTACAAAGTTTATGATATTCTTCAACAAAATTTATAAGTTAGTTATCAATTTTATTTATTGATGCAAACTAAACTAACAAACAACCCGAAAGAAATTGTACACGCAATTGAACATGCAAAAAAACAAAGAGAGATATCTATCTCTGAATTTTTTACAAAAAATAGGCATTTATTAGGTTTTGACAATCCCTTAAAATCTTTATCTACTACAATAAAAGAAGCAGTTGATAATGCTTTAGATGCTTGTGAAGAATCGAATATCCTTCCAGAAATAAGTGTAGAAATAGAAAAAATTTCTGAAGAGAGATTTAAAGTTATTGTAGAAGATAATGGGCCTGGCATTGTAAAAAATCAGATACCAAAAATTTTTGGTAAATTACTGTATGGTTCAAAATTTCATAAATTGGCTCAAACTAGAGGACAACAAGGAATAGGTATATCTGCTGCTGCACTTTATGGTCAGTTAACCACTGGTAAACCTATAAAAATAATTTCTAAAATTGGTAAAGGAAAACCTGCTCATAATTATGAGCTACATATAGACACTTCAAGAAATGAACCGGAGATAACTAAAGACTTAGAACTTGAGTGGGAAAAAGACAAAGGAACAAAAATTGAAATAAATCTTGAAGGAAAATATCAGAGAGGGCAAAGATCTGTATCAGAGTATCTTAAACAAACTGCCATATCTAATCCCCATATCAATATCAAATTTAAGGAACCAGACAATACTATTACAGAGTATATTAGGGCAACTAAAGATTTGCCGATCCCTTCAAAAGAAATAAAACCACACCCAGATGGAATCGAATTAGGAATCCTTATAGATATGTTGAAAAGAACTTCATCTAAAACCTTACAAGGGTTTTTAACTCATGATTTTTCAAGAATAAGTTCAAAAACTGCTAAAAAAATTTGTGAAAAATCAAATCTTTATACTAATGCTAGGCCAAGTAGAATAGCAAAACAAGAAGCAGACAATTTACTAAATTCTTTGAGGGAAACTAAATTTATTGCACCTGCTACAAACTGTTTGTCTCCAATCACGGCAAGTAAACTTGAAGAAGGGTTAAGAAAAGAAATTGATGCAGAGTTTTATACTTCTATAACTCGCCCTGCTTCAGTGTATAGGGGAAATCCTTTCATAATAGAAGCAGCATTAGCTTATGGGGGCAACTTAGATTCTGATTCTCAAATAGATGTAATAAGATTTGCAAATAGAGTACCATTACAATACCAAAAATCTGCATGTTCTATTACTAAAAGTATCTCAAAAACTAATTGGAAACAATATGGACTACGTCAATCAGGTTCAAATTTACCACTTGGCCCTGTAACCATTATAGTACACATAGCATCAGTATGGGTTCCTTTCACCTCGGAATCTAAAGAAGCAGTTGCACACTACCCCGAAATAATAAAAGAAATAAGGCTGGCAGTCCAGGAGTGTGGTAGACAACTAGGTAAATATGTGAGAAAACAAAGAAAAACAAAAGATGAAGAGAAAAAAAAATCTTATTTAGAACAGTATGTCCCTGTAATTGGAGAATCTTTAAAGGAGTTGTTAGATTTAAAAGATAGGGATGAACAAAAAATAACTAAAAATTTAAAATTTTATCTGGAGGAGTCTAGAAAATGAGCGATATCTTAAAAAAAATAAACGAAAAAGCTTTATTAGTATATGATAAAATAATCAAAAGAAAAAAACCAGAGATTTCAATACCCATAAGATCTCTTTCTAATGTAAACTATGATCCTAAAATAGGATTTTTTGAATTAAAGGGTGCAACTAAAACTAGGGCATTAACTGTTAATACTATCAAATCTTTTGCTCAAACTTTAAAAATGATGACTCTTTCCAAACAAGTAGTAGAAAATGAAGATATAGCTACTAAAAGAGAAGCATACTATGTGTCTAAGAACTGGGGATCTGCTGGTTTCAAAGAACAACCAGAATCTGATTCAGTAATGGATGATATAGAGGCAATGTTTATGGTAAACCGTGAACAACTTGGTTTTGTTCCTGAAGAAAAAGGGGGAGATATTGCCGGAAAATTAAAAGTAGTTGATAATGATCCTTCTTCTGGAAAGGAAATAAAAATTGATTGTACTAAATTTGGTTCAGGGGCATATTCAATACCTAGTTCAGTAGAACATCTAAAATTTGAAACAGATGCTAAGTTCATACTTGCAATAGAGACAGCAGGTATGTTTCAGAGATTAGTAAAACATAATTATTGGAAAAAGGCAAAATGTATACTTGTATCTATGGGTGGTGTTCCCACTAGGGCATGTAGAAGATTTATAAGGAGGCTGGCAGATGAAAAAAAATTACCTGTTTATGTTTTTACCGATGGAGATCCCTATGGATATATGAGTATATATCGGACATTGAAAGTTGGGTCAGGCAATGCAGCACACATCAATAAATATTTTTGTGTACCTCAAGCGAGATTTTTGGGAGTTACTCCTGAAGATATTGATGATTACAAATTACCTACTCACCCATTAAAGGATGTTGATAAGAAAAAAATTAAAGATATAATAAAGAATGATCCTTTTGTAAAAGAACATAAATCTTGGAAAAAGGCATTGGAACTTCTCCAGAAAAAAGGTCAAAGAGTTGAACAACAAGCATTAGCTGCACATGGCCTTAATTATGTTATTGAAAAGTATCTTCCGAAAAAATTGAGATCTACGAAAGACTTCTTGCCTTAACCAATAAGTTTTTAAACAAAATTGTCACACGTTTTGCTATGCCTCGGTGGCTCAGTCTGGTTAGAGCATTCGGCTGTTAACCGAAAGGTCGTCGGTTCAAATCCGACCCGGGGCGTTGGCCCGGTAGCTTAGCCTGGTGGAGCACTCGACTGATAATCGAGAGGTCGTCGGTTCAAATCCGATCCGGGCCATTAAGTTTAAATACTATATTACTATCAATAAATATTACAATGAAAGCATACCTATTTATCAAAACTGATTCAAATAAGGAACAGAACGTCTTAGATAATTTGAAAGAGTTTGAAGAAATAAAAACAGCAGATATTGTTTTTGGAGAGTGGGATATTGTCTCTTTAATTGAAGTTAAAAATACTGAAGACTTAGGCTCATTTGTTATGGAGAATATTAGAAAAATTCAATATGTTAAGCTAACGAGCACTATGATTTTGTGGAGTCATTAACTTATCCTGGATCCAGATTTTATGTCTTTTTCAGGAGTAATAATGGTCACACCATCTTTGTCTGATGCAGCTAGTAACATCCCTTCGCTTTTTACTCCTCTTAATTCTATGGGCTTTAGGTTTGAAAAAACAATTATTTTTTTACCTATTAATTCATCTTTAGTATAACTATCTTTTATTCCTGCAACTATTGTTTTCTTTTCTTCTGCTAGCCTTATCTTTAAAATATAAAGTTTATCTGCATTAGGATGATCTTCTACTTCTAAAATCTTTGCAACTCTTAAATCTAATCTTTGCCATTCTTTAAACTCAATTTCCATTTTCTAGTTTTTTAAATAATATATCTCCCTTTTTTATACTATAATTTTTTATTAATCCAAATTTAGAATCTTTCAACTTTCCTAATTTAACCCCTAATTGTTGATTAATCTTATCAGATGAGTCTGGTATAAATGGTTCAGTTAGAATAGCTATTATTCTTAATGATTCTAACAAATTGTATAATACTACTTCCCTATTCTTCTCATTCTTCCAAGGTTCTTTATCATTGACGTACTTGTTGGAGCTCCTCACAAATTTCCAAATTAATCCTAATGCATTGTGTAGTTCAAAGTTATCTATCTTAGTCTGAATTAAGCCTAACTTAAGTTTTTTGATTAGACCATCATCTTTTTGGCGAGATATTTTGCCTTTAAAGAACTTTTCACAAAGGGACAAAGTCCTACTAACTAAGTTTCCAAGATCATTAGCTAACTCATTGTTGTTTTTTTCTAACATAGCTTTTTCAGAAAAATCCCCATCTTGGTTAAAAGGTATATCTTTGATCAGACAATATCTGAACTGATCTAAACCATATTTATCTATTATCTTAATTGGATTTATAGTATTCCTTAAACTTTTACTTATTTTTTTACCATTTAGAGTTAAATAGCCATGAACTAAAACTTTTTTTGGTAATCTTATTTTTGAAGATAATAAAATTCCTGGCCAAATCACTGAATGAAACCAATTGATCCCTTTACCAACTACATGTACATCTGCTGGCCAAAATTTTTTGTAATTTTTATGATAAGGATATCCTACTGCAGAAAGGTAATTACTTAGTGCATCTATCCATACATAAATTTTATGATCTTTATCTATTGGTGTTTCTATTCCCCACTCTAACCCGGGCCTACTAACTGAAATATCTTTTAAACCATTTAATTTTATCCTATTGATTATTTCATTTTTCCAACCTTCAGGAGTTATGAACTCTTTGCTTGAAACTAATTTCAAGATTTCTTTTTCATATTTACTTAACCTAAAAAAATAATTTTCTTCTTCTACCACTTGAGGTTCTTTATTATGTTCTGGACACTTTTTTTTAATTAGATCTTTATCATTTAAGAATGATTCACATCCTTGACAGTATAATCCAGAATATTTCTTTTTGTATAAATCTCCATTATCATTCACCTTGTTAAAAATTAATTTTGCTACTTCTTTGTGTCTAGTCTCAGTAGTTCTGATAAATTCATCATTAGATATATTTAGTTTAGAACATAACTCTTCAAACTCAGCACTGTTCTTATCTACAAATTTTTGAGTAGGAATTTTTTTAGATTTTGCAACAACATAATTCTTTTGAGCGTTTTCATCTGTACCAGTCACATAAAAAACATCATAACCTTCAATCCGTTTCCATCTAGCTAAAACGTCTGTTAAAACTTTTTCATATGCGTGGCCTACATGAGGAGAGGCATTTACATAATCTATTGCTGTAGTTATATAAAACTTTTTTACCATAAACTTCTGAGAAAATCATTGTTTAAATAGTTTATTCTTCAATAAAATATCCTAATGCTTCATGAATACTCCCTACTTCTATTACTTCTATTCCTAACTCGGAATTAAGATCTACTTGAACAGGAATTTTTTCTATTGTACACCACTCCATCAATCCAAATGTTTCACAATGTTCTCTTATTTCATAATTTATTTCTCTGCTTTGCAATAGTGGAACTAAAAATATATTTGAACCTACATCTCTTGCAGCCTTTGCCTTTTCAAAAATTCCACCTATTGGGCCTATGCTGCCATCATGATTGATAGTTCCACTTATCATAATATTTTCTCTAAAATTTAGGTTTTGTATTGCTGCAATTGTAGCTAAACTTAGTGCTGCACCAGCGCTTTCGCCACCTATAAGTGAAGCATTTGCATCTACTGAAAAAGTTAGGTCATAATTTTCTAAGCTTTTTCCAGTATAGTTTTTAGCAAATAGTTTTGCCATCCTTATACTATTTTGAGTGTCTACCCAATAAAGAAGACTATCTATATCAACTAATGTCTTTCCAGTTCCTTCTTCTGCTTTTACAATTAGTTTTGTAGAAACTCCTTCACCATCTATATTAACGGCAGGTACATTAACATAAGCAATATTTTCTTCAACTATAACTTCTTCAACTTGTATTTCAACATTACTGCTTCCACTTTTAGTTATTAAATCATACTTCTCAAAATAAACACCAGAGAAAAATGTAGTTACGATTATAACCACTCCAATAATAAATTTTATTGGAACATTCTTTTTTCTCTTTTTTCTAACCATCATCAATAAATGATTATAAAAAAATTAATATATAAAAGTTATGCTCCCGCCGGGATTTGAACCCGGGTTTCGGCCTCGAGAGGGCCGCGTCCTGGACCGGACTAGACTACGAGAGCATAAAATTACCTAATCTTATTTGTTTTATAAAACTAACTAGAAATAGTCCTACCAGGATTTGAACCTGGGTTACAAGGACCAGAACCTTGTGTGATTGGCCACTACACTATAGGACTTTACTTAATCGAAAACTGAAAAACTTAATAATATTTACTAAAACCAAAATCTATAAAAATAACTAAGGTAAAATGAAATTATGAATTTTATAAAAAAAATATTTGATAATGAAATTGACGAAACAGTACATAACCAGTTTACTAAATTTGGGCCTGGGAATTTTGAAAATAGAGCGATAATAGATCTTACTGTAACTTCGAAAGGTATTGTGAAACTGAAAACGTCTCCCGAGTTTACAAATGAACTGGTTGAATTTCTTGCAAATACTATTGATGGAAAAGTTCCAGTAAAAGGATTAATTTTTGCATCTAGAGATTTGACTCAAGAATCTCCAATAGAATTTACTCAAATCAAAAATGCTATGGGTATAAAAAAGCATATTGTGGACTCGACACTGACTAAAGAACAAATTTTGCAAACTTGTGAAACATTCCCATTTAGCTCAATTAATTTTTCATTTGAAACTAAGTATGGTAAATTAAAGATAAAAGAAAAGGCACCTAAATCAGGAAAATCTGGAAAAGGTGGGGCTAAACCGAAAGCAGACTATTGTGTTTTGACAACTTCTAACAAAGACATATTGCATGATTATACTTTTGATATTAAAGAACCATTCAAAAAAGCATTCATAAACCACACTATAACCATAACTGAGGTTATAGTTCCTGAGGAGTATAAGAATGATTTTGCTAAAGCAAGACTAATGGCGAAGAGAAAGGGAAAAATAACAAGAATTATAGTTATAGATAAAGATGAGGATGCCCAAAAGATAAGAGAATCTTATTTTGAAGCATGATTCAACAACAAAAACTTTATAAACTATCTAACTTCTCAATTTTTTAATTGGTATTCCCCTACTAATAAGATCGTACAGTCGCTGGTTCTAGATGGAAAACTATTTAAAATAAAACCAATCGCAAAATAAAATGGCTACATCACACAAACCAAGATCAGGAAGTTTACAGTTTTGGCCTAGAAAGAGATCTAAAAGAATTTATTCTTCAATTAAATCATGGTTAAAAAGTGAATCAAATGAATTAACTGCTTTTGCAGGTTATAAAGTTGGTATGACTCATATCCTTGAAAAAAAAGATGGCTATACTCCTCAAACTAAAAATCAGTCTGTTTCTACTGCTGTAACAATTGTGGAATGTCCACCCTTAAAACCACTTTGCATTAGATTTTATTCTAAAGATGCTTATGGTTCAAAAGTAATATCTCAAGTTTATTCTAAAAATTTAGACAAAGAATTATCTAAAAAAATTGTGTTACCTAAGTCTAAAAAAGAAGAAAATATTCCTGAAAACTATGACCATATTCGGCTTGTAGTTTATACTCAGCCCAATCTAACTGGTATAGGTAAAAAGAAGCCTGAAATATTTGAGATACCTCTTAATGGGAATCTAGAATTTGCTAAATCATTATTGCAGAAAGATATAAAAATATCTGAAATTTTTAAATCTGGTCAGTTTATAGATACTAAATCCATAACTAAAGGTAAGGGATTTACTGGCCCAGTTAAGAGATTTGGAATATCTTTAAAATCACATAAGTCAGAAAAAAAAAGGAGAGCACCAGGTAATTTAGGAGCATTTACACCTAGAAAAACAGATTGGAGAGTCCCTCAACATGGTCAACATGGATACCATAAAAGAACAGAATACAACAAAGAGATATACCACATAGGAGATAACTATGATGAAATAAACCAAAAAGGTGGTATAAAAGGTTATGGAAATATAAAAAATGATTTTATTTTAATAAAGGGTTCATTGCAAGGTTCTTCAAAAAGATTAGTTATACTATCTAAGAACATTAGGAATAAACAAGATAAGTCTGCCCCAGATATAGAATACATTAGCCAGAGTTCAAAACAATGAAAACACAAACATATGATGTAAAAGGGAATAAAGGGAAACAAGTTAGTTTACCTAAGGTTTTTTCTGAAGAAATAAGACCGGACTTAATCAAAAAGGCTGTTTTAGTTCTTCAAGCTAATCGGAGGCAAAAATATGGTGCAACTCCTAGGGCAGGAATGGAAGTTTCCGCAAAGTTATCTAAAAGGAGAAGGGATTATAGAGGAGTTTATGGTCAAGGAAGATCTAGGATACCTCGGAAAGTTATGATTAGAAGGGGTACTCAATTTGTATACACAGGTGCCTTAGTCTCTGGAGCAATTGGAGGAAGGAGAGCTCACCCACCTAAGTCTGAAAAGAATTTTGATCAAAAATTAAATAAAAAAGAAAATAAAAAAGCTATAAGATCTGCAATAGCTGCAACAGTAGATAAGGAACACTTAAAGAATAAAGGGTTTAAAAGTTTAGATAATTCTCCAATAATTATTAGCGATTTAGAAAACTTATCTAAAACTAGTGAAGTTGTAAAACTATTTGAAAAAATAGGTTTGAATGAAGAACTTGTAAGGGCTTCAAATAAGAGCATAAGGCCCGGTAAAGGTACTACTCGAGGAAGAAAATATAAAAAAACTAAAGGCCCATTAGTAGTGGTATCAAATAAAAATAACATAGTAAAGGCATGTAAGAATATTGCAGGATTTGATATAACTACTACTAGATCTTTGAATGCAGAATTATTGGCTCCTGGCGCAGAACCAGGAAGATTGACCATATGGTCTTTAGATTCGATAACTGAATTAGAGAAAGAGAGGTTATACTGGTAAAATGAAACAATATGATGTATTAAAATTTCCTTTGGCAACTGAAAAAGCTGTCAGAGTAATGGAATCTGAAAATAAACTAATATTTATTGTTGGAGAAAAGTTTACTAAGGCTGAAATAAAAGATGCCATTGAAAAAGAATTTAAAGTTAAAGTTCAAAAAGTGAATACTTTATTTACAAATAAGGGAGAAAAGAAAGCATATATTAAACTATCACCTGACACACCTGCAATAGATGTTGCAACTCAATTGGGATTAATGTAAAATGGGAAAAAGACTAATTCAACAGAGAAGGGGAAGAGGAACTCCTAGATATAGGAGTCCTGGACATAAATCTTTGGGTCCTGTATTTCATAAAGGATATGATGATGTTGAAAAAAGTAGTTTGGTTGAGGGAGAAGTTTTAGATATTATAAATTGTGTAGGCCATAATGCCCCACTTATAGTTATAAAATATGATACTGGAGAAATTTTAACAATGTTTGCTCCTCAAGGAGTCTACACTGGAAAAAAAGTATCTACTGGTGCCAAGGCAAAAGCAGAAAAAGGAAATATTGTACCTTTAAAAAATACAAAAGTAGGGATGACTGTTTTCAATATAGAAGAGAAGATTGGAGATGGTGGGAAGTATGTTAGAAGTGCAGGTGGATTTGCAACAGTAGTGGCAAAACATTCAAATAGCATAACATTAAAAATGCCATCTAAAAAAAATAAAGAGTTTAATCCAAAATGTAGGGCTGTAGTCGGTATTGTTGCAGGAGCTGGGAAAAAGGAAAAACCCATCTTGAAGGCAGGAAAAAGACATTATATTATGAAAGCTAAAAATAAACTATATCCTCAAACTTCAGGTGTAGCTATGAATGCATATGATCATCCATTTGGCTCAGGTAGAGGTAGACATATAGGTAAGGCTAAAACTGTATCAAAACATGCTCCACCTGGTAGGAAGGTTGGATCTGTATCTTCAAGAAGAACTGGTAAAAAATAAAATGGCTAAAGAAATATTATTCAAAGGAAAAAATGAAAAAGAAATAAAGGAAATGGATCTACAAGATTTCATAAAATTAATTCCCACTAGACATAGGAGATCAATCAATAGGGGACTTACAGAACCTCAAAAAAAACTTATGAAGAAGATTGAATCAAAAAATAGGGGAGATTATAAAAAAACAATAAAAACTCATTGTAGAGATATGATAATCCTTCCAAAAATGGTAGGTCATAAAATACTTGTGTATAATGGGAAGGCATTTTCAGCAATAGACATAACTTTAGAAATGCTTGGACATTACCTTGGTGAATTTGTTGATACAAGGTCTAGAGTTAAGCACAGTGCACCAGGAATTGGAGCTACAAGATCAAGTGCATACCAATCAGTTAAGTAAAATGGATGAACAAAAAAGTAAAAAAGAAAATAAACCAAGTAAGGAATTGCCTAAACAGAAAACTAAATCTAAGAAAGAAACTGTTTCTGCAAGTAAGGCCCATTATGCAAGTGTTAATGTTAAAGACATTCCCATTTCAACAAAACAGTCAGTGGAAGTCGCAAGATTTGTGAGGGGTAAAAATCTTAAAAAAATTAAATTTTTGTTAAGCCAAGTGTTACAAAAGAAAATAGCAATACCCTATAAGAGATACAATAGGGACACTCCCCATAGGAGAGGAAAAATTGCTTCAGGAAGATATCCTGAAAAAACAACAAATCATTTCTTAGTGTTGTTAAACTCCTTAGAGGCGAATGCAGAAAATAAGGGATTAAATGTAGAGGAATTAATAGTTTCAGAAGTTATTGCAAATAAGGCAGCAAGTCAGTGGCACTATGGAAGAATGAGAAGAAGAATGATGAAAAAAACAAACATCAGGATGAAAGCTATAGAAAAATGATTGAAAGAGAAGTAATAAACAAGAAGATAAAGGAATATGAAATAAAGGAATATATGGCTAATGTAGTTGGAAAAACTGGATATAGCCACACAGATATTCAGAGGACTCCTTTAGGTGAAAAAGTTATTGTTTATACTTCTGCTCCTGGATTAATAGTTGGGAGTAAAGGTAAAACCATAAAGGAGTTGACACAAGTTCTTAAACGAAAGTTTGGACTAGAAAATCCTCAAGTAGAAGTTAGCGAGATAGACCGTCCTTATCTAAACCCAAGATCTGTTGCTAGAGAAATTGTTAACTCTTTTGAAAGATTTGGCCCGAAAAGATTTAAATTTACAGGTTATAAAATGTTAGAAACTATCATGACCGCAGGAGCAAGAGGGGCAGAGATTGTGATATCTGGGAGAGGAATCCCTAGTACTAGGTCTAAGACTTGGAGATTTTCTGCAGGTCATTTAAAAAAATCAGGAAATGTATCTGAAAACTTAGTAACTAGAGGTTATGTTACTGCACATTTAAAGTCTGGTTCAATAGGTGTGAAAGTTAGTATCTTACATCCGGATGTTGAGTTACCCGATGAACTATCTATAAAACCTCAAAAAGAGGAAAAAGTTGAAAAATCT
>CAYPAI010000001.1:62973-162153 GCA_964408705.1 Candidatus Woesearchaeota archaeon
TCTGATGCTAAAGTTGAAGAAAAAGTTGAAAAATCTTCTGATGCTAAAGTTGAAGAAAAAGTTGAAAAATCTTCTGATGCTAAAGTTGAAGGGGAAAAAATACCTGTTACTAAGGAGTTAGCTGAAATTAAGAAATAGAATGGCCATAATAAGAAAAACTGAAATGATCCAAATGGATTCAAAAACATTGGATGAGAAATTTATTGAATTGAAAAAGGAATTAATAAAAATTAATGCTCAAATTGCAATGGGAACTGTTCCAGAAAATCCTGGAAAAATAAAGGAAATAAGAAAAACTATTGCAAGAATAAAAACTCTTCAAAAAACCAAAGGAGGGCAAGAATAGGTATGAGTAATGTTTGCTCAAAATGCGGACTTCCAGATGATCTTTGTGTCTGTGAAACTATCTCTAAAGAAGAACAGAGAGTAACAATAAGAAAAGACAGAAAAAGATATGGTAAAATTGTTACGATTGTTGAAGGGATAGATTCGACCGATATAAATATAAAAGACTTGGCAAAAGGGCTCAAGAATAAACTTGCTTGTGGGGGTACTCACAAGGGAGGAGCAATTGTGCTTCAAGGAGATCACCTGAATAAAGTTAAAAGAGAACTCATTAAGATGGGTTTCAATCCTGCAACAATAGGTTAAAACAATGTCATGGGAAGGAGGACTAATAGGTTCACAAATAAGAGTTATAGAGGCAAAAAACTCTTCGCTCGTAGGAATAGAAGGTAGGGTAATAGAGGAAACTAAAAATACTATCACTGTTCAAGACAAAAAAATAAAAAAAATAATCAAGAATCATGTTAAATTGGAGTTAAAATGGACAAAGAAAAAGGAATAGGAGTAGAGTTGAATACTTCCAAGGAAAAATTACAAGAACTTAGCCAAGAGTTAGTAAAACATAGGATTAAGGTTAGAGGAAGAGTTGTAACTGGAAAAGTTGTTTCAAAAGATACTCATGGGACTGCAAAAATAGAGTGGTCAAGAATCCACCCCATTCCTAAGTATGAAAGATTTGAGTATAGGAAGTCTGGAGTAAAGGCACATATGCCAAAATGTTTGAATGTTGAAGTTGGAGATCTTGTTAAGGCAATAGAGTGTAGGCCTATCAGTAAAACTAAAAAATTTGTAATAGTGGATAAAATAAAATGAAAGCAATAAATGCAAAGATACCAAAATGTATAGTAAGAGGGTCAAAAATGGAAGTTTGTGATAACTCTGGTGCAAAGATAGCATATTTAGTTTCCGTGAAGGGTTCAAAAACTGTAAAAGGAAGATATCCTTCCGCAGGAGTAGGAGATTTAGTTAAAGTTTCAATAATTAAAGGATCTCAAGATATAAGAAAACAACTTGTAGATGCTATAGTAGTTAGACAAACCAAAGAGTATAAAAGACCAGATGGTACAAGAATCAAGTTTAACGATAATGCTGTAGTGGTCTGTAAGGATGAAAAAGGGAATCCTAAAGGTACAGTTTTTAAAGGACCTATTGCAAAAGAAGCAACTGAGAGGTGGGCAGCAGTTAGTAAAGTTGCAAAAATAGTAGTATAAAATGAAATCGATATTTTCAACAAGCTGGAAATCTAGTAAACAACCTAGAAAGCAACATAAATATGTACATAATGCTCCAAACCACATCAGAAAAAAATTGGTTTCAACAAACCTTTCAAAGGAATTAAGAGAAAAATATGGTAAAAGGAATATTCCAATCAGAAAAGGAGATAAGGTAAAAGTTATGAGAGGGAAATTCAAGGGAAAGCTTGGAGAAGTTATAAAAGTGGATTTAAAAAATCTAAAAGTTAATGTTGAAAAACTTGAATTATTAAAAAAAGATGGAAATAAGGCACCATGCCCCATATCTCCTTCAAATTTAATGATTACGGAAATAAAATTAGACGATAAAAAAAGAAAAAAATTATTGGAAAGGAAATAAAATGGGAAAAAGTCATATAAAAAGATTAGCAGCACCTAAAACTTGGCCTATAAGTAGGAAGTCTAGCATGTGGGTATCAAGACCTACTACTGGAACACATAAGCTAAACATGTGTGTAGCCCTAGATGTTTTAATTAAAGAAATCTTAAAGATTTGTAAAACAACTAAAGAATTAAAATATGCATTAGCTAAAGAGCAGATCAAAGTAGATGGTGTATTAAGGAAGGATAAGAATTTCCCCGTAGGGATTATGGATGTGGTTCAAGTAAAAGATAAGTTTTATAGGATACTTTTTAACACAAATGGAAAAATAATGGCCATACCTATTAAAAAAGAAGAATCAAAAATAAAACCAAAGAAAATTATCAATAAAACCTCTTTGAAAGGGAAAAAGTTGCAAATCAATCTGTATGATGGCTCAAACCTTAACGACTATAAAAATAAAGTAAACACATATGATACCTTACTGTTTGAAGAGAATAAGATAAACAAAAAGATATCCTTTGAAGAAGGTGCATTTGTTTACATCACGGGTGGAAGCCAGATTGGTAAGAGTGGTATCTTAAAAAAAATAGAAAAGTCTAAAGATTTTCAACCTAAAAAGATAATATTTAATGATGGAACAAATGATTTTGAGACATTGAAAGATCATGCTTTTGTTATCGGAAAATCTAAACCATTAATCAGCTTGTCAGATGAATAAAATGAAAGATATTAGGATAGAGAAGATTACCCTAAATATGGGAATGGGTGAAGCAGGAGACAAATTAAAAAAAGCAACAAAGCTACTTAATAAAATTTCAAATAAAAAACCCGTTTTAACTAAATCTTACAAAAGAATTCCTACGTGGGGAGTAAGGCCTGGCTTAGAGATAGGGGCAAAAGTTTCGGTTAGAGGAAAAGAGGCTAAAGAATTGTTTGAAAGATTGGCAAGTGCTATAGATAAAAAAGTAAAACCTACTTCATTTGATAATCAGGGTAATTTTTCATTTGGAATCAAAGAGTATATCGATATTCCTGAAGTTGAGTATGATCCAGATTTAGGTATAATTGGATTGGAAGTTGCAGTAACTTTAGAAAGAGCAGGATATAGAGTAAAAAAAAGAAAATATAATCGGGCTAAGATTGGTAAGTCCCATATCATCACAAAGGAAGACTCAATAGATTATGTTCAAAATAATTTTGGAATAAAAATAGGCGGAGATGAATAAATTGACAACAAGCGACCATAGAAAGGCATTCAAACAACTTAAAGCAAAACCTGCAAAATTAACTAAATTTATCAAACATAATAAGCCGAAAAAAAGAACTTGTGGTATTGCATTAAGGAAATGTAGAGAATGTGGGAGAAATGGTGCCCATATTCAAAAATATGGTCTTAAATTATGCAGGCAATGCTTCAGAGAAGTAGCTAAAAGTTTGGGATTCAAAAAATATAGTTGAGGATAAAAATGGCATTAAATGATACACTAGCAAACGCAATGTCTCACATATTAAATTGTGAGAGAAAAAGTAAAACTTCATGTAATATAAAAAACTCTTCAAGAGTTATTAAATCAGTTTTAACCATTCTTAAAAAAAATGGATATATTGAAGATTTTAAACCTGTTAAAACAGTAAGTGGAGAAGTTTTAGATGTAACTTTAAGTGGTTCAATCAATAACTGTGGAGTCATTAAACCTAGGTTCCCAGTTAAAAGAGGGGACTATGAAAAATTTGAAAAAAGATATCTTCCGGCGAGAGACTTTGGAATAATAATTGTTTCAACACCCAAGGGATTGATGATACATAATGAAGCAATAGATAATAAAACAGGGGGGAGATTAATCGCTTATTGCTACTAAAATGTCAAAATTGAATATTAAAGATAGGATAACTATTCCTGATGGAATTGAAGTTGATATTGAAGAAACAACTATTTCAGTAAAAGGTCCTAAAGGAGAAATAACAAAAAGGTCGTTCTATCCAGGGTTAGAAATAAAAAAGGAAGATAAGGAAGTAGCTTTTGAAATAAGGAACGCATCTAAAAGAGAAAAAATGATGATGAAAACTCTTGAAGCACACTTTAATAATATGTTAAAAGGTGTTATTGAAGGTTTTGAATATAAATTAAAAATTTGTTCAGGACATTTTCCAATGACAGTAACTCTTCAATCAAATGAAATAGTAATAAAAAACTTCTTAGGCGAAAAAGTTATAAGAACTTCCAAAATCTTAGAGGGTGTTGATGTTAAAATAGAAAAAGATATAATAACGCTATCTGGAATAGACATAGAATCTGTTGGGCAAACTGCTGCAAACTTAGAAAGGTCTACTAAAATAAAAAATAGAGATAGAAGAAGATTCCAAGATGGGATATTTATTACTGAGAAATCTGGAGTAAAAATATGAAAGAATCCTTAAAAATAAGAAAGGAATTAAAATCAAGAAAACCTAATTTTGTTAGAGGAGACTTTAATAAAGAAAAATCTAAAACAAGATCCAAATGGAAAAGACCAAGAGGCCTTCATAACAAAAGAAGATTAAAGAGAAAAGGACATCAAAAAAATCCGTCAGTAGGATTTAAATCGCCTAAAGAAGTTAGGAACTTAACAAAAAATGGATTAAAGCCTATCCATATCTATAATATTAATGATTTAAATAAAATAAAAGATAACACCTATCTTCCTATAATCTCTTCAAAAGTTGGCCTAAAAAATAAACTTGAAATTTTAGAAAAGTGTTTGTCTAATGGCATAGCTGTTTCAGCCATAAAGGATATTAAAAAGTTTATAGAAGAATCTAAAAACAAACTTAAGGATAAAAAAGAAGTTTCTAGGACGAGAATAGAAAAGAAGAAAAAAGAAGCTGAAGACTTAGCAAAGAAGAAAAAAGAAGCTGAAGACTTAGCAAAGAAGAAAAAAGATTCTTCAAAAGATAAACAAAAAAAAGTTGAAAAAGAAGTCCTGGGATCTAAACAAAAAAAAGAAAAGGCATTAGAAAAAAATTTAATTAAAAAAGACACAACTCAATCCAAAGGGGGCCATCAGGCAAGTAATGTTCCTGGGACTAAACAATGAAACTAAACAAGCAAAAAAAACTTGCATCAAAAGTTTTCAAAAGAGGTATGAAGAGGATTAAATTTAACTCAGAAAAACTTGGAGATATAAAGGAAGCAATAACTAGATCAGATATTAGGGCACTAAGAATAACAAAAGCAATAATACCTACTCAAAAAAAATCTGTATCTAGATCAAACGCAAGAAAGACCTTGAAACAGAAAAGAAAAGGTAGAAAAGTTGGAACTGGATCTAGGGAAGGTAAAAGCACTGCAAGATTATCTAAAAAAAGAAAATGGATAAATAGAGTAAGGATCCAAAGGGAGTTTGTTAAAGAATTGAGAAACAAAAAGAAAGTTTCTTTACCTACTTACAGATCAATATATTCAAAAATTAAAGGAGGGTTTTTCAGAAGTAAAAACCACATAAAAACCTACTTAACTGAAAATAAATTATTTGAAAATGTCAAGCAATAAAACCTATACTGTAAAAGTTAGAAGGAAAAGGGAAAGAAAGACTAACTATAGAAAGAGAGTTAAATATATCTCTTCAGGAAAAACCAGGATTGTTTTAAGAGTATCTAACAAAAATTTAAAAATACAAGCAATAAACTTTGGCGAAAAAGGTGATATTTGTATTGGTGGAGTAAACTCTTTAGATCTTAAATCATTAGGTTGGAATGCCCCTACTGGAAATTTATATTCCTCATACCTTACAGGTTTACTT
This sequence comes from Candidatus Woesearchaeota archaeon, assembly GCA_964408705.1. GTDB lineage: Archaea > Nanobdellota > Nanobdellia > SCGC-AAA011-G17 > PNOQ01 > CAYFNK01. Next base: position 68,676 of record CAYPAI010000001.1, read on the forward strand.
TTTGGATCTAAATTAAAATCAAAAATTAAAGAAGGGATAATTGATACTGGACTTAGGACAGTAAGAAAAAATACAAGACTTTCTGCAGCAATAAAAGGCATAAGTGATTCTGGAATAGACATTCCTTTTTCAGAAGAAATATCCCCTTCTGAAAATAAACTCAATGGAGAGTTAACTGCACAATATTCAAAAAAATTGAAATTAGAAAATGAAAATAAATTTAAATCACAATTTTCAAAATATTTAAAAGATGGAGTCAATCCTGAAGAAATACCTAATTTATTTGAAAAAACTAGAAAAAAATTAATTGGAGCATAAATGGAACGAAGAAGAAAACCTAAATTTCAACATAAAAAACTTAGTGAAAAAGAAAGGCAAGCGGCAATTAGAGAAAGAGTTATCTCTGAGTGGGTTCCAAAAACAGAGTTAGGTAAAAAGGTAAAGTCAGGAGAAATAACAGAGATAGATAATGTACTAGATAGTGGTATGAAAATTCTTGAACCACAAATAGTTGATGTATTATTACCCGATTTGGAATATGATTTGATTACAGTAGGGCAATCTAAAGGTAAGTTTGGGGGAGGCAAGAGGAGTATATGGAAGCAAACCCAGAAAAAAACTAGTGAAGGGAATAAACCTAAATTTTCAACTATTGCAATAGTTGGAAATAGAAATGGTTATGTTGGCCTAGGAAGAGGTAAGGCTAAAGAGACTGTTCCTGCTAGGGAAAAAGCAATACGTAATGCTAAACTTAGTTTGATGAAATTAAGAAGAGGATGTGGTTCTTGGGAAGGTGTTCCTGGTACAAACTCAATTCCTTTTGAAACTCAGGGGAGATGTGGTTCCGTCAGGTTGAGATTGATTCCTGCACCTTCAGGAACAGGATTAGTTGCACATAAAGAAATACAAAAAATATTAAAATTTGCAGGAATCAAAGATGTGTATTCAAAAACAAAAGGTCAAACTAAGACTCAAATAAACTTAGTAAAGGCATGTATCCAAGCCTTCAAAAATCTAAATTCAATGAAAGTAAAAAAAGAAATGATAAGTGTTGTGGGATTGAAGGAAGGTAAAATATGACTAAGATTGCAATTATTAGGATAGCTGGAGAACAAGGGTTGAATAAGAAAGTTAAAAATACTTTTAAACTCTTAAACTTGCATAAAAAAAATTCTTGTATAATTATAACTTCTTCAGATTCTGTACAAGGGATGATTAATGTCATAAAAGATCATGCAACATGGGGAGAAGTTAATGATGCTACTATCAAGGATCTTTTAGAAAAAAGGGGAAGACTTCCTGGTAAACAGAGATTAAGTGAAAAGTATGATAAAAAAGCTATTGAAGAGATGGCAAATAACCTAGAGGGAAGTAAAATAACAATAAAAGAAATTCCAGGATTAAAACCATTTTTTAGATTAAACCCACCAAGAAAGGGGTATGGTGCTAAAGGAACTAAAAAGCCTTTTTCATTAGGTGGTGCATTAGGATATAGAAAGGATAAAATAAATAATTTAATAAAAAATATGTTATAAAATGTCAGTTAATAAAAGAAAAAAAAATACCAGAATGCGGGCAAAAACTACCCATGGATATGGTTCTATGAAAAAAAATCGTGGAGCAGGTAATCGAGGAGGAAGGGGTCTTGCTGGAACTGGTAAAAGGGCAGATCAGAAAAAACCAACTATTTTGAAAAATTATGGTTTAGCTTATTTTGGTAAAAAAGGTTTTAAAAATCAGAGGAGAGTAGGCATAAAAAGAAAGATATTAAACCTTGATCAATTAGACTTAACTAAAAAAGAAGGAGAGTTTTATGTTTTTGATGCATCTACTTATGATAAAATATTGGGAAAGGGCACCTTAAAAAATAAAATAAAAATTAAATGTAAATCATTTTCAAAACTAGCAATTGATAAAATAGAAAAAGCTGGCGGAGAAGCTATAATATGTTCTTAAAAAATTTGATGGGGTACTTACCTGAAGTAATAGGGCCTAGTCATAAACCTTCATTTAATGAAAAATTAAAATGGTCAGGGATAATGTTATTTGCTTTTTTTGCATTATCAATGATCCCTCTTTTTGCATTAGGGGAGAACTCTCTTCAACAATTTGAACAATTATCTATAATTCTTGGTGCAAGTTTTGGTTCAATAATCTCTTTAGGTATTGGACCTATTGTAACTGCATCTATCGTCCTTCAACTTTTAACAGGTTCCGGAATTTTAAATATTGATGTTTCATCTCCAGAAGGAAAAAAATATTTTCAAGGACTTCAAAAACTATTGGCAATATTCTTTATATTCTTAGAAGGGGCTATCTATGTCCTAATGGGAGGTTTAACTCCTGCAGTCACCTTATCTCCTTCATTGTTTAAGATGGCACAACTTGTACTTATATTCCAGTTATGTTTAGGAGGATTACTTGTACTTTTCATGGATGAAGTAATATCTAAATGGGGATTTGGGTCTGGAGTCAGTTTGTTTATTGCAGCAGGAGTGTCTCAGCAAATTTTTGTAAGGGCATTTTCTCCATTAACTCAGTTAGGTACAATGGCATTTGGTTCTGGAGAATCTCCAATCGGAAGTGTATGGGTTTTACTAAGTGCCATAATGAATGCCGATTTGTTAGGTGCAGCAATGCCTTTTTTCGCAATTCTCTTTACATTAATTGTGTTTGCATTAGCAGTTTACGCACAAGCAATGAAAGTAGAGATACCTTTATCTTTCGGTAGAGTTAGGGGCCATGGTATAAGATGGCCTTTAAGATTTATATATACTTCAAATATTCCAGTTATTTTGGTTGCTGCATTTATGGCAAATATTCAACTTTGGGCAAGATTGATGCAAAACAAGTCTGAGGGTAGTGCAGGAGTTATGGCATGGCTATCTGAACATTTTTTTGGACACTTTGCAGGAAGTGTACCTATTTCAGGATTAGTTTATTGGACTTATCCTCCAAACTTGGTAGAATATTTCTTAAATAGTTCCATGTCAGGATCGTGGAGCTTAGAACCTTTAACTCAAGCTTTAGTATATACTTTATTTATGGTTTCTGGTGCAGTAGTATTCTCTATCTTTTGGGTACAAACTGCAGGAATGGATGCTAAATCTCAAGCTAAAAAGATTATGTCTTCAGGATTACAAATGCCAGGATTTAGAAGAGATCCAAGAGTATTAGAAACTGTGCTAAACAGGTACATTGGCCCTTTGACTATAATGGGGGCAATTGCTGTAGGGGCGTTAGCTGCAATTGCGGACCTAAGCGGGTCTTTAGCTAGAGGAACAGGAATTCTTTTAGCAGTAATGATAATTTATAGACTATATGAAGAAGTTGCACAACAACATATGATGGATATGAATCCAGGATTAAGAAAAATGATGGGAGGGTAACTCTTAAAAAGAAACAAACTTCCAAAAATTAACAATGGTATTAGAAAATTTTTTTCAAAACACACTAGGATGGGCAATAGAATGGTCTCCATTAGGAGGATTATTCATAGTTAGTTTCATATTAACTCTCTTAGTAACACTAGTCTATAAGTATATGACAGATCAAGAGTTACTAAAATCGATAAAACAAGAAATGAAAGAAATTAGGAAAGAAATGAAACTATTTAAGGAAGACCCGACTAAGATGATGGAGTTACAAAAAATATCCATGGAAAAGTCAATGGTCCAAATGAAAAACACTTTTAAACCAATGCTCATTACATTTATTCCACTTATACTTGTGTTTGGCTGGCTTAGAGAAGTATATGCTACACTAGAAATAAGTTTTTTAGGGATGTCCAGTTGGTTACTGATATATATTATCTTTTCAGTAATCTTCAGCGCGACTTTAAGAAAAATTTTAAAGGTACACTAAAATGCCATCAGGAAAACATAAATCAAGAACATTAAGGAGAATTTTTGTAAGAACTATTAGTGGTAATGTCACTAAACACTTCAGAAAAAGAAAATTAAAAAGAAGCTCTTGCGGAACTTGTGGTACTGCCCTAAAAGGTGTACCTAATAAAATACAATCTAAGCTTAAAAATTTATCAAAAACTAAAAAAAGACCAGAACGTCCTTTTGGGGGCGTACTTTGTTCATCATGTATGAGGAAAAAAATAATTAAGCAGGTAGAATAAAATGTTTGAAGTAGGGAGAGTTTGTGTTAAAATTGCAGGACGTGATGCAGGTAAAACTGCAGTAGTAGTAGATAATCTGTCAGAAGAAAATATCCTTATTGATGGTAATGTTAGGAGAAGGAAATGTAATGCTAAGCATTTAGAACCTTTAAAAGATGTGCTTAAAATTAAAAAGGGTGCTTCAACAAGTGAAGTGCACAAGGCTATGCATGCCGCAAAAATTAAGGTTGAAACAAAAACTAAAACTAGAAAAAATAAAGGTAAAACTAAAAAATGAACGAAAAAGAAAGATTTGCAGCATTAGAACAACAAATAATTCAACAAAATTTTATGAATTTAAAAAACCAGCTTGCTACACTTAACATGCAAACTGAAGAATTGATGAAGATAAAGGAAGATTTAATCAGTATCAAAGATATTGAAAATAGGGAAACTTTTGTGCCAATGGGTGCAGGGATATTTTTAGAATCTGAATTGAAAAAACCAAAAGAAGTAATATTAAACGTTGGTGCAAACGTTCTAGTAAAAAAAGACTTTGATTCTGCTAAAGATATACTAACTAAACAAATCGATGAATTAAGGAATATTAAATCTCAATTAGAAAATGAATTATCTAAGATGGAGATGGGTATTCTTTCATCATAACACATAGCTTATTAAACAATATACTACTTCCTTTCTTATGACAAGTGATTTTCTTGAATACTATTCTAAAAGAGAAGTACAAAACAATATAGCCTTAAACTGTGAAGACAGAGAACTGGCTGCTAAACTAGGTGATAAGGGTTTTTCTAAAAGACCAAATGTCCTTCAATATGGTGGAGAGGTTTTGGACTTTGTAAAGAGAGGGGCAACTTCCTTCCATATCTCCGAAGAGCATTGGAAAGATCCTTTAATGTTAGTCCCTGGCATGAACAAAAAAAATTTAGATCAATTAAGAAAAGGGTGGGATTTAATCTTAGATATAGATAGCCCTGATCTTAAAGACTCTAAGATTATAACTTACTACTTAATTGAAGCATTAAAGTTTAATGATGTTAAGAATATATTTGTAAAATATTCAGGAAATAAAGGATTTCATATCGCAATACCTTTTCAATCATTTCCTAGTGAAGTTAATGGAGTTCCAACTAAAGATCTTTTTCCAGAAGGACCCAGGATTGTAACTGCTTATCTCTTAAATATGATCAAACCTCATATGGAAAAAGAATTCGGAAATAAGGTTTCAGATATTTTCAAGGTAGACACTGGTTTAATCTCCAATAGACACATGTATAGGGCGCCATACTCGCTACATGAAAAGAGTGGATTAGTTAGTGTCCCTATAGATAAGGAAGAAGTTTTAAGTTTTGATAAGGCTAAAGCATTACCAGATAGAGTAGATTCTTCTGATAAGTTTTTAGGAGACAAAATACTTGTAAAGGGTGACGCCAAAAATTTGATTCTCCAAGCATTTGACTGGAATTCTAGAAATTTAAGAAGTGAGATTAAGGAAATACCAAAAAAAGAATATAAGGATTTGGAAGAAGAAATCTTACCTTCTGCATTTCCCCCATGCATAACAAAAGGATTAGAGCAAATGGAAGATGGTAAAAAAAGATTTTTATTTATACTTATCAATTTTCTTAAAAATACTGGATATAGTTTTGAAAAGTTGGAAGAAGTAGTAAGGACATGGAACCAAAAAAATGAAGAACCTCTTAGGGAAGGATACATCATATCTCAGTTGAATTGGCATAAGAGACAGTCAGAAAAAGTCCTACCACCTAACTGTCCACATTCTTCTCAAAATTCTGAGATGAATTATTATAAAGACTTAGGGCTTTGTAATCCTGACCACTTGTGTTTAAAGGGTAAAAACCCTACAAATTATGCGATTAGGAAATCAATTATCTTAAAAAATAGTAATAAAAGTAAGCTTTATAAATCAGATATGAAAACTAGGTCTAATGGGAAGAATAAAGACAACAATGATAAAGAGTATAACTCTTAAACTTTTTAAGGAAAATCCTGATAAATTTAAAAAAGAATTTTCAGAAAATAAAAAAATTGTTAAAGACTTGGTTAGTGCTAAATCTAAAAAATTAGAGAATATTATAGCAGGATACATGACCAGGTTAGCCAAACAAAATTAAATTTTAGATATTCCTTAACATATTCAAGATGACTGAAAAAGACTTAAAACCCGAAGATAATTCTAAGGACAACTTAGATAGTATAACTAATGTTGAAAAAGATAATAATATTGTTTTTATAGGTGGGAAGCCCTTTATGAATTATGTAACTGGAGTAGTCATGCAATTTACAACTCAAAATGCAAGCGAGATTATAATCAAGGCTAGAGGAAAATTTATATCTAGGGCAGTTGATGTTGCAGAAGTTGCAAGTAGAAGATTTTTAGAAAATACTTGTAAAATAAAAGATATTATGATAGATAGTGAAGAATTCCAAAATAAAGAAGGAAAAAGAGTTAGAGTTTCTACTATTGAAATAATATTATCTAAAAAACTAGGTTAATAATTCTAGAAAGTTTTAAATATTGAATAATTAATTTTTAGCCGAGGTGAAATGGACTTTTTAACAATTTTAAGTTCCTTGGAACAAGGATTATTGACAGACATAGGTTTCTTAATAATCATAGCAACATTACTCGCATTTTTAGCTAAACTCCTAAAACAACCACTTATACCTGCATATATCTTAGCTGGAGTAATTCTTGGACCTTTAGTATTTGGAGTTATAAGAGATGAAGTTTTGATTAGGCACATTGCAGAATTAGGTATTGCATTTCTATTGTTTGTAGTAGGGCTTGAAATTAATCTTAAAAAACTAAAATATGTGGGAAATGTGGCTACAATTGGGGGTTTAATCCAAGTTACACTAGTTTACGTAATTGGGTATCTTGCAGCATTAAGGCTAGGTTTTGGTCAATTTGAAGCTGTAATTTTAGGACTAGTTGTTACATTTAGTAGCACTATGATCGTAATTAAACTTTTATCAGACAAGGGAGAAATAGATACTCTTCATGGAAAAATTGTACTTGGAATACTAATCATTCAAGATATTATTGTGATCTTGGCATTAGCATTAATCTCGACATTTGGTAATTTTGATCCAATGCTTATATTTTATGCATTAATGAAAGGACTTAGTTTGTTTGTTTTAGCCTTTGCGTGTGGTAAATTTATTTTCCCAAGAATATTTAGATTTGCAGCAAAATCTAACGAGCTTTTATTCCTCTCTTCATTAACAGTTATGTTTATATTTTCAATAATTGCATATATGTTAGACTTTTCAATAGCAATAGGTGCTTTTTTAGGAGGATTAACTCTTGCGCACCTACCTTATCATCTTGATATAATCGGAAAAGTAAATCCTATAAAAAGTTTCTTTGCAACAATTTTCTTTGTAGCGATAGGTATGGAACTTGCACCTTTTTCGATTACCCAAATGCTTTTGCCATTGTTAGTATTATTTTTTATAATAATGTTAATTAAACCAACTATATTATTTTTAATCACTATGTTCTTTGGTTATGAAAAAAGAACCTCTTTTTTAACAGGACTGAGCTTAGCGCAAAATAGTGAGTTTTCAATAATATTAATATCATTGCCTTTTGTGTTAAATCTTATTTCAAAAGAATTATTTTCTTCAGTTATTTTTTTAACAGTTTTGACAATGATTTTAACATCATATCTATTAGAATTTAAGAGTTCTATCTATAACGTATTTAGTCCTTTTTTAACTTTATTTGAAAAACTACCCATTCCAGGTAAGAAAAAATTAGAATATTTGAAGAGGTCTAAACATAAGGAAGTTTTACTTATAGGCAGACATAGGATGGGTGGAATTTTCTATGATACTCTTACTAGACTGAGAAAAAGTATAATAGTTATAGATAACAATCCAGATATCATAAGAAAAATGGTGAATAGGGAAGAATCATGTATTTATGGTGATTTGACTAGTCCTGAAGTTTTACAAAAAGCAAACTTAGAAAAAATAAAGATCATAATCTCTACAGTACCTAATGAAGAGGATAGCATATTCTTACTAAATCATGTAAAAAAACTTAATCCAAAGATTAAGTTGTTAGTTACTGCAAGCCACGCTTATGAAGCAAATAAATTATACAAGTTAGGTGCAGACTACGTTATTTTGCCTAATATTTTAAGTGGGGAAAAAGTTTCACTAATGTTAAAAAACTCATTAAAAGATAAATCTTATTTAAGAAAGATGAAGAATAAACATACTAAATTTTTGAACAAGTTAAATCGTTCTGACTAATTAACAAACATATATGGCGCCACCCGGAATCGAACCGGGGACCTCCTGCGCATGAGACAGGCGTTCTAACCGCTGAACTATGGCACCGCCTTAAATTTAGAAAAAAACTTATTTTAAAAATCTTTCTTATTTGTCTTTAAATAATACATCATCGATTCTTCTATAATTATCCTTATTTTGACCATAAGAGTGATGATACTTACTAGTTAACTCATCATTTTCAATTAAGTAATTTTGTCTTTCTTTAAGATTATTAAAATATTTAACTTCGAAATCTCCATTACTCAACTTTCTAACATACCATGAGTCTATCTTCATCAATATATTGGAGTTAGGTTTGTTGGACATCTTATTAGTAAATATCTAACTATATAATTATAAAAGTTTTTGTATTTTTTCCCTTATCTTTTTAAATTCTTCTGCACTAGGAATTGTATTCTCACAACTAAACTTAATTTTGTCTCCCTTATTTCTTGGGATTATATGGTAATGTACATGTGGCACTATCTGTCCTGCTGCACGTTTATTATTTTGATTTACATTATATCCTTGATTTAGTTTTAGGATTGCTTTTGCTATCTTTTGTGTTGTTTTCATAACTGCACTCGCAGTTTCTTTATCCATTTCATCCATAGTTTCATAATGTTTCTTAGGGATTACTAAACTATGGCCTTCTGAAGCAGGACTAGCATCTAGGAAAGCATAAGTTTTACTATCTTCGTAAAGTTTTGTTGAAACAGCTTCACCTTTTAAAATTTTACAAAAAATACATTTTTCCATTTTTAGTCTTAGTAAATAAATAAATAAATACTATAAAAAATTAACTATGGACCTACCGGGAATCGAACCCGGATCTCAAGACTGCCAGCCTTGTGTGATACCACTACACTATGGGCCCATTAACTATCCCTTTAACACACCCATAGGTCTCAGCCTGACAACTAAATTACCTATTCCTGCATCATGGCTTGCTTGAACTACTTCATCTACATCTTTGTAGGCACCTGGTGCTTCTTCTGTAATCCCTTTCCAGCTCCTACTCTTAATATAAATCTTTCTTCCTTCTAATTCTTTCTTAACTACATCGGCAGAGTATACTTTATTAGCTTGGTGTCTTGACATCGTCCTGCCTGCACCATGGGCAGTACTACCAAATGTTTCTTTCATGGAGTTTTTACTTCCAACTAACACATAAGATGCTGTACCCATGCTGCCCGGTAGGATAATTGGTTGTCCAACTCTTTTATAGGTTTGAGGAATGTCTCCTGCATCTGGGCCAAATGCCCTAGTTGCACCCTTTCTGTGCACATAAACTTTAACTTCTTTCCCTCCAAACTCATGTCTTTCTAATTTAGCCATATTATGAGCAACATCATAGACAGTATTAATTTTGACTTTACTTCCAAATATTTTATTAAATGATTCCCTAACTTGATGTGCAATCATATGTCTATTGCACCAGGCAAAATTAGCTGCAGCACTCATTGCCTTAAAATAATCTTTAGCAATCTTACTGTTTGCAGGAGCATATGCAAGCTCTTTGTCTGGAATAGTTTTCATGATCTCAGGTAAAGTATCTTCCATTTTTCTTAAATAATCTGAACAAACTTGGTGACCAAGTCCACGACTACCACAGTGAATCATAATTGCAACATCATCTTTTTCTAGCCCAAATGTTTTTGCAGCATTTTTATCTAGAATTTTATCTATATATTGAATCTCTAAAAAATGGTTTCCTGCACCTAATGTCCCTAACTGATTTTTTCCTCTTGATTTAGAATGTATACTAATCTTAGAAGGATCTGCACTTTTCATTTTCCCGTTTTCTTCACAGAACTCTAAGTCTTCCTTAATACCATATCCATTTTTAACAGCCCAAAATGCACCATTTTTCAAAACATTATCTAATTCTTTTTCATTTAACCTTAGGCTAGATTTAATTCCAACTCCGCAAGGAACTTTGGTGAACAAGAGATCTAACAATTCATTTATTTTGCCTTCAACATCTTTTCTTTTGAGATTAGTTCTCAACAACCTAACTCCGCAATTAATATCATATCCAATCCCACCAGGAGATATAATCCCGTGTTTAGAATCAAAAGCAGCAACGCCCCCTACTGGAAAGCCATACCCCATATGTACATCTGGCATTACCATAGCTTTTCCAACAATACCTGGTAAACTAGCTACATTCTTTATTTGGATAATGCTTTTTTCATCGAGTGTGTCGATTAAATCTTCAGAAATATAAATCTCAACTGGGACATTCATATCTCCTTCCTTATCTAACACATACTTAAATGAGTTTACCTTTCTTAATTTATCCTTCAATCTTTCCATTTTAAATATCCAATACAACTAATGCGTAACAATTTCCTTTTTTTTCAATAATTTCCATGTCTGAATATGTTACTGCCTTAATATCTCCATGGGTTTCATATTTTGAAATATCATCTCCACTAAGCTCTGCAATGAGTGTGTACTTTTTACCTTTATGTATTCTTAATACCTCTACTCTACCCCCAATAAAGTCTTCAGAATCTATCAGTATTATCAATCTTTCCAAAAAATCGTATAGCAAAGACTCTTTACCTTTGCTCTTTATTTTAAATTTCTTTTTTTTATTTAATTTTATTTTTGTTACATCTGTTAATATATTATATGTTGCTAAAGCTGCATTAGAAAAAACTTCTTCTAAATCCTTTCCTTTTGCTTTAAATTTTATATCCGCAGTATGTGGGAGATATTCAAAAACCATAGTCTATCCACATTCACTTTCGTTTAAAAAAACTTTCTTTTATTTCTGAACTACAAAAAAGGTTAAAAATAACTAAAGTGGAGAAAAATCTTTAATTATATCTCATTCTTAAAATTGTGTTTTAACTTAATCTAATTTTTTTATTTTTCAAAACTTATTTATACTATGCTTTTAAAATACTTTAAAATGAAAGAACTATCCGAAAGAGAAGTTGAATTGCCTGACGCAATGATTGGGAGATTACAAAAAATAGCTTCGGAATCTAAGGACATAATCTCGCTAGGCCCTGGTGAACCTGACTTTCCAACTCCTAAACCAATTCTTGATTTTGCCAAAAAATCTATAAAAAATTCTACTCACTACACTGCTGCAGAGGGTATGACTGAGTTAAGAGAAGCTATATCAAAAAAATTAAGGAAGGATAACAAAATAAAACTAGCAAAAGAAAATGTCTTAGTGTCATCAGGAAGTCAAGCTGCAATATTTTCTGCATTGTTATCAACATTGGATCCAGGAGACCAAGTAGTTTTGCCAAACCCTTCTTATTTAGGATATACTCCTGCAATAGACTTAGTTAGTGCTTCTCCCTCATATGTTAAGCTTGAAGAAGAAAATAAATTTGAGATAAACCCGGATGAAGTAAGAAATGCAATAAACAAAAAGAAAACTAAAGTTTTGATATTAAATTCCCCTTCAAACCCTACAGGTAATATAATCAGAAAAAAGATTTTAGAAGAATTAGCAGATATTGCAGTAGATAATGACCTTTACATCTTTTCGGATGAAGCTTATGAAAAAATAGTTTATAATAAAAAACTTTATTCAATAGGTTCACTAAATGGTATGAAAAAACATGTTATAACCTTCCAAACATTTTCAAAGAGTTATGCCATGGCAGGATTTAGATTAGGATATGCAGCAGGACCAAAGGAAGTAATTGATGCTATGGCAAAGACCTCACATTATATAACGGTTTGTCCACCTCATATTGCCCAATTGGCAGGACTAAATGCATTATCTGTAAACCCAAAATATATAGACCGTATGGTTAATGAATATAAACGGAGAAGAGATTTTATTGTAAGGAGACTTAATGACCTTGGCCTACCTACTCTAAACCCAGATGGAACTTTTTACGCCTTTTCAAATATTCAAGATTATTCTAATAACAGTGTAAAATTTGCTAAAAATTTGATTAAGGATATTAAGGTTGCAACTGTTCCAGGTTCCGAGTTTGGTAAGTTTGGAGAGGGATATTTAAGATTTAGTTATGCAACAGATTATAAACTAATACATAAGGCAATGGCGAGATTAGAAGATTATTTGAAAACTAAATAATTATTTTTTTTCTATTTTTCCAGCTCTCCTCTTTCCACCTTTTTTATACTTAGTGTATCTAGATTTGGCCTTTTTATCTCTTTTAGATTTTCTCTTTCCATAATGTGGATCATCAGACATATTATTACCTAAGTTTATCTATTTAAATTTCTTTTCCATATTTCTCTGTTTTGATATTTTCTTTATTAATCCCTATCTCTTTTAATTTTTCAATAATAAAATTAACAAAACCTAGAGGACCACAAATATAAAATAAAGAATTTTTATCTTCAATATTATCATTTATTTCTTGAGTAGTTAATCTTCTTTTGGGGTTTTCATGAGATTTATCTTCATTTGTAAGAATTATTAGTGGGTCAAAATTATCATATTTTTCTTTTAATTCCTCTATCTCTTGTCTGTATATCACTTCTTCTGTTGTTTTTGCACTGTATAGTAGTTTAACCTTGTTCCTATAGTTATTATCTAATATAAACCTCATAATACTATGCAATGTACTTATTCCTGACCCTCCTGCAATAAGAACTATATTTTTATCAGTATCCCCATTGAAGGTGAAACTACCAAAAGGGCCTTCGACAATGACAGCATCATTAACTTTTAGCCTATCTATCTCTTTTGTAAACTTTCCATCATCATACACTTTAATTGTTAAAGTAATCTCATCAGTTTCTCCGCCTGCTGAAGAAATAGAATAAACTCTAGAAAATTCAACCCCAGGTATACTTAGTTTAATACACTGGCCTGATATAAATCTAAGTTTAGTATCTAGCTTAAGAGTGAATATCTTAGTGTCTTTTGTATTTTGTTCAATCTTTTTTATCACTGCATCCATGTTAAAATAAAGAAAGAGAAGATTATTTATGCTTTTTGATTCGTGTAATAGCTATCTTTGTAGCTGCCTCTCGCGTAGATACATTATTTTTTTCTGCAGCATCTAAAATTAACTTTGTATTTTTTATTATTTTTTTTTCTACTAATTTAAACATGGTAGAGAGTTTATATCCTTTGTATTCTGCATAAGAACTAATAACTCCTCCAGCATTTGCAATTATATCTGGAATAATTAGTATTTTTCTTTTATTTAATTTATATTCGATATTTGGTGATATAGGTATATTTGCAGCTTCAACAATTAATTTTGATTTTATGAATTTGTAATTTTTAGCATTTATGACATTAGGTAATGCTCCAGGAATAATAACATCAACTTTTAAACTAAATAATTTTCCAATTGGTAATACCTTTCCTGGCCTGTACTTAGTTACACTTCCTTTTTCTTTTTTGGTTTTTAATAACTTTCTATAACCTAGTCCATCTTTATTATAAATTGTCCCTTTAGAATCTGAAACAGCAATTATTCTAACTCCTGCTTCTTCTAAATGTTTCATAGTAAATGTACCTACATTACCAAATCCTTCTATAGCTGCAGTAGGATTTTTTATTTTTAGATAATCTATTGCAACTAATGCTGCCTTTGCAACCCCATAACCTGTACTACCAGATTCATGAGGTAACCCACACTTTTTTCCAGGACTTATACAAAAAGTGGAAGGTTTTCCTGTACAGGAGTTCATACTCCCATTTGCTTTAGCATAGGTTGCCATTTCATTTTCCCCAATATTCATATCGGGAGCAGCAATATATTCCTTAGGAGAGATATTCTTCAAAGATTTTGCAAATGATTTAATTAATATGTTTTTTTTATTAGGAGAAATCTTTCTATCATCTGCAACAATTCCTGCCTTAGCCCCTCCAAAGGGAAGGTTTGATAATGCACATTTTAGAGTCATTGCTCTAGCGAGCTTTGAAACCTCCTCAATAGTAACAGAAGGGGTCATTCTTATTCCGCCTTTTCCTGGCCCCATCTTAGTATTATCGATTACAAGGAAACCATTCAACCCTATCTTAGAATCATGAATCTCAATTATTTTTTCAGGACCTAATTCATCACGAGTTATCATTCTTTAATAAACTAAATAAAGAATTTAAATAACTTTTGTTAACCTTAATCAAAAAAGATATAAACATTAAAAATGAAATTAAAATTATGTTTGTAGAATCATATTTCATATTAATTGTATTAATAAGCTTAGGGATAATTATCTCACTATACTTAATCCTAACCAGACGTAGTTCTAAGTCATTAGTATGTCCAACAGGATACCGGTGCAATGATGTTGTAAACACAAAATGGTCAAAACTTTTTGGAAAAATACATAATGATACATTGGGTATAATTTTCTATATTATTTTATCCATTTTGATGATATATTTGTCAGTTGGTTCATTAATCATAGATCTGGCTAACATAGGGTACTTACTTTTTTCTAGTTCTATTTTTATTTCTTTTTTAGCTGCAACATATTCTTTATTTTTACTCGGAATACAATTTTTTGTTATTAAAAAGAGATGCCTCTATTGTATTATTATGGCAATAATTAATTTAACTATTTTATTTTTATTATATAATCTTTATTTTATGTTTTATTAATTTACCCAATTAGATAATCCCTTTTCTTTTGAGTCTAATTTTTCTATTAATCTATTAATATTATTTTCTGAAAAATCGTGTGAAGACAAAATGTCTACTATCTTAGATATATTGGGTTCACTCCACTTAAGATTGTATTTCTTAAGTACTGGCATATTCTTAAATGTCGAAGATATACTTTTCCAATCAAAAGGAGGATTAATTTCTGAAAATATTTTATTAGGTGTTCTGTGTTCTTTAACTAACTTTAATGCTTTTTTTGGACCTATCCCCTTAACTCCTTTTGGATTATAATCTGTACCTACCAGTATAGAGATTGCTAGCAATTGTTCTCTATTTATCTTCAGATTATCAAGAACAGTTTTTAATTCAATTAATTCAGGGTGGTTTGTGGTATATATTCCCTTAACTTTTCTCCGGGGAGATATTGTAAGGTTTCTGATTAAGCGAGGAGCAGAATAAATTAAAGAATCTGTGTCTTGAGAAACCACTCCATAAACATCCCTTTGTTTTGCCATAAATGAAGCTTGAGCCTCTGCTTCAGAGGGGGCTTGGATTACAGGTAACCCTAATGCTTCGATAAATTTTTTTGATTCCTCAGTTATACTTTTATTTAGCCTAGTAAACTGTTTACTATATTTAAGCATACTATCTACATCTCGTTTGGACATTGCTTTTTTAAACCTAGACTCCGCAATAACCTTTCTTTCCTCTCTAATCTGGCTCTCTTTGAATTTTAATGCAGGTGGCTTCCCATCAAAAATAAAACATAATTTAATCCCTTCACTCATAAGTTTTGGTATTCTTGTAGACAACCCCATTAAGTGAGATGTTACTCTTTGTTTACTATCCATCAAAGGAGTACCATCCGATTGTCTTATTGAACTCAAAAATTGATATAACACATTACTAGAGTCTACTGCTAAACTTTTTCCACAAAGGTCTGTAAGAGAAATTTCCTTTTTTGGAATTAAAGAGGATATTGCAATGCCCATTATACTTTTTCAACTACCTCTCGATTATAAGAAGAATATTTTATTAGGTGGGTGTTATCATCAATAGTATATCCTTCAACTTCAAGTTTGTCATTAAATTGTATTGTACTTAGTGATGCTTCATGTAAACTAAAAAAATCCATTTCCTTCATCCCTAATTTTAGTGCCCTTAAAATTAAAAACCTTAGGAAACGTCCATGTGAAACTAACAGAATATCCTCTTTTGAGTGATTTGTTTTTAGATGTTCTAAAAAATTTTGTGCCCTTTTTTCTAGGTCATAAAAATTTTCCCCATTAGAAGGAGTGTATTCATGTTCAAGTAAACCCGTCTTAACTAACTCTTTTTCTAGTTCCTTTCGTGTAAGCAGGTCTCCGTGATCATGTTCCCTTATCTCATCAGTATAACTTACTTCTGTTTTTTTTAAGTATGGTTTTAGAATTTCGAAAGTTTGTTTTGCTCTAAGCCAAGTACTACAGTATATTTTATCAATTTTTTTATTTTTTAAAGAAACTCCTAACCTTTTTACTTGCTCTACTCCTAACTTTGCTAGAGGAGAATCCCTTGTCCATCCTTCTTTTTCACCGTGTCTTACTAAATAAATTTTCATCTTAAAAGTCGAATAAACTCTTTTGTTTCTTTCCCTCCATTACTTCCTTGAAACTTATACCATAAAACTCTAAAACTGCATTAGCTATTGGTTTTATCTGCTTATCTACATAATGCTTGTAATCTAGTCTATGGTTTAACATCTCCTTTGGCTCTGGCCCATCTATTGTAATAAAATATTCTATTTTTGAGCTTTTAATCTTCTTCAATTTTCTTGCTGCCTTTACATGAGGGGGAGTGATCTTTGTATAATCTTCAGGATTTTTTCTTAATGATTTGATATATACTAATTTTTTATCTAGTTTACCATCTTGAAGTTCCTTAACATATTTATTAATAAACTTTGTCGGATCCTTTTTGTGGAAAATTTTATCAAATAATTTTTCCTGAAATTCCTTTGCAGCTTCTGTCCAGTCAGATCTTTTCACTTCTAACCCAACAAATTGAATCTCTTCCTTTTTTTTATTTTTTATTAAACCTGCATATCTCTTTTTTGCACCAGCACTACCTGACCTTAGTTTTGGCATTAAAAATCTGAGATAACACTTTTCAAATTCCATCTCTAAAAAACTTTTCAAACCATACTTTTTCATTACAAGATTGTCAAAATCTAAATTAATTTTTCTTTCCAAATCATCCCCAAGCTTAATTGCCAATTCATAATCTTCAATTTTTGAATTAATAAAATTTGAATCTGTATCTTGATATATAACTTCATATCCTTCTTCTTCTAACAATAACTTTGTCCTCTTCAAAATATCTTGCCCAAATAGAGTTATCGAATTAGCTATTTTAGGATTAAAAAATCTACAGTTAGGATTTGCTAATACTCCAAAAAATGAGTTCATAAGAATTTTAATTGCCCATCTTGCTAACTCGTTTTTGTTTTTTCTTGCAGATTCACGGTGTTCCCACAAATCTTGGATGATTTTAGGGAGAATTCCTTCCTCTTTGTTGAAATAAACATTTGCAGGAGTCTTTATTGCGTTTATTTTTTTCTTTTCAGAGTAGGAGGCAGGGTCAATATTGAATGTCCGAATTATTGAAGGATAAAGTGATTTGAAATCCAATACTACTATATTATCATATATTCCTGGTTTGGAACTCATTACATAGCCTCCGGCTATAGGTTTTTCTTTAACTTTAAATATTGAAGTTGGACAAACTATCCCTTTTTTTCTTGCTTCAGGTAAATATAAAAAATCTAATGAAGCTATAGATGCACTTACCCTATCTAAAGGCATACCCGTTATTAAACTCCTTTGAACTGTTAAATCTAATAAAGTGCCTTTGTAAAGAATATCGTAAACCAGAATACAATCCATGAGATTATAGTCTACTAATTTATTTAAATCATTTTTGTATAATGTATCAATTTTATTATATTTTTCTGCCCCAGTAGTTTCTATTAACTTAGATTTTCCTAAAACTTTATGTGCAGCAGTGTTTAGTTTATAGTCTTCTACCTTGATAAAAGAAGTCTTGAGAAGTTCCATCCCATCTAACACTACTCTCCCTTCAAAATCTGCCTTGCTTGATCTAAAAAAATCTTTTTCGATTCTTAATTTAGAAACAGAATTATCCCTATTCAAATTAAAAGGTATGTTGTACTTTTTGAACTTGTCTTTTAGATACTTTAAATCAAAATCTATAAGGTTCCATCCGGTTATTATATCTGGGTCAAAGACTAGTATTTCTTCCCTAAATGCATCTAAAAGATCTTCTTCTCTGTTAAAAGATATTGCTCCATTGATCTTCTTTTTAGATTTTAAAAAAACTTTTTTATAGTCTTTTGAAAATAATCCTATACAATATAACTCTTTTCCATCAGAACTAGTCTCTATATCAATAGATAATACCTTAAGATTATTGGGTATATATTTGCAAGGTTTTAGTTCTGGATCAAAATATACTCTATCTATGTTATCATGAGAAACTTCATAATCTCCATCTATATCTATTGACATTTTTATATTATTATCCATAAGAAATCTATAGGGATATTTTACATCTGCCTCATATGTGTGTATATCTTCAGCTATTGAAGTTTTATATTCTTTCAATTCGTAAATATTTGGAAATTTTATTTTTGAAACCTTATTTCCTTCAAAATTTTTTAATTTTGTTTTTTCAAATTCTCCTTCCTTTAGGTGTTTAATATCTTTCTCTTTAACAAAAAAATAAGGAGAATACTTTTTTATTGCAACAAATGATTCTCCATTTTCTAATCTACCATAAAGTAAAACATGGGACTTTCCTTGGATATTCTTGTGAGACGAGTATATTATGAATCCTTTCATTATAAATTAGATAGTAAGTAGATTTTTAAAGTTTTATTTTTTAAATATGTGTATGGAAAATTGGATCAAGGCTGGAGAAATTGCTTCAAAAGTTAGAAGATATGGTAAGAATTTGATAAAACCTGGTGTATCTTTTTTAGATGTAGCGAATAAAGTTGAATTAAAAATTTCAGAATTAGGTGGCAAACCTGCATTCCCTGCACAGTTTTCAATAAATAATATTGCTGCCCATTACACACCTATTGTTGGAGACTTAAGTAAATTTGAAAAAGGTGATTTGGTTAAGTTTGATCATGGAGTTCAAATAGATGGTGCAATTGCAGATACTGCCATTAGTGTTGATCTTGGTAATCACTCTAAATTAATCAAAGCCTCTGAAACTGCACTTAAGGTTGCAATTGATAATGTGAAACCAGGAATTACTAATGGAGAGATTGGTGCACTAATAGAAGAAACAATTGTAAGCAAAGGATTTAAACCAATTAAAAATTTGTCAGGACATGGTTTAAGCGAGTATACTGTCCACACTCCACCTAGTATGGTTAATTATGACAGTGGCGAAAGGGTTAAACTAAAAAAAGGACAAATTATCGCAATAGAACCCTTTGCTAGCACCGGGACAGGGTTAGTCACTGAAGGAAAAGGATCCGAGATATATTCATTGATCAGTCAAAATCCTGTAAGAAATACTCAAGCAAGAAATATTTTAAAATTTATAAAATCAGAGTATAAGATGCTTCCTTTTGCTAAAAGAAATTTATTAAATGATTTCAGTAAATTTGAGATTGCAATTGGAATTTCTAATTTGATAAAAAGGGGTATATTGATGGAATATGGTGTCCTTCCCGAACAAGATCCTTCTTCATTAGTTGCTCAAACCGAACATACCATCATAGTTGGAGAGACAATTACTACAAAATAACTTTTTTAATAAAAAAAATAAGTTATCAAACAAAGTTTCTTAGCCCATATAGTTTTGAGATTCTCTTATTGCAGCCCCTCTTGCAACTCTTAAATATTTTTCTTCTATTTCTTTGTATTTTTTGATATCTGTTTCAGTTATTGATGGCTTTATCTTTTCAAATGCTTTTTTAAAATCACCCATAGTTATCTCACTGGCTTTGATATCTTTCCTTAATGCAATCATTCCAGCTTCCCTACACACTGCTTCTAAATCTGCTCCAGAATAATTTTCAGTAGCTTCCGCCATACGTTTTAAATTAATATCTTTAGCAAGTTTCATTTTGTGTGTATGTACTTTGAATATTTCTTCCCTACCTTTTTTGTCCGGGACAGGTACATGTAGTATCCTATCAAATCTACCTGGTCTTAATAATGCAGGATCCACTTTATCAGGACGGTTTGTTGTACCAATAACTACTACTTCATTCAAATCTTCAAGACCATCCATTTCTGATAAAAATTGACTAACTACTCTTGAAATAGACTCATTATTTTCTGACCCAGTAGAAGTAATAGAATCTATCTCGTCAAATAAGATTATTGTAGGAGAAGTCTCTCTTGCCTTAGAAAAAATCTTTCTTAAACCTTTTTCTGATTCTCCTACCCACTTGGACATAAGCTCCGGACCTTTCACTAAAATAAAATTGGATTCTGATTCTCCCGCAACTGCTTTGGCTAATAATGTTTTACCTGTCCCCGGAGGACCATAAAGTAAAATACCTTTGGGAGGACTAATCCCTATTCTCTTAAACGATTCTGGATGTTCTATTGGCCACTCTACTGCTTCTTTTAGTTGGGTTTTAGTTTCCTCCAATCCCCCTACATCTTCCCACTCTGTGTTTGGTTTTTCCACTAAAACTTCTCTCATTGCAGAAGGCCTTACTAATTTTAGTGCTTCCCTAAAATCTTCATTTGTAATTCTGATCTTGTTTAGGTTTTCTTCTGAGATTTTTCCTTTATCTTTCATATTTAATTCAGGAAGAATTCTCCTTAATGAATGCATTGCTGCTTCCTTTGCTAATGCTTCTAAATCTGCGCCAGCAAATCCATGAGTTAATCTTGAAATTTCCTTAAGATTTATTGATTTGTTAAGTGGCATATTTCTAGTATGTATCTTTAAAATGACTAGCCTTCCTTTTTGATTTGGAACTCCAAAGGATATTTCTCTATCAAATCTTCCAGGCCTTCTTAATGCAGGATCTAATGAGTTTGGACGATTTGTTGCCCCCATAACCACTACATTACCACGGTTATTTAAACCATCCATTAATGTAAGTAGCTGTGCAACTACTCTTCTTTCAACCTCTCCATGAGTCTCTTCACGTTTAGGAGCTATTGCATCTAATTCATCTATAAAAATAATTGATGGTGCTTTTTCAGAAGCTTCTTCAAATATTTTCCTTATCTTTTTTTCAGATTCACCATAAAACTTATTCATAATTTCTGGACCATTAATTAATATAAAATTGGAATCTGATTCATTTGCAACTGCTTTAGCTAATAATGTTTTACCTGTCCCAGGGGACCCATATAATAAAATACCTTTAGGAGGCTCTATACCTAGCTTTTGGAATAATTCTGGATGTTTCATTGGCCATTCTACCATCTCTCTTACTTTTTTTATTTCTTCATCCAATCCTCCAATGTCTTCATAAGTTACATCAGGTACTGCAGCATCTTCTCTTACTTCTAATGCTTTTGAACTAAGAACTATCTCTGTGTTCTCAGTAATGATTACTGGAGACTTTGAAGGGTTTATATCTGCAACAACAAATTTTAGGCTTCCAATTGAACCCATAAACCCTGAATTAAACACATCTTGAAAAATATCCCCAAAAACTTCCTCAAATGGGCTTCCAGATAAAGTGGATCTCCTCCTATTTGATCCACCAAGGGAAATAATATCTCCTTTAACTACAACTCTGCCTAATAGGCTTTTAGTAAGCATTCCTGAATCTGCCCTGATCATAATTCCTTTTTGAGAAGGAGCAATTGTAACTTTTTTAGCTTCCTTAACTTCAATTTTCCTAATATTAACATAATCTCCTATCCCTGTCTTTGCATTTCTTCTTAAAATTCCATCCATCCTTATAACAGACTCCCCTATATCTGTCGGATATGCTCTATCTACAATCCCTACTGTTTTTCTTTCCCCTTCTATCTCTACTATGTCTCCTGGCCTAACTTTAATATCTCTCATATCTTGGGAGTCGATCCTTACTATTCCTTTATACGCTTCCTCTTGCATAGCTTCCATTACTCTCAACTTTACTTCTTCTTTCTTTGTCATATTATTCTTCCATCTCCTCTGAGAAACTTAAACTTAATCTTCCAGGCCTATCTAAACATAATTTCATAATCTTATCCATTTCTTTCTCCATTCTATTAAACTGTTCTTCAAACTCAATAATTTCTTTTGGTATTGTGACTGAAAAACTGTTACCAACCATTCTTAGCTTAACGTGAAACTCTCTATCTTTTAATTTCTTAAACTCTTCATAATCTTTTATATCTGAAGGATGGTACCACTTTTCTTTACACCTAGGGCATTCAGAATATCTAACATTGAATCCTTCTTTGACTATTAAATCCTTGTTTGTTTTTACAACACACTGGTTGCACATTATTTCTGCATCAAATAAATCATTCATTTTAAGTATATACGGGTGGTATATACTCAATATATAAACTTTTCTATAAGTAAATTTAATAAATAATAAAGTTAAGATTAACCTATGATTGAATACTTACTTTTGTTAGTTGGATTTGTAATCTTAATTAAAGGTGCCCATTATTTTATAGAGGGTTCTTCATATCTAGCAAAAAGAATAGGCGTTTCCCCTTTAATCATAGGTCTTACTGTAGTTGCGTTTGGTACTTCCTTGCCGGAGTTTATCATCAATATATTTTCCGCAATAAATGGGTCGAATGATCTTGCATTAGGAAACATTATTGGGAGCAATATTTCAAATACTTTATTGATCTTAGGAATTTCTTCATTATATTATCCTTTGCTCATAAAAAAATCTATAGTTTGGAGAGAAATACCTTGGGCATTATTTGCAAGTTTATTGTTACTTTTTTTAGTAAATGACTCTTTATTTGGATATACTTCCCAAATTAGTTCAATTGATGGATTAATTCTTTTAGGAGTATTTTGTTATTTTTTATATTCTATGTATAATTCTTCTAAAAAAGATAAAAAACTAAACTTAGAGATAAGAAAACACAACGATTTTGTTATTTCATTGATGATTTTGGGAGGATTGGTAGGATTGTTTTTTGGTGGCAACCTTATTGTTAAAACTGCCCTGGAAATAGCTAAAACTTTTGGAATAAGTGAGTTTTTGATTTCCTCAACAGTTATTGCCTTAGGGAGTTCTCTTCCTGAGCTTGTGGTGTCTTTGACTGCAATATTCAAAAAAAATATAGACCTTGCAGTAGGAAATATAATAGGGTCCAATATATTTAATATTCTTTATGTCTTAGGCGCAACTTCCTTAGTAAAGCCGATTATATTTTCAAGTTTCATTAATTTTGATATCATATTCCTAATCTTAATTACTTGTTTACTTTTTATTTCAATGTTTAACTCAGAAAAACATATCCTTGAAAGAAAAGAAGGTTTACTCTTTTTAGTCTTATATGTAATTTACTTGTTTATTATACTCCTCAGAGGCTAGTAATCTTTTAATATTACTAAACTAACTCACTACCATGGATTTTTTAGATGAATTAAAAAGTGGTATAGTCCTTATTTATGGTCCTGCTGCTAGCGGTAAAACTACTTTAGCATTACAAAGAACCTTAGAACTTTCAAAAAAGGGGAAGGTTTTATTTTTAGATACTGAAAATACTTTTTCATTAGAAAGAATTGAACAAATGGATGAAAAGTATAGAAGATATATGGGTAATATTTTAATTGTGAAACCAAAAAGTTTTGAAGAACTTAATAAAAAAATAGAAATTTTTGAAAAAATATCAAATAAATTTAATATGATCATACTAGATAGTTTTGGAATATTTTATAGATTGCATCTCCAGGAACGAGGACATTCTGAAGCAAATGAAATTGCAATAAAAATTCTTAGAAAATTGAAACACATATCTGGAAAGATTCCAGTTATAATGACAAACCAAGTTTATGAAAACTCTGAAGGACGTCATGTTTTAGGTGGAAAAATGATTAGAAACTTTTCAGATTTTATTTTAGAATTAAACTTGAAACCGCGAGTTATCCATATTAAAAAACCCAATACTGAAAGATTTAATTTGAAAATTGAAAATAAAGGACTTATTTTTTCTTCCCAGGATTAAATATATATCTACATTTGGGAAATCTATCACAAGCATAAAATGAACCATACACACTCTTCCTAATAATCAATTTACCTTCTTCACATTTTTGGCACTTTTTTGATTTTGGTTTTTGTTTTGGTTTTTTTGTTGAACAGTCTTTATTTAAACATAACTTCTGAGGTTGCCTTGCTTTTCTAATTATTAAACCAAGTGGAAACTTACATTTTTCACAAATCTCCTTTGCAGGTTTTAAGAATACACCTTTGGGAAGCCCGATTGTAGTTTTACAACCTTTTTCATATTGATCACATGCAATAAATGGGCCAAACTTACCCCTCCTTAAACCTAAACTTCCTTTCTTACAGTTTGGACAAGTTCCAAAAATATCTTCACCTTCAGTTGCTTTTAATAATTTTTTTCCTATTTTTGATTCATTTTCTTTAAATTTTTTTAGAATAGTTATTAAAACTTTTTTAGCAGCTGTAATTACTGTTTTTTGTTTTTTCTTGCCTTCCCTTATTTTATCCATATCTTCTTCAAAACTTTTTGTTAATTTTTCATCAATTATTTCAGGAGAGTATTTATCAAGAGTTTGGATAAGTTTCATACCTAGTGCCGTTGCTTCTAATCTCACACCATCTATGTATTTTCTTTGATATAGTGCATCTAAGATTAAAGCCCTTGTTGCCTTTGTCCCCAAGTTTAGATCTTCCATCTCTTTTATTATTGACGCTTGATTATATCTTGCAGGTGGTTGTGTTTCTTTTTCGTCTGAATTTATTTTTAAATTTTTGACTTCATCTCCTTTTTCCAACATGGGTAAGAATATTTCCTTAGTTAAGGCATATTTATAATATTCATACCATCCTTTCTTTAAAATTCTAGATCCTGAAAATGAAAATTTCTCATTATTTACGTCTAGTGTTACTACAGTGCTTTCTTTTTCTGCAACATCTCCAAAAACTGCTAAAAATCTCCTTACTATTAAAGAGTATAATTTTAAATTTCTTCCAGATAACTTAGAAAATTCTCCTGTAGGATATATTGCTGGATGTGCAGGATCGCTCTTTTTTCCTTCTTTTGGTTTGGCATTCTTTTGAGCTAATATTTTATCGCAAATCGGAGATATATTCTTTTGTTTTGATAATTTTTTTAATATCTTTTTATACCCTATTGACTTGGGTAATTTTTGTGAACTTGTCCTTGGGTAGGATATCATTCCACTAGTATACAATTTTTGTGCAATTTGTGAAGTTTCTTTTGGACTTATCTTAAACACTTTGTAGGATTCTGTTTGTAAGGTTGTTAAATCGAATGGAATAGGTGGTTGAACCTTTGTTTTTCTTTTTTTTAAATCAATTATCTTTGCAGGTTTTTTAATAGTATTTTTTAATACTTTATTGACTATATCTTTTTTTAGAATCTTTCCTTTTTTATATTTTGCAAATATTTTTGTTTTTCTTACTGTACCGCTTAAATTAATTTCCCAATATTTAGTTGGTTTAAACTTTTTTATTGCCTCTTCCTTCTTTACAATTAATTTTAAAGTTGGCCCTTGGACCCTTCCAGTAGACATTATTCTAAAGCGGTTTGTTGCATGTTTTATCGCGTTCATTAATGCATTGCTTATATTTATACCATAATACCAATCTAAGTAATGTCTAGTCTCTCCAGCATGTATTTGGGAAAACTCAAGGTGTTTGTTTGCACCTTCATATGCTTCTATCAACTCATCTTTTGTGAGGGTTGAAAATTTCATACGCCTTGCATCTTTTTTCCCACACACAAACCTTACTATATTATATCCTATTACTGAACCTTCTCTATCATAATCAGTAGCTACTGTAAATTTATCTGCCTTCTTTGCTAAATCTTTTAATACATCTAAATATTTTTTAGTAAACTCAGAATTTTTATCTATTTCATGTTTGGGCATCCATTCAACTTCAAAAGTGGGATATCCTTTCGCTAATTTTGTTTTTTTTAACCCATATAAATGACCAACTGCACACCCTACAATTATCTTTTTACCTTTATATTTTAACTCATAATAATTCACAGAATTAGTCTTTTTTCTTTTAGGTTTACCATTTGCTAAAGCTAGGGCTATTTTTTCAGCCTGTGCAGGTTTTTCAGTTATAATTAACTCGACCATTGAGAAGGTAGTTTAAATATTACTTTAATAAATGTTTTGGAAAAATAAAAAAATTAAATGTGCTCCTTTTTTAACTCAAAGTTAGTTGCACATTCTTCCGAACAAAATCTGTAAACTTTATCCCTTATCTCTTCCTCTACAAAGTCTGTACCTTGGATTACCTTTTTACACTCAACACAGGAAGATTCATCTATATTTTCTTCATACCCTTTCATAAATCCTTCTTCTACTTCATCTATTTCGTCAGCTTCTTCAAGCTCATTAGCCTTATCATATACATCAAAATCTTCATTGTCTCTTGTCATTTTTTAGATATCCTCCAATTTTTCTTTTATAACGCATGTACTTTCTTAATGGGCGTGGGATAAAAATTGTCCCTTCCTTTTTTTGAAAATTTTCTATAATCCCTACCATTGTCCTAGAAGTTGCAACCATTGTATTATTTAGCATGTGTACAAACTTTTTATCTTCACCATCATTATACCTTATATTTAATGGTATTGACTGATAATCTGTAGTATTGCTTGCTGATGTTATTTCTTTATATGATTCTTGCCTGGGAAACCATGCCTCTATATCATATTGTTTTGATTGTTTATGCCCAAGTTCTCCTGAACATATTTCTATCACTCTGTAAGGTATTTTTAATTTTTTATAAAACTCTTCGCTTATCTTTTGCATTTCTTCGAGATGATTATAGGAATCTTCTTCTGTTGAAATGACTACTTGCTCAACTTTGTAAAATTGATGCATTCTAAATAGGCCCTTTGTGTCTACACCATGGGATCCTATCTCCTTTCTAAAACAAGGAGTAATTGTACATAACTTCAAAGGCAATTCATTTTTTTCAAATATTTTATCTTTGTATAATGATACTAAAGGGTGTTCTCCTGTTCCGATTAAGTAAAGGTCTTCTTTTTCTAAACCATAAATCACTTCTTCAAATTCCCCAAGATTAACAACTCCATTCAGGGTTTTTTTATTTAACATCAAAGGACATACCACTGGTTTAAAACCTTTTTTCACTAAAAAATCCATACCATACCTTTGTAAACTTAAATCTAATGATGCGAGATCCCCCATTATATAATTAAAACCTTGTCCGACATTAGATCTTCCTTTTTTAAAATCTACAAGATTTATTTCCTCTAGGAAATCGCCGTGAGACCTTAACTCAAAGTTATAACTTGGTTTTTTTCCATAAAACTTGAATGGTACATTGTCCGATTCTTTTTCTCCCTTTGGTACTGAACTATGAATAATATTTGGAATTTGAGATAAGTTTAAATCCATCTCTTCATTTAGCCCTTTCATCTCTTTTTCTATAATCTCTAATTTTCTAGGAATTTCTTTTGCTTGTCTTATTATCAAATCTACCTTTTTCCCTTCTCTTTTGAACACCCTAATCTGCTCAGTTAAAATATTCCTTTTACTTCTTAGTTTATCTGATCTTTGCTTTAAATTTCTCCAACGTACGTCTAAATCTATTAGATTATCGACGATATCTTTTTTTTCAGAAAGACCCCGTTTATCTAAAGATTTTTTAATAATAGAAGTTTTTTCCCTTATCACCTTAATGTTTAACATAGCAAATCCCTAAAAGAATTAGTTATATAAAGTTTTTGTTATCTAATAATTCAGCTAAAACAAACATTGTTCCAGAATCGCTGGTTTGCAAAATATAAACCTTTAAATAGAGATGGGAGTTATCATGTATGAGACATATGGGTACAGAAGTTAAAAAACAAACTGATATTTTCGAGGTATTTTTTAGACGAAAACCGGCCATGATTTTAGTGGCTTTAAGGAATAATCCTAAAGCTAGGTATGGTTCTGTTCTTGCTAAAGAAGTTGATTGTACTTATTCTCATGCTGTAAAAATTCTACAAGAGATGGAAAAAAACAAGCTAGTTACTTTTGAAAAGAAAGGTAGGATTAAAACAATAGAGCTGACTTCACCTGGTGAAACAGTTGCAGACCATATTGAAAGAATTAGAGAAATATTATAATTATGTCTTTTAGCAAAAGTTTTCCGAGAACTAACTCCAAAAGTTCATATCCAGTTTGGGAAGAAATTTTTTTGAATTCTGAAGAAGAATCTTTAGTTGAAGAGGAAGCATACTCAGAGAATATAAAGATTATGAAGAAATGTTTGGATGATGCTAAATTAATTATTTCTAATCAAGGACTAAAACCTTATCAAACCGATATTGTAAATCTTGCAATATCTTTATTTGAAAAGAATTCTTCCCATTTAGTATACTGGAAAGAATCTAAATGCAAGGAAAAATTTGATAAAAAGTATAAACTTTAATCTAACCACAACAACATCTTATTCCACAATCAAAAGGTCCATAACAATAATCATCCCCCCAATCATCAAAATCTGTATTACACCCCAGAGGATATTGTACTTCAAATTGGCAAAGATCATAATAATTAGTTGCCTCATACCAATATGACATATCATGATTACAACTATCTGGCGAGTTTCCTCCGTAATACTTCCATCCTCCGCCTGATTGATCTACGTCTCCCATCATATACCACCAGTTTATATAATTACCCCATTGACAGTTGTCTTGGCAATTAAGTCCTTTACTTTGGCAGAACTCCTCACAATTTCCTTCATTTAATTCGTCCTGGTTACAATCATGCTCAAAAGTGAACGGAGTTTGTTCCCCATGATGATCATACAATTGTCCTCCTGGATAAGGTGCAGAGCCATCTGGACAATGAGGATAACCGTCTTCTTGATCACCATTCCAATCACAATCATAAACTTCTGAGTCTTGTGTTCCTTCTGGATAAGTAGAATAACTTACTGGCCATCCTTGATGCTCATGACAATTGTTTGGCCAGTTTCCCCAAGTTGAACTCCATCCGCACTCGCTATGGCATACTTCATACCAATTATTCCCAGATAATTCACAACCAGGCCCTCCCCATTCGGCATCTCCATTACAAACTCCTGCGCAGTCAAATTCTCCAAACCCTCCACACTCTCCCGTGCAATCTGATTGGGAGTTTCCACCACAAGTCCCTGTACAGTCTATTTCTAATCCTCCTCCGCACTGTCCTGAACAGTCTGCCCAAACATCTCCTTCTACTTCACAAACACAACTACCATGCTGGTTAGTATTTACTCCATCTCCATTACATACTCCACAATCATCCCTTTCTGAAGATCCTCCACAAACTCCAAAACAATCTTGTTCTGCATTGCCCCCACACTGTCCTGAACAGTCTGCCCAAACATCTCCTTCTACTTCACAAACACAACTACCATGCTGGTTAGTATTTACTCCATCTCCATTACATACTCCACAATCATCTATTTCGGCTGAACCTGCACAAATACCAAAACAATCTTGTTCTGAATTACCCCCACATTGTCCTGCACAATCTACTTCTGTGTCTCCGTCACACACGCCTGCACAATCTTCACAGCTAGAGTGGCAACTATCAAGATAATATCCACAAAAGCCACATTCATCTAGCACTTTAGTTCCCCCACAAACTCCTGCACAATCTACTTCCTGTGTACATTCTCCATCGCAATCATACTGATTGTCTGGATAGTTCTCAGGGTATATGCAACTTGTTGATGTTGTTGCAGTATTTTGATAATTACACCCATCTTCATCAGTGCATCCTGAATAAGTTGTATGGAAGCAATTACCCCATTCCGTAGGAATTTGTGACCCAGTAGTATCTGAAATAATTCTGGCATTGTTATTGTCAAAACAAACCTCAGAACCTATCGAACTATACTCAATTTCTAAAATTAATTGTGTTTCTTTATTTATTGTTAGTTCAGACGATCCACACTCTATACAATCGGCAGGTATAACTTGACCACTTATTGAAAATGCGAGAACCATAGGATTTCCTGCTTTAGAAGATATTATAAAATCATTCTCCTCAACACTCCCTCCTGACACATCTTCTAATTCAAGTCCTTCAACATTAAATTGTATTCCTGCGACATTCGTATTGCTAGTCATATAAACCTTTATTTTTTTGTTGATTGTATCTACTTCTAGTATTTCAACTTTCGCAGCAGGTTCAGTCCTTAGTGGGTCTTCTTCTGGAAAGTTTGCATCCACATTCGTGCCAGTGTAAAGAACAGGATCTAAAACATCATACACAGACAATGCCTCTGCATCTGCATAGTGGTCACAAATCCAAGTTTCGCCCTGGTGATGACCATACCTTATACAATTTGCCATTTTAATGTACCAAGGGGTACCTCCTCCTCCACTTTCTTCACAATCACAAGTCTCGCAATTCATACACTCATCTTGGCCATTTACGTTGCAAGAATTACAACAAACACAATTACTTCCCAGATTTGCACCCACTATCCCTTTAGGTTTTTCAACAAAACAATCTTCACCTTTAAATTCGTGTGGTCCAAATCTTTCCCAACCTTTGCACGAAATTCCTTTCTTTATTAATTCAAATGAAGAAGGCGCATTACCTTGGATCCTATCTATCTCTAAACTTATACGTTCAACAATTCTTTGGACAGCATTATCTCTGGGGTCTTGAGATTGCCTAGAAAACTCGGTACATCCTGAAATAAATAAAATACTGATTAATAATAAACTTAAAACTAAATTACCTCTTTTCATACTTTTTTAAATATATTTCCATATATAAAATTATGGGCCCGATGGGATTTGAACCCACGACCCCTTGGTTAAGAGCCAAGTGCTCTAACCAAACTGAGCTACGGACCCATAAAAAAAGTTAAATTATTTCATTTAAAAAAGTACCTACTTTTTAGTTTGAAATTACAAAAAATATAAAAACCACATATATTCTTCTAATTATATGATAAACACTCTGAATTTAATGAGGATCTTAAGAAGGCCCAAAAACTATTTTTTAGGATACACTAGAAAAACTAATGGAAAAACAGATAAAACATTATCTGAAATTATTCAAAAATTAAAAGATATTAAACCCCAGGGTTATTTTTTTGGAGAAAAAAATGATGGACTTGTGTCTTATCTTGGAACTTCTGAAAATCCCGAAGAATTTTCTAAGATTAGGGAAGGTTATTTTCGTAGAGGGCGTTTGAATTTCGAAGTATATAAGAATAGCCAAGGAAAAAGACTATATTATGTAGATGGCAGTTATTCTAAAGGGAAAGATACTTTAGATATAAAAATAAAAGTTTTTAATAAAAATATAATCTTTTGATATGTACTAATTTATTTGAAAAATTATCCATTTATAGAAAATAGATACTAAGATTAAAAAATAAACTAGATTATAACCCCAAAGCAGGTTATGTTTGAATGGTAAAAAGGCATATGCAAATACCATAATCAATGCCATACCTAAACTTAATAAAAAATATACCAAGTAATTTCCATAAACATAATCTAAGGCGTGTTCTTTCATATCTATGCAGTTTTCTGTCAAACATACTTTAGTTTGTTCTTGTCCTTCCAGGTCAGTTATAGTGTATGTACTCATGCCTTGAACATAAACCCCTACTAGAAACGTTCCAAATAGGATAAATGCCCCTATAAAAAAGAAAGATGTGTGTTTGATCACTGAACTTATATCCATCTTTTGGATTAGTTTTTCTTGTGGATTTTCTTCTTTGCCTTGGTTTATAACTGGAAATTTTGCTTTTTTAAATACACTATCTACTTTTTCTTTCTTCCATCCCTTAACTGACAATGCAAGCCTTATCTGGCTTTCACTTATTCCTTTTTTAAGAGAACTGTTTACAAAATTTAGTAATGGTTCTTTTTCTTCTATTATCTTCTTATTTTTAGGGTTTAGCCTAAATTTATTTTTCTCTAAGAATCTATATGCAGAATTTACGTCTTCTCTTGACCAGCCATTTTCTAGTAAAATCTTTATTAATTCTTCTTTTTTATATCCTCTTTTTTGATTTTCCTTAATATAACTGACTAGTTGAAGATTAACCATTAATTTATTTTTCAATTCTAAATTTAAATAGTTTACTGAATCGAAATTTATTTAAATAAAAAAAAGAAATCTAACCTATGAAGATAGAACTTACAAAAAAACCACAAGGAGTTACAATTGTAGAAGGGTTCCCCGGATTTGGACTGGTTGGAACAATCTCTACTGAATTTTTATTAGATCATCTTGATGCAGAAAAGATAGGATATATTTGGTTTAGTGAAATAAATCCAATGGTTGCAGTACATGATAAAAAGATAATTGATCCCCTTGGGATTTTTTATAATCGGAAAAATAATATTGTAATCCTGCATGCATTAACTAATGTTAATGGTCTTGAGTGGAAACTTGCAGATGCAATCACTTTGCTAGCCAAAAAACTTAAGGCAAAAGAAGTAATAAGTTTGGAAGGAGTAGGTGCAATAGGTAATGTTGAAAAAAAGGGGAGTCCCGGGGCCTACTATTATTCTTCGAAAAATAATAAAAAATGGGGTGCAGTTGGTATTACCTCACTAGATGAAGGGATTGTAATAGGTGTTACTGCAAGTCTTCTCTTGAAAATGAAATCTACTCCATTATCTTGCATATTTGTTGAAACTAATTCAAAACTACCTGACAGTAGGGCTGCAGCAAAGATTATAGAGACATTAGATAAATATCTTAGATTGGGTGTTGATGCTAGTCCTCTATTAAAAAAGGCACAATTATTTGAAGGAAAAATAAAAAATATTATGCAAAGTTCTCATAATTTTAAAAAAACAAAAGAAAAAAAACAACTTAGTTATATGGGTTAATTGCATATAAATATTTAAACAATTATTTGAATTGGGCCTATTAAAGGTGATATCATTTCTAAGGAAAAACACTATGGCATCGGGATAGATGAATCTAATCATGGCAGAACGCCCGAAATATATGTTTCTGCACTATCTAAAAATTTGAATGATATTGTACGTAGATCCAATATCTTAACTAAGAAAAGAAGAAGAAAGATAAATCTGGATAACTTGATATCAGATATAGATAATATCAGATTTGTTGTACTTTATCAAAAACACATAAACACCTTCGGTATAAACAGTGTTAAAGTTCCAGTAGTTACCAAATTAATAAACTCTTACAACAATAAGATAGACATAGAAAAAACAAAAATTATAGTTGATGGGTCTCCCCCTCCTTCAGTAAATGAAGATATTCATTTTGTCTTATCTAAAACATATGGAAAAAACCTTTCGAGGTCACAAATACAGTTTATAGATGAAGCAGACAAATACTATAACATTGTAAATGTTGCAGATAGTATCGCTTATCAGTTAAATAAAGCATATTCTGATGTAATTGAAGGCAAAGGGGGTCCTTTTGAAGAAAAGAGAGTAAACTTTGATCTGGTTTGTGATTCCAAGCCCAGTAGAAAACAAAAATATCTTAGAAAAATATTATAAAACCTTTAATCAATAATTAAAGATTATAAGTCTTGAATATTTTAGGTTTTGATTAAAAGTTATATCATTAATATAACTTAAAAGTTTTAAGCAATAATTAAATCTAAGTGACTTTACTGTTTTATCGTCGGAAAATTAAAAAAGTTTATATATGGGTTAGACTATTTTTATGTCATTATAGACATCAAGGAGGTGAATAGTTTGGGAAAGATTGTTGCTAAAAAAGTTGTAGAAAGGAAATCTGGTTACTTATACTATGTAGATGGTAATGGTAATGTTTGTGAAGCTAAAATGGCTAGAGGTGGTAAAAAGAAGAAAGCCGTAGCTAAGAAAAAAGCTGTTAAGAAAAAAGCTGTAGCTAAGAAAAAAGTAGTTAAGAAGAAAGCAGTTAAGAAGAAAGCAGTTAAGAAGAAAGCAGTTAAGAAGAAAGCAGTTAAGAAGAAGAAGAAGAAGAAGTAATTTCTTCTTTTTAAAATTATAAAGGGGGTTTAACTTTAATGAGTTTTAGTTTGATTTTAGGATTTTTAGGACTATTTATTATCTTTATTGCATATGTACTGAACAATTGGAATAAATTTAAAAAAAACAAGAGATATTTCTATTTACTCAATATTCTTGGTTCTTGTTTTTTAGCATATTACTCTTTCGAAATATCTAGTATACCTTTTTTAATTTTACAAGTGTTTTGGATTTTAGCTTCATTATACTCTTTATTTTTTGATTCTAGCAAGGTATAATATGTAATAATATTATATATTTACCCTAGGGTTCGCATAACATATATTATGCGAACTTTTATATAGTATTTTTATCAAAAATTAACTAAAAGAGGTGTATTTGGTGAAAAAATACTTAGATAAACTTGAAATTGAATTAAAATTGAGGGGTTTTTCAAAAAGAACCCTCAATACATATTTTACCAATGTTAGATTATTTCTTAACCAATTAACTAAAAATCCTGAAGAAACCACTGAAGATGATATAAAATTATATTTTGCAAACCTTATTGCCAATAACCTGTTAAGTCCTAGGTCCATTGCAGTAAAGAAAGCATCCTTAAAATTTTTTTATGAAGAAGTTTTAGGTAAAAAGATAATTAATCTGAAAACACCCAAAATACCTAAATCTATCCCTGTGTTTTTAACAAAGGATGAAATTAAGAAATTGTTTATTGCTTCTTCTTCTAAAAAATCTCTTTTGATCATGAAATTACTTTATTCTACAGGGTTACGTGTAAGCGAATGTGTAAATCTAAAAACATCTGATTTAGAAATTGAAGAAGGAGTGGGGTGGGTTAGAAGAGGTAAGGGTGATAAAGATAGGGCCATATTCTTTCCAAAATCACTAGGCCGTGACTTAAATAAGTATATCCAAACTTTATCTGAAACTGAGCAATATTTGTTTCCTGGAGGGGATAAGGGACACTTATCTACTAGAAACATACAAAAAATAATAAATTTGGCTGCAAAAAAGGCAAAAATCCCTAAAAGAGTGACTGCACATAAACTAAGACATAGTTTTGCTACCCATAATTTAGATAAGGGGGTAGACATAAGGATTATCCAAGAGTTATTAGGACATTCAGATCTATCTACGACTCAGATATATACTCATGTTTCCAAGGAACAGTTAAAAAAAGTAAAAAATGTACTTGATGAGTTAGAATATTAGTTTTAATCAATACTTAAATGTTTTTGGCAGTTTTTCCCCTACCAAATATAACTTCTACAAATAAACCAACTCCTTACACATACTAATCCAAATTTAATTCCATTTAGGATAGATAGATTATATCTCTTCGTCCCCTTATTTGATTTATGCTACAGGCATTTCTAATCCAAATATTGCAACAATTATGGATAAAATAACATATACTATTAGTTGCCAAATAATTGTTATAGCGACTACATTCCAGAAGTTATTCTTTATCCACTTCCAATCAAAATTTGTTAATTTCTTTTTCATTTTTTATTAATATATTCCCACCAATATCCCACTAGTATTGGTACAAATCCTAAGTAGATCCATGATATTTCCTTAAACCATGCTCCATATATTATCACAATTAGTGCAATAATATTAAGTACATATTGCATTGGGTCATGCCTTTTAAAAAACCAACTAAAAAAGCCTTGTTTTGTGTTTTTTCTTTTTACTATCTCTAACACCTCTCCTCTTTTCCTATTTGTATAATATTTAAAGTTTTTGATTAACTTTTTAGTGTATATTTTAGGTTATAGTATCAAAAGATTTAATAAGGAGTTAACTTAAATATTAACATGGTTTTTAAATTTTTTAAAACAAAAAGTTCAAAATTAGATAAAAAATTTAAAGAAATTAATAATAGTTTAACCAGTTCTTTTTTAAAAATAAAGGAAGATATTTTATCAATAAGTACCCATTTAGGAGATCTCCATACTCACAAAGAAAATCATAGTGAGTTAATCAAGGAATTAGATTCTCGAATTAAAACATTAGAAAATTTTATTGAAGATATACTTTCTAACCAGCCACGTGTCCAAACAACCCACGTGTCCAAACAAACACAAACAAATGTCCGTCCAAAACGGATGTCCGTTCCTGTCCAAACAGAAGTTTTAGAAAGTTTAAAAAGACTAACACCCATGGAAAGGTCATTAGTATGGGCACTTTTAAACACAGATATAAGGCTTAGTTATAGTGACCTCTCAAGGATACTTGGCAAAGACGAGTCTACAGTGAGAGGACAAGTTAGCAACATAAAAAGGAAAACGGATGACCTTGTGTTAGAACAAAGTGAGAACAGCGGACAAAAAAGATTTTATGTTGAAGAAAGAGTAAAAAACAAAATAATGAGAAAATATAAGGTTAAAGGCAGGAAAAAATAGAATAGTGAGAGTAAATTATAACGCTTAACTGTAAAAATACCCATATTTTAAGATAATGCCTCAAAAAAAGATAAAAAGTGAGAGTAAATTTTAAGAAAACCTTGTTTGATTGGGATCTTTGTGATAGTAAAGGTTAGTTAATTTTTCTTTAAGATTTAATTCCTTAAAATCTTGGTGAATAGTGAGAGTTATTGTACGATTATTGAGTTTTTTCTTTAAAAGAGGTAACCCTTTCCTTATTATAGAGCTAATATAACTCCTAATGCACCCCATAGAAAGGTTTAATTTTGAAGATAAATCATTGTAATTAACATTTCTGCCTAAATCCTCCTCTAATTGATATATTGTCAAAAACACTAAGAACTCTTGATTAGTGAGATTATCTATTCTTTTTTCTAAAGTTTTCTTTAATGATTGAATGTTTAATGAATGATTATTTGTTGAATGATTATTTGTTGAATGATTGAGTGAATAGACCCCTTCATTTCCAGTGGAACTTTTACTCTGATCGAGAGGTATTTGAAGAGTAGGAGCCTCGTTCCCACCATATTTACCACTTTGGCTAATTTTCTCTAATATTTTATCCAATTTAGCTTCAATACCTTCTACCCTCTCGCTTAATGAAGAAATATCTTCTTTTACCTTTGTGAAAGATTGTCTTACCTTATCTTGAAACATTTACAAGTGAGTGAACTAAAATAAGTATAAATAGATTATTGTGAATAACTAGGTGTTTAGTTGTTGTTTAATGAATGAATAACGAGTGCATAACTAAATGGATAAAGTTTTATATTGATCATATATTTTTGATTTTAAGATCCATTTTTTTCGAGAAAGATACTGTTTACCGTCGGTGTTTTTATTTATTTCTTTAATAAATCCTTCATTTTTTAATTCTTTTAATAGCCTTAATATAAACTCTTCATCCCTTATCATTTCTTCAGCGATATTTGATGTATATAGAGGTTGGAAGTGATTATCATAGATTACTGAGAGTATGTGTTCTTTTATTTTTTTTATTTTATCTTTGCTTAATCTAGACATAATTATACCTATCTCGAGAAGTATTTAAGTTATTCGTTTAAAGGGAAAAGTTGTTGATTAACAACAACTGTGGTATAATTTTTTTAAACCCATCAAAACAAAACTTATTGCAACAACTTCTTCTAGTACAAGAATTGCTTGCCACAAAGATATACCTAATCCTAGTAAGATAATTCCTTTTGCAACCAACATACTCTTACTACAACAGCTGTGACACATTTTCTGATCTTTGCTCTTTTTTTTAACCATCTTATCACCTCTAATTTAATCTTAGAGTTATACTTTATATATTTTACTCATATATATTAAACTCGTCTTTGGAACACATTATCGCCATAAATAATCCTGCTCCCTTACTTTTAGAATCTTTTATTTTTTTAAACTCTTCAAGATCTTTTGATGAGGCTATACATCTCTTATGAGGGTGCGAATGTAACCATCCTATGGTTCCTTCAGGACAAGAAAGATATGTTACGCTGTTAAAACTTTGATGGATTATTTTAGGAATGAAGATATCCTCTATATAATATTCCCTGTTATAATTACCAATTAGGCATGCAACAATTTCAACATCTTGGTTCGACAAATACTCTTCCTTTAGTTTATTATAACTTTCTCCAAGGAAAACTATTAAAAATCCTTCACCAACTATGGAGTTATTAACTATTTGTTTGGATTCTATACTACTCCCTATAACCTCCCCCAGAGGGTATCCTATGATGAGGTATGCTGTTGTCATTATTATTAAAAAAAATGCAATAGTCTTTGTGAATCTGTGCTTATTCTCTTCTTCTTCAGTTAAGACTTCTTCAGTTAAGATTTCATCTAATTCTTTTTTTGAAAACATTCTTTACATATCTTTCTTTCTTGGTCATAACACCTTTTGCATGCCTGGCCTCCACAAAGAGTGCAAGTACCC
This sequence comes from Candidatus Woesearchaeota archaeon, assembly GCA_964408705.1. Taxonomy (GTDB): domain Archaea; phylum Nanobdellota; class Nanobdellia; order SCGC-AAA011-G17; family PNOQ01; genus CAYFNK01. The sequence continues at coordinate 107,225 of CAYPAI010000001.1, forward strand.
TCTGACAAGTTCACCATACACCTATTACACATAATCAACCTTTTCATAATTAGTATAGTTAGTTTTTCGTTTATATTCTTTTATGTTTAAGTGGAGCCTTAATTAATTACAGAGTGGTATCGGGTTCTAAAATATAGGTGGTAAAAATTGTAACTAACTTGACAAATATATATAAATGGATAAAAAAAATTAAATAAATATGTTAAAAGAACTTCATATCTTAAAAATTATGAAAGATGAGAACTGTAGCTGGGAAGAGGCTACTGAAAAGAAAAAAGAAATTATAGACCTTAATGAGTTTCTTGTTTAGTTTTATCTGCCTTAAAATGTGGTAACCTTATATGAGGGGGAAGATTCAATTCTTGAGAAAGATTTAGTGCCTTGATATTACACTTTGCAAGAATAGTGTTAAGGATAGATGTTGTTAAACTTTGTGATAGTTTTTTATCCTTTTTCCAATCTGCTAAGATTTCTTTTACTTTTTCTGGTTCTTCCATATACAATACTGAACCATCTAAGCCTATCTGTCCAACCTCTGGCTCATACTTTATACCATAACTAAAACTAAATTTTAATACTTCTTCAGATTTACTAAGAGTTAGGCTTTCTTGTTCTACATTGGTAATTGCTAAACTATTCTTGATTTCAACTTTTCCTGAAAGTTTAGTAATTTTTTGTGCATCTATTTTATCTATATTTAATCCTATAACTGGCATAATTTCACCTTGTCTTTGTCTTCTAGAGATATTTATAAAAGTTTCTACATTCTTGCCGGGATATCTATTCCTAATATCTTAAGCCCATTCCCTAAGGTAATCTTTGTACACTTCACTAAACTTAATCTTGCATTGGTTAGTGTTGATTCTTCATTTTCTAAAATTTTACAAGACTGGTAATATGTATTGAATTTTTTACAAAGTTCAACAAGATAATTACAAAGTAAAGAGGGTTTGTGTTCTCTTGCACTTTTTTCTATTATTTTAGGATATTTGTTTATTTGTTTGATTAGGCTTAACTCCACGGGGGCGTTCAATGTCGAGAACTTTATTTTTTTGTGGATTTTGCCTTTTTTCAATATTGAGTTTATCCTTGCACCAGTATACTGCAAATATGGCCCAGTCTCACCTTCAAATTTAATAGATTCTTTAGGATCGTATGTGAAATTTTTTAAAGGGTCATATTTCAACATAAAAAACTTTATTGCACCCATTCCAATTATTTCTGAAGTCTGCCTTAAAATTTGACTAGGTAAATTTTTATTTCTCTTTTTTATTTCTTTTTCTGCCATATCTTTCATTTTATCTGCAAGAGTGTCTGCATCTACAATATTTCCTTCTCTTGACTTCATTTTTCCATGGGGTAAACTAATATACCCATAAGACAGGTGGAAAAGTTTTTTAGTAAAATTGTAATTTAATCTCTTTAAAATTTCGAATAGAGTTTTGAAATGATATTCTTGTTCATTAGCTACTACATATATCATTTCATCCATGGAATAATCTTTATTTCTTAAATCTGCAAGAATTATATCTTGAGTGATATATATTGATGTACCATCTGCCCTCATTACTACTTTTTCACCGAGGTTTTCCTTTTTTAAATCTACAATTATATTTCCTTTTTCGTCTTTTTGAAATAATCCTTTAGTTAATCCTTCATCTATTATTTTTTTCCCAAGGCCGTAATGATTACTTTCAAAATAGGTTTTGTCTATTTTTGTTCCAAATCTTTTGTAAGTTTTATTGATCCCTTCTACCCCCCATCTGTTTAATTTTTTCCATAAGTCGGTCACTTTTTTGTCTTTTTGTTCCCATTTGACTAATAACTTGCTCAACTCTTCATTTAATTTTTTATTTAATTTTGCCTTTTTTTCATAAAGAACATAATAATCTCCTACAAAATGGTCCGATTTCTTATCTGGGGCCTTGTTTTTACCATAATTAAGATATGCAAACATAGACTTACAAATATGAATACCTCTATCATTAATTATATCTACTCTTATTGCATTATTTCCGACGGCCTTGTTTAATTCAATTAGGGAATTACCTAAAAGCATATTCCTAACATGACCTAGGTGGAGAGGTTTGTTAGTATTTGGACCAGGTGATTCAATAACTACTACTTTTTTGGTTTGTTTTTTGTGGCCATAATTTTTGTTTTTAGTTATCACTTGAGAAATTGTTTTTTTAAGGAGGGTGGATTCTTTTATAAAAAAATTTAAATATGGCCCTACTGCTTCGATCTTAGAAATATAATTTGGTTTTTTTAGTTTTGATTTTAATGTTTTAGCCTCTTTGACAGGGTTGCTTCCTATTTTAAAACAAGGTAAGGAGTAGTCTCCCATCTTTTCAGAAGAAGGTCTTTCTAGATTTATTTGTTTTAATCCTAACTGTTTTTTTAAGAAGTTTGCAATATTTTTTTCAAAGTCCATATTTAAAATGGGAGATGTGTTTTTTTAAATCTTGCTGAAGATATTAAATAATATCTTCTTCAGAAACAACAACAAAATCGCCTACAGCAATAACTGAACTATGTGGGACTAATAAATTTCCATGATCGTCCCTTTCTAAATCTAAGTTATCTGCCAAGTGTGTTGGGTTCCTTAATTCAAGATTTAAAATCTCACCTGTTCGGGATTCGAAAACAATATTTCCGACTTCTCCAAACTTTTTGCCAGTTTTACTGACAACTGTTTTCCCTAAGATTTGTTTTGAATATTTTCTTTCTTCGCTTGCCATGATATAAAGGGTAAGTATTAATTGTTTATAAAATTTTTCTTAAAATAGAAGTTATTTTACAGTATCTTCTATATACTCTTTACTACTTTCTAAAACGTTTTCTATGATCTCTACATCTTTTATTTCTTCTACTATTGCTGCACCAGTCTGTATAATTTCATTATCAGTGCTTATTTTACTTTCAGAATTTATTGCACCAATTACAAATAGAAATGCAACAGATATTATTAATATTACTAGTACTGATTTTGCAAAAGTTTTTACGAAAATATGTTTAGACATCTCTAAGACTAGTAATGAAATAATTAAAACAACTATTATAGTTAATACTTCCATAATCAAGATTTAATTTATCTAGTATTTAAATATATTGTTAAGGTACTACCCCCTCACCTACTTTTCAAATGGAAATCCTATATTTTTTAGATTTTGATTTTTTTCCCTTGGAAAATGTCTAATCTTTTCTTGATTTTATGTATTTTTTTAAGGATATATCGTCTATAAAACTTGAATATTTTTTTTATTTATTTTTTTAAAGTATTTCTTAACTAGAAGCCGTAATATACCATTATTTTTAAGAATTGATATTTTTGTTTTTAAATTTTAATTTATATGTTTTATTATTATATTATATTTATATTGTAATTTATATTTTTTATACTGTTACTACTTTTTAGTTTCCAAAAGAAAAGTAGGTGTTTAGTTTGAGGATGTTGTTATTTTTTGTTTCCACAGGAAATATAGGCCTCAGGGTATATTTCATAATATGAAAATTCTTAAATAATAATTTTGAGTAAACTTTCAGAATGGTAAAGGAAGACATAAGTGGTTTTTTTGAAGAATATCTTTCTAAAGAATCTATTTTTAAAAATAAAAAAGTTTTACAATTTAGCCATACCCCTGACAACATCCCCCACAGAGAAGAGCAAATAAAAGAGATTGCATCAATTCTTGCACCTTCATTAAGAGGTGAAAAACCTTCCAACCTTTTCTTATATGGTAAAACTGGTACAGGTAAGACACTTTCAATGTTTCATGTTATCAAGAATTTGGAAAAAATTGCAAAAACCAAAAAAATAGGTTTAAAAGTTTTTTATCTGAACTGTAAACTAAAACGAGTTGCAGATACAGAATATAGATTAATTGCTGCACTTGCGAGAGATTTTGGTGAAGATGTTCCAATTACAGGATTACCCACTGATGAGATATACAGGATATTTATGGAAAGGATAGATAGAAAAGAGATGAATTTAATTTTAGTTTTGGATGAGATTGATCAACTAGTCAAAAAAGCAGGAGATGAAATATTATATAACCTTACTAGGATAAACTCCGAATTAAAAAAAACACAAATAACTGTAGTTGGAATATCTAACGATCTGCAATTTGCTAATTATTTGGACCCAAGGGTTAAATCTTCCTTAACTGAAGAAGATATCAACTTCCCATCATATAATGCATTACAATTGCAAGACATCCTATCAGAAAGGGCCAAGTCTGCCTTCAAAAGTAAAGTAGTTGAAGAAGGAGTTATAAGTAAATGTGCAGCTTATGCTGCGAGGGAACATGGGGATGCAAGAAGGGCATTAGATTTACTAAGAGTTGCAGGAGAGTTGGCTGAAAGAAATAATGAAAGCAAGCTTAAGATAGATTTTATTGATAATGCTGAAGAAAAAATAGAGAGAGATTTAATATATGATGTCATAAAAACATTACCAAAACAGTCTCAAGCAACACTTCTTGCAATTTTTAAGTTGAACCGAGACTCACAAGATAAGATTTTAACAGGAGATGTTTATGAAACTTACAAGTCTTATTGTATTGCTTCAGGTCTAAAAACACTAACTCAAAGAAGGCTATCTGATCTTATTGCAGAGTTAGATTTATTGGGAATAATTAATGCGAGAGTTGTTAGCAAAGGAAGATATGGAAGGACAAGGGAAATAAAGTTGGCAGTGCCACAAACTAATTTACCTTCATTAAATAAGGAGTTAAAAGGATGGTTGGGACTGTAAATGAAAAAATAACTAACCTCCTGAAGAAAGGATTTTTAGTTGGTCCAGATTTAATTAAGGAGTTAGAGGATCCAAACTTAGATACATTAAGTGACATACCTTATGAAGATCGGCCTTCAGTAATAACAAAAGACATCCATGATTATTTTTTAAAAAAACCAAATAAAATAAATATCTCTTGGAAGGATTTTGAAAAAGCAAGAGTTAATTTTGAAAAAGGCAAAGATAAGAAAACCTATCCTTCCTTGCTAAAGTTAACAAATTATAAAGATAATAAGGAAAAGTTAGACAAGCTCTTGAGTGAAGTTAAAAAACCAGTTAAGCCCATTATATCTCTTGAGAAAAATCCTTCTACTGTTCCAATTGTTTTGAGGAATTATACAGATAAAAAAACAAAGATTAATGTTAATACTTTTGTTGAACATTATAAACTAAGATATAACTTCTTGAGGAAACTGTTACAGGCCAGGCAAGACCTGAGTGGTGCAGTGTCTATAGATAGATTGAACCATCGGCGTAAAGGAGATAAAGTTTCTACAATTGGGATGGTCTATTCTAAAGAATATACAAAAAATAAGCACCTCCTCCTTGAAATAGAAGATATTACTGGTAGGGTAAAATGTTTAGTTATGAATTCTAAAAAAGATCTTTTTGAACTTTCTAAAGATATTGTGTGTGATGAAGTGATAGGGTTGAAAGGGACAGCAGGAGATGGCCTAATATTTATTGAAAATGTTTATTTTCCAGATGTTCCTGCCGGAGAAATTATTAAAAAAGGGCAGAAGGAAGAATATATAGCATTTATTTCAGATATCCAAATAGGTTCCAAAAAATTTCTTAAGAAGAGTTTTATGAGATTTATAGACTGGATAAATGGAGAATATGGTTCAAAGGAACAAAAAGAAGAAGCATTAAAAATAAAATACTTGTGTGTAGTTGGAGATGTTGTAGATGGAGTAGGAATATATCCAGGACAAGAATCAGATTTAGAGATAAAAGATATTTATGATCAATATAAGGAGTGTGCAAATGTTTTTTCAAAGATAAGGAAAGACATACACATAATTATATCTCCAGGGAACCATGATGCCGTCAGATTGGCAGAACCTCAACCTGTTTTTGAAAGAAGCATGTCGGAGGATTTGTGGGAAATGGAAAATGTAACTCTTGTTACTAATCCGGCAACAGTTAATGTGGGGGCGACGGAAACATTTGAAGGACTTGATGTATTGATGTACCACGGATTTAGTTTTGATTTTTATGTAGATTATTTAGATAATATACGGAACAAGGGGGGTTATGACAGCATTTGTGTTTTAATGAAGATGTTGCTACAAAAGAGACACCTAGCACCAACTCACACATCAAATCTTTCAGTGATAGATCCTGAAGAAGATTATATGGTAATAGAAGATATACCCGATATTTTTGTTACAGGTCATGTGCACAAGGCAAAAATAGACCAATATGGTAAGACTACACTAATTAATAGCAGCTGTTGGCAAGCTAAGACAGACTACGAGGAGAAGTTAGGACATACTCCTGAGCCAGCAAGAGTTGCAATAATTAATATGAAAACAAGGGAGACAAAATTTATGAAATTTTTAGTAGAAGATGAATGATTTAAATAAATATGATGAAGGCATAGATAAAAAAGTTAAAAAAGCATATGATCTTGCTAAATCTGCAAAGTTAAAAAGAATAGATCCTTCGGAGCGGATCGAAATACCTTTAGCTAAAAACATGGCAGAGAGGGTTGAAGGTTTGATAGGTGTTGCTGCACCTCAAATAGTTGGGAAAGGCCTACCCCAAAGAATAGAACAATTAGAAAAAGAAAATGGGAAGTTGGATTGGAGAGTCGGATTAAAAATAGCATACGAAGTTGCTAGTGAAAAATTTTGTAAATTTGAAGATAAAAAAGAAGCAATAGAGGTTGGTATAAGAGTGGGGTTTGCTTATGTTACTGTAGGAGTTGTAGCAAGCCCTTTAGAAGGTTTTACTGGGATAAAGATTAGAAAGAGAAAGGATGGAAAGGAATATCTTGCATTGTGCTACGCAGGGCCGGTAAGGAGTGCAGGAGGTACTGCTGCCTCTGTTTCGGTATTAATAGCAGATTATTTAAGAAAAAAAATGGACTATTCTAAGTATGATCCAACTCCTGAAGAGGTGAAGAGGGCAGTAATAGAGTTAACAGATTATCATGAGAGGATAACAAATTTACAATATTTTCCTAGTCCTGAAGAAATTGAGAACATGGTTTCAAATTTACCTGTTCAAATAGATGGGGATCCGACCGAAAAGTTGGAAGTTTCAAACCACAAAGATTTGGATAGGATTGAAACCAATAGGATAAGAGGTGGTTTTTGTTTAGTGTTGGGGGAGTGCCTTTGCCAAAAGGCAAAGAAAGTAAATAAACAACTAGAAGATTGGGGAGACGAGTTAGGAATGGGAGATTGGGATTTTATGCATTCTTTTTGTAAAATTCAAACAAAATTAAAAGCAAAAGAAAAAGGTATACAAGATTCAACTGAAAAAATTTCACCAGACTTTACTTTCATAAAAGATATTGTTGCAGGAAGGCCCGTTTTAACATACCCTTTGAGAGAAGGTGGATTTAGATTAAGATATGGGCGTTCGAGAACTACTGGGCTTAGCTCAGTGGCTATACACCCTTTAACTATGAAGATCCTTAATAATTACATTGCAATAGGTACTCAACTCAAAATGGAGAGGCCAGGAAAAGGAACTGCCTTAAGTTCTTGTGATTCAATAGAAGGCCCAATTGTAAGATTAGACAACGGGGAAGTTATTTTTTTAAAAGAAGAAGACTATGATAAATTTAAAAATAACATAGATAAGATCTTGTTTTTAGGAGACATATTAATTCCCTATGGAGATTTTTTGAATAGAGCACATGTGTTAGTCCCTCCAGGGTATTGTGAAGAATGGTGGATAAAAGAAATAAAAAATAAAAAAAGATCCCCTCAAGAGTTAGAAGTTGAAACAAAGATTAACCTTTCATTGTTGAAACAACTATACAATGACCCTATAAAAACAAATATTTCTGTAAAAGATTCTTTTACTATTTCTGAAAAGTTGGGAGTCCCGTTTCACCCAAAATATACATTCCATTGGAAAGATATCTCTGTAAAAGAATTATTAATCCTTTTGAGCAAAGTTATAAAATCTACTATAAAACGAGGAGAGGAGTTTAAATTAATTTTTCCACTACATGAAGAAGAATTAGAAAAACATATTTCTCTTAAAAAGATTCTTGAAAAAGTAGGCGTTCCTCATAAATTAGTTTCTAATGAATATTTAATAATTGAAAAAGAATGGGCAGAGTCTTTTTTGGTAAATCTTGGATTGTACAAAGAGGGGGCTGATTTAAAAAAAACCATAGAAGAAATAGATACTTCTAATGAAGTTTTACAAATAATAAATAATCTTTCTGAAATAAAAATAAGGGATAAATCTGGAGTTTTCGTTGGTGCAAGAATGGGTAGGCCTGAAAAGGCAAAAATACGTAAATTAAAAGGTAGCCCCCACGTATTGTTTCCAGTAGGTAATGAAGGGGGTAGATTAAGATGTTTCCAATCTGCATTGGAGAAAGGAAAAATTAATGCAGAGTTTCCCCTCAAACATTGTGAAAAGTGCGATATAGAGACAGTATATCCTTCTTGTCAAACTTGTAAAAATAAAACTACTCCAAGATATTATTGTAGACTTTGTAAAAAGGTTTTAAGCGAAGAGGTTTGTCCAAACCATGGAAAAGGGACAAACTATAATTTTAGGAGTATAAATATTTCTGAGTATTATTCTAGTTCTTTAAAAAAGCTAGGAATAAACAATTCTCCCGATTTAGTAAAGGGTGTGAGGGGAATGTCTAGTGATAGCAAAGATGTTGAAAATTTGTCTAAAGGATTACTTAGGGCAATACACAATATTCATGTAAACAAAGATGGTACAGTTAGGTATGATATGACGGAATTAGCATTAACACACTTTAAACCTAAGGAAGTTGGAACTAGTGTAGAAAAATTAATTAAACTGGGATATACTAAAGATGTTTTAGGAAAAGAATTAACCGACGAAGACCAAATTTTACAAATTTATCCTCAAGATGTTATTTTGCCTTCATGCGAAGAATCAAATGAAGAAGGTTGCGATTCAATAATGTATAGAGTTTCTAAGTTTGTAGATGATTTATTGAAACATGTTTATGGGTCAAGTCCATTCTATGAGTTAAAATCTAAATCAGATCTAGTTGGTCACCTTGTTATAAGTCTTGCACCTCACACTTCTGCAGGAGTGGTAGGAAGGATAATAGGTTTTTCAAAAACCCAAGGAGGTTATGCTAGTCCGATTTGGCATTGTGCTCAAAGAAGAGATTGCGATGGAGATGAGTGCGGGATCATGTTGTTAATGGATGGTTTATTAAATTTTTCAAGGAAGTATTTACCAGGTCACAGGGGTGCAACTCAAGATGCCCCGCTTGTGCTAACTTCAAAAGTTATCTTAACTGAAGTTGATGATATGGTTTTTGATATGGATACTGAATGGGAGTATCCTCTCGAATTTTATGAAGCATGTGAAGAGTATAAGATGCCATGGGACATTAAAATAAAAAAAATAGGTGACAATCTTGAAAATTTTGGAGAATTTATAATTGGATATACTCACGAAACAGATAACTTAAACGATGGAGTAAGATATAGTGCCTATAAGCAAATTCCAACGATGCAAGAGAAAGTTCTTGGCCAGATGGATCTTGCCGAAAAAATAAGGGCAGTTGATGAAGATGATGTTGCAAGACTAGTAATAGACCGGCATTTCATCAGAGACATAAAAGGTAATCTTAGGAAGTTTAGTATGCAGGAGTTTAGATGTGTGGCTTGTAATACAAAATATAGGAGGACACCTCTTAATGGAAAGTGCACTAATTGCAAGGGCAAACTTATTTTTACTATTTCAGAAGGTAGTGTTACAAAATATTTGATGCCTTCATTACAACTTGCAGAAAAATATAATCTTCCAGAATATACTTCCCAAACTTTAGACTTACTTAAAAGAAGAATAGAGAGTTTTTTTGGAAAAGAAGAAGACAGGCAAGAAGGGTTAAGTAGGTGGGTTCTTTGAAATAAAGAATATATGCAAATAAGATAAAATTTATAAAAGAGTATAGATTAATATTTTATTATGGGTATTCTATCTAAGAAAAATAATCAAGATTCTTTTTTTGTTTTAGATGAGGAAAATAAAAAATTAAGAGAGACAGTGTCTAGTCTCCGAAAGGAACTTGATGTCTATAAAACTCCACCTCTGATTGTGTGTGATGTAGTCAAAGTAATGGATAGTAAAATAATAATCAGGTTACAAAACGGAAACAAATTTTTAGTTAACCTTAGTCCTTCATTAATACAAAGGATAAAACCTGGTCAGAGAGTTTTAGCAGAGCAGAAATCCTTAACTGTGGTAGAAATTCTTGAAAATATCAAAAATTTTGATGTTGAAAATTTTGTGATTATGGAAAAACCAAAGATTTCTTGGGAAGATATAGGTGGATTGGATGATCAAATTCAAGAGATACATGAAGTGGTAGAATTGCCACTGAAGAATCCCAACTTATTTAAGAAAGTAGGAATCCACCCCCCAAAAGGAGTTTTATTGTACGGCCCTTCCGGCACAGGTAAAACTATTTTGGCTAAGGCAGTTGCAAAAAGTACAAATTCAACATTTATAGAAATAGTAGGTAGTGAATTAGTTCAAAAGTTCATAGGAGAGGGTGCAAAATTAGTTAAAGATATTTTTGATTTGGCTAGAGAGAGGGCCCCTTCAGTCATATTTATAGATGAGTTAGATTCAATTGCTGCAGAAAGGGTTGAGATGGGTACTAGTGGGGAGAGAGAAGTCCAAAGGACTTTTATGCAACTTCTAAGCGAGATAGATGGTTTTGATTCATTAGATAATGTTAAGATAATTGGTGCTACTAATCGGATTGATGTATTAGACAGTGCGATAATTCGTCCAGGAAGATTAGATAGGTTAATACACATGCCTCTCCCAGAGGAAAAAGCAAGGGAAGAGATATTTAAGATACATTCAAGAGATATGAGGTTTTCAAAAATAGATGTTCCTAAACTAAGTGTGTTGACCGAAGGTTTTTCAGGGGCAGAGATAAAATCTATGTGCACAGAGGCAGGTTATTTTGCAATAAGGAATAAGAGAACTATTGCAACTATGGGAGATTTTTTATTGGCAATAGAAAAGATAAGACAGGAAGAAATAGATATAGAGCCAATTAAAATGTTTGGTTAAACCATGGAAGATTTTTTGATTTTCTTTTTGTCCATTACGAGTATTTTAGTGATATATTGGGTTCTTTTTGGGGAAAGAGCATTTAAAGATAAATTTAAAAAATGAGATTGTTTATAGGATTAATCTTGCCAAAAGAAGTAAGAGATTTTCTTTTTAATGTTCAAAAGATTAATCATTCAAATTTGGCTAAAATTAAATGGGTCCCCAAAAAAAATCTACATCTCACATTAAAATTTCTAGGTGAAGTTGACCCTAGTAAATTAGATTTAATTATTTCGAAACTAAATAAAATAAATTTTGAGCCATTTTATGCAAGGGTCAAAAATATGGGTTTTTTTGGAAAAGGGGAAGATGTAAAGGTAATTTGGAGCGGAATTACGCCTCTGAAGAAAATAATAAGTTTACAACATAAGGTAGATCAAGAACTATTGAGTGTTTTTAAATTTGACCAGAGTTTTGTACCTCATATCACCCTAGGGAGAGTTAAAAAAATAAAAAGTGATAAATTTATTTCTACATTTAGTAAATCTAAGAGGGTAGAAAGCAAGGATTTCTTAGTAGAAGGGTTTTGTTTAATTCAAAGTAAAGTAACTAAAGATGGATCAAATTATTTTATTTTGGAACAATTTAATAAATAATTTTATAAATATCTAGGTTGTAGTTTAAGGTGATGGATAAAGGACTTAAAAAAAGTTGGTTGCCTTTAGCAATATTATTAGGAATAGTTTTATCTATGATCTTAGGTACAATTTATGGCATAGATATATTTCCTAAACGGAACCCCACTATGCCTGAAGAAGGTTGTATTTCTATTTTAGACCGGGGAAATTATCAAGATACGATAGACATTGTTTTTTTATCAACAAATTATGAAGATGTACCTACATATGCAGAGGATACTCTTGTTTTTTTTGAATCATTTTTAGAAGTTGAACCTTACAAAAGGAATAAAGATAGGTTTAATTTTTTTAGAATAGAAGAGCCAGGTTTAGATCTTGGGTGCAACTACGAACATGATGCTGTTGTATGTGATCCTTCTAAAGTTAAAAAAGCTGCAAGCATTTGTCCTTATGATTATCCTGTAGTATTAGTAGATCCAAGGGGTGTTAAGAAATTTAAATCCCATTTAAGGTCTAGTTCGTGGAGAGGAGTGGTTTCGGTTAATGCTAATGATGATCCTCTTGTGTTTGCCCATGAAGCAGGACACCAAATGTCTGCATTGTTGGATGAGTACACTTGGCAAGGGGGGACAATATTTATAGAAGGTCCTAATTGTGATTCAGATAAGCAAAAGTGTTCTAAGTTTGAAGATGTGGATGGTTCCGAGTGTCATATAGGGTGTGTAAATAACGAACACGCTAGGCCAGTAGAAGTAGGTATAATGAGAGACTATTGGCAATCTAATAGTTTTGGAGAATATGATGAATATATTATTCATCAGTCTATCCTTGAGCAGACTGAATTTTCCGAGTATGTACTTCCTAATGAAAATTTAGAGTTATCTCCTATTGAATCATCTCAGGAAGTAGATATTGTCACATTTTCTTGTGGCCTCAAATTTGGAGAAGTTCAAGAGTCTTGTGAGATTTTGGAGATTTTACCTGGAAGAGGTTATGTTAGTGATATGTTGGGAGATGATTTAACAATTTCAAATGGAGATTATAGTGTAGGAGTTAGTTATGGGGATATTCGGGATGTATTAATAGTAGAAGGATATAATCCTGAAAAAGGAGAGTTTAGTTTTGAGTATAAATTTATTGATTTTGAAGATGTTGTGATTTTGCCTAGAGAGAAAGAAGGGGGAATTATAAGTATAATTGGAGAAGGTGGGGTAGTCCTTGATTCAACAGAGTATGGCTTAGACCAAGATGGAGCAAATTATATAATTAGCGAGCCAGTTTCATTAAATATACCTGAAGTAGTTTAGTCTTCATAGGATTCTTCAATAATTCTTTTAATTTCTTTTGCACGTTTTACGCCAACTCCTTCAATTTTTTCTAATTTTTTACTATCACACTTAACTATATTTTTTATACTCTTCAAATCTTTTAGTATGTTTTTTGAAGTAGTAGGGCCAATGCTAGGAAAAGACTCTACAATAAACTCTTGTTGTTCTTTAGTAGTTAGAGGCTTCCGATCTAATCTGACTCCAAAGTCTTTTGAGTTTGGTTTTTGTTCTCTTAATGAAATTATTCTGAGTAGTTCTGCAGTTTCTTGAGTAGTTTTAGTGTATAGTATAGGTATGCCATAAGATAGTGCTATAGTAGATAACATTCCCTTTATTGCATTAGGATGTATGTTCCTTACGGAGTATATATCTTCAGTTCCTTCAATGATAATTAATGGTTTTTCAAAATTTTCCCTTAGGCCCCTTAGCTGGGTAAACAATCTTTTGTCAATTATTGAATTTACAAAGTCTTTGGGTGTTTTTCTTTCTATTCCAATCTTTTCAGATATAATAAAATCTGCATATACTAGTGGTTTTATTTTTAGATTAATCCCTTGATCATGGATTAGTTTAGTTATTCCAGAGTTTGCTTCTCTAGAATCTGCATAAATTGTTGTGTTTGTTTTTTCAATAAATTTTTTGAGAGTAGGTTGTTTTTGTTTTGTTAATTCTTTTTTAACTTGATCTAGTACTGAATACATCCTTTTTTCCTTGTGATGTGCAGACCAAAAATTAGATTCATCTCTTGTATTTTTTGTAACTAATATAATGATTTTACCTTTATCGTGTCTTGCAGTTCTACCTCTTCTTTGTATTGCCCTTATTGCAGAGGGCACCGGTTCATAAAATATTACTAAATCTACTTTAGGTAAGTCTAATCCTTCTTCGCCAATCGAAGTAGAGACTAAACAATTATAAATACTATTTTTAAAATCTTCAAGAATTGATATTTGTTCTTTCTGGTTCAGATTAATACCTTCTTTTTTAGATTGACCTACAAAAAGTTTTGCATTGAGGCCATTTAACTTATTTAGTTCGCTTTCTAATTCTCTTACAGAATTTCTATAATTATTGAATACTATTATTTTTATATTTGGGTTTTTTTTAATATGTTTTTTAATTATGTTTTTTAATGTTTCTTGTTTTGGGTGTTTTGATTTATTCTTTTTCAATTTTTCAACTAAGATAAATGCTGATTTGAAGTTTATGTCTGCAGTTAGGTTTTTTATGGCCTTAGTTTTTTTATTGCAGTCTACGAAAATGGAGTTAAGGTAATTATGTGTAGACTTAACTCCTTGTGTTTCTAATAAGTCTATAGTGTGCCCTATTTTTAGTATTTCTGCCAAGAGAGATATGGACCTAAATAGGTTATAGTCTTTTATTCCTCTTGCAATTTCTCCTTGGATTTGTGATTGAGATCTCAAGATTTCTGTTTTAGAAGGTTTTGAAGATAAATTAGCCACTCCTTGCAATTTTAATTTATCTAATTTTGAATGTAACGAATCTTCTAGATATTTTTTAATTTTTTTAAACTCTTCAGGCAGTTCTACCATCTCTTTTTCAATTTTAACTTCTTGAACGTAAGGCTTTACATCTGGGTCAGACTCTATTCTTATCTCTATTTCCTTAGAATATAAATTTTTACAAACTTCTAATATTTTTTTTAAATCTGAACCAGGTGATGCAGTAAGGCCAATAACTCTTTCAAAGTTAGAAGTCTTATGGTACTCTTTAGTTATCCAAGTGTAGGAGTAGTCTCGGACTGCCCTATGCGCTTCGTCTAAGATAAGGGTAGAAACTTCTTTTAGTGAAATATTTTTATTTATTAAGTCATTTTCTATGCATTGAGGTGTGCTTATTATTATTCTTGATTTTTCCCATAGTTCTTTCCGTTTAGAAGGTGGGACGAGCCCAGTAAACAAAGAAATATCTGATTCATTAGTGCTATCTTTTATTTCATTTAATATTTGATTTGCTAAAGGTTTAGTTGGCGTTAAGAAGAGAGATTTGCTTAATGGAAAATTTTTTAAGCGACTAATTAAGGCCATAATTGCAACCTTTGTTTTTCCTAGTCCAGTAGGGAGTACAACCAAGGTGTTGTTTTTTAAACAAGAGTTTAATATTGTTTCTTGATAGAGCCGTGGGTCAAAGGTTATATTTGTCATAATTTTAATTAATCGAATCTGTTTTATAAATCGTTTTGTTGTGCTTGTCAAGAAAGATAAGAAGATTTTAAGATAAATAATATGAGTATGATTAGTGCAGTGATTCCTGCAAAGACCAAAGTTGTTAAAATGCTAGTTAGAGTTATTGCAGCTATTGAAAGAATCATAAATGCAAGGCTGAATATATACAAGAAAGGTGATCCAAAAAATATTTTAGAACCATCTAATCCTGAAAAAGGAACCATTGAAAAGATAGCAACAAAATAAGCAATTTTAGATATTATTTCAAATTGTCCAAGGTTGTGCAGTATTAGCCCAACAAATAGTAATGAAAGTGGGCCAACTAGATGCATAACTGCATTATCAAAATCAGAAATGTGTTCATATTTTTTATTGGTTCTTTGTATTCTTATTTCAGATATTTCTGAACTACCTACTGCTGAAAATTTAATTAAGCCATTAGATATGAATGAAAAGATTAATGGAAGAATAACCCCCACATTTATTTTTTTAAATTTTTTCCCAAATATCTTTAAATTTGATATTTTTGATCTTTTATTAAACCAGAACCGAGTAATACTCCATAACCTAAATGTCGATTTACAACCATATTGTTTTGCAATAATTTTATGCGAAGATTGATAGATTAATAAAACAATTGCTGAAGAAATGACTGAAAGTACCAAATTATTTAGTCCTACTGAAAAGATGAATGTTTCACCATACCCCCATTGCCTAAATGAAAAAATAAATCCTAAGACAAGTGAAGCTATTGCAATGTTCTTTATCTCAGTTTTATCAATAATTTCAGTTATTTTCATTTTTTATTATCTTCATCATTTCTTCTTCATGGCCTGCACCAATTATAGCTAGTATTTTCTTATTAGTGTGTGTCATTAATTTATTTAAGTTTTTTGCCATAAATAAATTCCTTTCAGTTACTAATACTAAATATACTGAGGGGTATTTTTTTTTAAATTCTGATGTTAATTTTTTTATTGTTTTTTTATCTGGTACTTCGTTCAAGTTTATGTTTTTTATTATTTTTTTATGTTGGCTAAAACTAAATATCTCCTTAACAAATCTCAATTTTTCTATTAGTGTTATTTTCTGAGAAAGTCTCCGTAATGTAAGTCTAATGTCTCTATCTATCAACACCATGGGGATCTTTCTTTTTTTTGCAATTTTTATTGCAGAAGTCATATCTGAACCTGGAGAAACTTTTGTAATTTTTCCTAACTTTTTACTGGACCAGGCACCAATTATATTAAACAAGAAACCAGTGATTCCAATTTTAGAAATGTCTTTCAATTTCAATTTTCTCTTTTTTTTGGTAACTAGTGCTTCAAACCTTAGTGGGTCCAGTTCTAATGCAATTATTTCAGGTTCTTCTTTATCTATAGTTTTCTCTATTTCAAGTACACTTTCCTTAGAGATATGGGAGGTCCCCACAAGAACTAGGTTTTTATATATTGGGGGCATAGTGTAGAAATATATATAAAGTTTAAAAGACTTCTGGATGATAGTTTAAGGAGGCGCTATAATGTTAAGAACAAAGAGAGTATCTGATGTAATGAATATGTCTGTTTATACCGATTCTGGAGAGTATTTCGGAGAAATTGAGGAATCGCTTATAACTTCAAACAAGATTTTCGGATGGAAAGTAAGATCAACCAAAAGGTCCTATTTGAATAGGGTTTTAGGTGGTGCTAAAGGAGTGATAGTTCCTCACCAGTTAGTTAAATCTATTGGGGATATAATGATAGTTACTAAGGCAGAAATTCCATCTTATGAGGAAAAAACACCAGAGATTATGAATTAAAAACATAAGATTTAAATATCTCTATCTTAATTTGATTTTAAAATGGCATCTACATTACAAGGGACAATAGAATTTTTGAAAGAGTTCGGATTGTTTGATGTGATTCTACCATTTCTGTTAATATTTGCAATAACTTATGCAATTCTTAGTAAATCTGGAATTTTGGGGGAGAATAAAGATAATTTAAATTCAATAGTTTCTCTAGTCTTTGCCTTGTTAGTAGTATCTGCCAATAAAATCGTAGCAACAATAACTACTGCAATTCCAAATGTGTTGTTACTTGTAATTATAGCTTTTTCTTTCTTATTGTTAGTAGGAATATTTTATGGAGAAGGAAAGTTTCCAGATCTTGCAGGTTGGAAAAATTGGTTTATTTCTTTAATGTTTATAGGTGTTGTATCAATATTTCTTGGAGCGTGGACATTAGACTCTGGAGAAAGTTTATTGTCATATCTTTTTGGAAGATTGTATGAAAATGTTGGAAGTGATTTTGCTGGAGGGATAATTCTTCTAATTGTTGTGGTCTTAGTTATTAAGTACATTACTCAACAACCAAAGAAACCTTAAAAGAATGGTTGATTTTTATTCCCTATTTTATGAGCTTGAAGCTAGTGGGTTTTATGAATATGTTCTTCCGTTTTTTTTGATTTTTGTAGTAGTTTTCGCAATATTGGAAAAAACAAGAATTTTAGGAATGGATGTTTCATCTAAAAAACCAAAAACAAATCTTAATATAGTTCTTTCGATGATTCTTTCGATGATAGTATTATTTAATACAGATTTAATTTATCTTATGAATCAGACATTGTCTAATGTATCTTTTTTTATAATTATTTCGGTGTTAGTTATGTTGCTTATTGCGTTATTTCATAATCCTAAGGACGGAAAACCTATGGGATTATCCATGGGGGCAGCAACCATACTTGCCTTTACAGGAGTTTTATGGTCTTTAAATACGTCTTATTATGGTTTTGATATGTTGCCGTATTGGTTTTATTTAGATGATTCTATCCTTAGTTTAATTTTCTTTTTAGCATTATTCGGAATTATAATTTATTTTGTTACAGGGCCTCATGGGTCTTCTCCTAACGAGAAGGTTAAGGTGCTGGAAGTGAGGGATTAAAATTGGCAACGTTCCTAGATATGGGATTATTAGAGTATTTTCTTCCACTATTTAGTTTTATTTTGATTTGGATAGTGCTATATGCGATTCTTCAAAAGTCTAAACTTCTTGGAGGAAAACCCATATTAGATGGTATAATTGGAATTGTAATTTCTTTAGTAGCTCTTCTTTCAGGAAGTACTTTTGAATTTGTTAATGCAATTATTCCCGGTTTTGTTATGTTGGGAATTGCCGCAGTAATGGTTTTATTCGCATCTTCAAGTATTTTGAAGGAAGGGATAGCGGACATACCACCTCTTCAAGGAATAGTTCTTACCTTGGCCCTTATCATTATTATTTGGTCAATAACCGCAATTTTTGGTCCAGTATTTAATCCTTATTCTGCAGGTGCAGACCCTAGTTGGGAAACCTTAAGGACTCTTTTTCACCCAAGAGTTTTGGGTGCAATTTTTATTTTGATAGTTGTGGCTAATACAATTAAGTTGATTGTAGAAACTAAGTGATTATTTGTTTAATTTGGTCGTTATCCTTTCTAAATCTTTAACACTCTTAGTTAAAGGATTTATTATTTTCTCCATAACCTTTTCTAAGGCCCTTAGTTCAGAACTTACATCGTTAATTCCTTCACCATACTCTGAAACCTTGCCCATTACAGCATTTTGCAAATTTTCTATCCTTGTTTGAGTTCTAATTATTTCTTGTTTAATTCCAGAAACATCTGTGTCGATTCTTTCTTTCCATAATTTTAAGTCTCCTACATTTTTTACAAGGTCTTCCCATTTTTCACTGATTATAGATTCTGCAATTTCTTCTATTACATCAAAACTTGCCCTTTCAGGAGATGGTTCGGAGATTTGAGGTGTTCCTTCTGCAGGAATTGTGGAAGTTGTCTGAGTGGGTTGAATAGGGCGTTGTATCATTTGAGGCGCAGGCTGAGGATGAGTCATTGGTTTCAAAGGTATACTTTCTCTTTCCTTGGCTGGATTTTTTTGCATACTTGGAGATGGGGCATCTTCTAATCCTGCAGGAATTCCTTCAGGTGTGTTTCCAAATGAGGGTGCATTTATTGCACTCTTAATAGTAGAAATATCTTCTTTTTCCATCGTCTCTCTTTTTCTATTTGGTAGTTCTGGCATTTTTTAATTTATTTTTTTCTATAAGTTCTAAAACCTCTTCTTCAGTTATAAAGTTTAATGGGTTCCACAGGTTAATATATTTTTCTAAAACTTTTACTTGGTCTTTTCTTGCAAAAAGATTTAATTCCTTTACAACAATTTTAATTGTTTTTTTTATGTCAGATATATTTTCCTTTAGCTCTTTTATATCTTCATTGATCAATGAGATATCAGAATTTATTTTTTTATAGTGGTCGATCGTTGTCTGATTTATGGCTAATAGCCTTTCCCTAGTTAGATTATATTTTCCTTCTATGATCCTTAGCCTTGCATCAACATCTCCTGTTGCAAAGTGGTTGTTTGTTTGATTTTGTTCCATTTTTATCAATCGAAAATTATTTTAACGTAAATAATATATATTCATATAAATAATAAGCTTTATGTTATTTTTTATAAGTGGTGATTAAATTAGCAAAGGAAAAATTAAAGGCAGGGGAATACGAACTTCTTAATGAAGGAAAGGAAGAAGTAATGAAAATAAATTTTCTTGGTTTATCTTTTTCACCTTCTTTAGAGAATGATTCTTTTACGATGTCTGCGATAATAGATCGAATTATAGAGGTACCAAGTGTTAGTAGGATAATCCTTTCAGGAGATAAAAATTATCAGTATGGGTCTGATCAAATCCAGATGTTAAGAGAAATAGCAAATATCTATATTTTTTTAACTAGGCAGAAAAAGATTTTGAGTTCTTTTGAAGTAAATCCAGAATATTTTCAAAAAAGTCCATCCAGGTTTTCGGACTTGGAGTACTTAATTAATAATTTATTAAGGAGTGACCCTCTTGGTTCATATGTAGAAGTAAAAAGACTTATTCGTGAACAAAAAATAAGAATCAAACATATTAATAATATAAATGATATAAAAGATGAAGAAGCATATCTTTCATTATTAGAATCGGTTTATGGATTGTTAGATAAATCTAAACTTGTAGAGTTTGTAAAAGAAGATCTTGATGGTTATTCTTTGGGGGATAGGTCTCTTTATGCAAGGGTGTTTAGGCCAATTATTTCTCCAAATTTTATGTTGACTAGGTTGATGTCAAGAATTCCATTGGACGCACAAGAAATAGATGGTTACCCTGTTGATGATGTGACCCATGTTTTAATATTAAAAACTAAGGATAATGTGAAGACTACTTACCATCTGATGCCTCCTGAATTCAATTTATCTGAAGACCATACTGAATTGTTAGATCTTGCGAAGACAATATTGTCAGAACATAAACCAACTACTGAAGAGTTTACCGATCCTGTAAAAGTAAGACAAACTTTTTTTAATTTAGGAAGAGATTTGATTAGAGAATTAGCACAACAAAAAAGAATACCCTTAAGCTATGAAGAGTCAGAAAGTTTAGCTAAAATTTTAGTAAGATATACCATTGGTTTTGGATTAATCGAGGTATTGCTATCTGATGAGAAGGTACAAGATATTTCAGTTAATGGGCCTATTGGGGAAAACAAAATATTTATAGTGCATCAGGATTTTGGAGATTGTGTAACTAATATTATACCTAGTTCTGATGATGGTGAGAGTTGGGCTACAAAGTTTAGGATCATGTCGGGTAGGCCCCTAGATGAAGCTAATCCTGTGTTAGATACTGAGTTAAATGCCCCAGGATTTAGGGCAAGAGTTTCAGCAATTACTACTCCTTTGAACCCTACCGGTCTTGCCTTTTCTTTTAGAAGACATAGAGATATGCCTTGGACACTCCCTTTGTTCATAGATAATAAAATGATAAATCCTATGGCTGCAGGTTTATTGAGTTTCATAATAGATGGTTCAAGAACTATAATTGTTGCAGGAACTAGGAGCAGTGGTAAAACTTCATTGCTTGGTTCTTGTTTGGTTGAGATTATGAGAAAGTATAGAATAATCACTGTTGAAGATACCCTAGAACTACCGGTTGCATCACTTAGGTCATTAGGGTATAACATTCAGCCCATGAAAGTTAGGTCTGCTCTGGCTACAGGTGGTACTGAACTCCCTGCAGATGAAGGAATAAGGACGAGTTTGAGATTGGGAGATAGTAGTTTGATTGTTGGAGAGATAAGGAGCAAGGAAGCTTTAGCATTATATGAGGCGATGAGAGTGGGGGCGTTGGCTAATGTGGTAGCAGGTACGATTCATGGAGGAAGTCCTTATTCTGTTTTTGACAGGGTGGTTAATGACTTAAAGGTTCCTACAACAAGTTTTAAGGCTACAGACATCATAGTAGTTGCAAATCCTGTTAAGTCTCCTGATGGATTACATACAAAGAGGAGAGTAACAAGTATAACTGAAGTTAGAAAAGAGTGGGAAAATGATCCATTAGTGGAAGGAGGTTTTGTTGATCTAATGGTTTACAATCACGATACTGATCAACTTGAACCAACAGATAGTTTGTTGAATGGAGATTCAGAAGTAATTAAAGAAATTGCAGGTAGTGTAAAAGAGTGGGCAGGAAATTGGGATGCTGCCTGGGAAAATATAATACTAAGGAAAAAGATTAAAGAAACTCTTGTTAGCATGGCTCAAAAAAGTGGAAGAAATGATATGTTGGAAGCTATTTTTTCAATTAAATCAAATGATGTATTCCATACTATCTCTGATGAAATACTAATCAAGTATGGTAATTTAGATAGTGAAAAAATATTTTTTAGGTGGAAGGACTGGTTAAACAAGGAGTTAAAGAAATAGAAGATGACTATCCCTCGTGAAGAAATTGAAAAATTATTGAATAAGTATCAATCTAAACTAAATAAAAGATTAGGTTCTGTTGAAAAGTATAGTCCTAATCCAGAATTTTCAAGGGAATATACTAAGTTTAGAAAAGAAACAAATTCAGGGAAATTAGGAGTATATGAAAAGTTATGTAATATCTCTGAAACTATAATCAAAACTAATCCTTCTAAAGAGGATGTAGTTAATCTTAAAGAGAGTATAGCTATGACTCATCTTAAGATAACTCCTCAAGGGGCATCTAGTTTTGCAACTCTTTCAGTAGGTTTAGTTGTTATATTTTCTTTGTTTTTAGGAGTAATATCTTTTGTTAAAAGCGGTTACTCGGAGTTTGGTGGACTTCTTGGATCTCTCTTAGTATCCTTAATAGGTATTCTTACAATAAAGCCAATAACTAGGATTCCCGTTAATCTTGCAAATAAATGGAGACTGAAAGTAAGTGACCAAATGATTCTTTGTATCTTATATATGGTAATTTATATGAGGCATACTTCTAACTTCGAAAATGCAATAAGGTTTGCAGCAGATCATGTTGGAAATCCTCTTTCCTTAGACATGAGAAAAATATTTTGGGATGTAGAGACAGGAACTCACTCTACACTTAAAGAATCTTTAGAGAATTATCTTGGATTTTGGAGAAAGCATAATATGGAATTTGTTAATTCTTTTCATTTGTTGGAGAGTAGTTTGTATGAACCAAGTGAAACACGAAGATTAGACTTATTAGATAAATCTCTTAGTGTAATTCTAGAAGGTACTCAAGATAGGATGATGAGTTATGCTCACAACTTGCAAAATCCTGTAACCATGTTACATATGCTTGGAATAATTCTTCCAATCCTTGGACTAGTTATATTTCCCTTAGTTGGTGCATTTATGACAGGAGTAAAATGGTATCATCTGGCAATTATCTATAACTTATTTTTACCTGTTTTAGTTTATAATGTTGGTTTAAATATTTTAAGTAAAAGGCCTTCCGGGTCTAGTGAATCAGATCTACAGATACCTTATGAAAAAGGACCAATAGTTGCGGCATCTTTTTTGATTTTTATATTGATTTTAATAGGGGTGTCACCATTTTTAGTTCAAGCATATTCTCCTGGTTTTGATTTTGTTTTTTTTGGTGACCCAGGTTCTGCTGGTTCCGAAAAATTTCTAGATTTTGAGTGTTTTGAATCAGAGTTTAATAATAAGTGTTATGGTCCATTTGGACTTGGTGCGATAATTTTAAGTTTTTTTATACCGGTCGGTATTGCAATTGGCTTGAGTTTTTATTTCAAACGTAAATCTAAAAGTGGGAAAAAAATAAGAGATAGGACTAAAAGATTAGAGAAAGAATTTTCTACAGGGCTTTTCCAACTAGGTACAAGAATTGGGGATGGTGTCCCTTCAGAGATTGCATTCAAAGATGTTGCAAAAACTTTAGAAGGAACGCCTACTGGCAATTTTTTTAAAATAATTCACTACAATCTTAGTAACCTTGGTATGAGTCTTAAAAAAGCAATTTTTGATACTAAAAATGGGGCTATAACTAAATATCCGAGTCCACTAGTGAGGAGTTCGATGGAAGTATTAGTAGAAAGTTCAAAGAAAGGTCCAAAAGTAGTTTCAGAATCTTTGTTAAGCATTTCTGCTTATGTAAATAATGTGAGGAGAGTTAATGAAAGGTTGAAGGATCTTCTTGCAGAAATAATTTCTAGTATGAAGAGTCAAATAAGTTTTATGGCTCCAGTGATTGCAGGAATTGTAGTAGGGATTGCTAGTATGATTGTAGGTATTATCTCTAAGTTGGGTTCAATGTTGCAAAAAGTTAACGCAGGATCAGGAGATTATTCAATAAATGTAGTTAATCTTACTGAACTGTTTCAAAAAACTCAAGCTATACCAGGATACTTTTTTCAGATTGTAGTTGGTGTTTATGTTATCCAAGTAGTATATATCTTAACAGTGTTAGCTAATGGAATAGAGCATGGTGCAGATAAATTAAATGAACAGCATAACTTGGGTAAAAATTTATTAAAAAGTAGTATTCTTTATTTTTTAGTTTCTTTAGTTGTTGTAATTTTATTTAATTTAATTGCCGGTTCGGTTTTGTCTTCAACTCAAATGTAAGTTAGAAATTATTATAAATAAGTTAAATAGAAATATGGGTATGAAAAAAAGAGGACAGACTGGAAATTTTTTAAATCAATTGTTCAGAATAGTTCTTGTTTTGTTTATTCTTTGGATTTTTTATCAAGCAGTCATTAGGAGGATTGGTAGTTTTGGATAATAAAGGGCTTATGTTTAGAAATATAATTGCAGGAATAATTATACTGGTTATTGCAGGAATTCTTCTTTTAATCATAACCAACATTTTGAAAGGGGGAGGGGAATCTGCAGACAGGGAGTCTTGTAGAACTAGTGTTTTGTTGAAGGCACAGTCCAAAATAATGGGAACTCCTTTGTATGATACTATAAATTGTAAAACCGAAGTTCACGATATTGATCAAGGAAATGAAGAAGAAATATATAAATTTATAACTTACCGTATGTATGATTGTTGGTATCAATTTGGGGAAGGCAAAAAAGATTTTTTGAGCGATATTGATTGGGGTTATGGTGATAACTGGTGTTGGATTTGTTCAAGAATTGATTTTGATGATAATATCCAGAAAAATCTTCCAGAATTAACTGGGCTAACAGATTATTTGATGACTGAAAAAATACCTTTAGCAGAAGGAGAGCAAACATTTTTTGAATATCTTTATGGTGAAGTCTATGATGAAAATAAAGAAACATTTAAGATAGATGAAGGTTATGAAGATTCATATTTAACCAAAGATCCATTATATGTTGCATTTTTTGCAGACAAAAGGACAACTTCTGAAGATTCGTGGGATGCAGGAACTTACGGTGCAGCAGGAGGCGCGATGTTAGCATTAGGGGCATGTTATATAGGTAGTACAATTGCTGGAATCTTTTCATTTGGAACTTTAGGTGTTGCAGGTTATGCTGTGTGTACTTCAGTGGGGGCCGGTGTAGGTACTGCCCTTTGGGCTACTAGTGTAAAATCAGGAGCACCTCAGGCATTGTATTTAGGATCTGACCAATCAGTAATAGAGTCGTGTAATCAATGAAAAAAGGAGAAATAACTTGGGACAAATTAGGAAAGTGGATACTACTTTTAATCTTTTTAGTTCTTATGTTATTGCTTGTATATTCACAGAAAGATAAATTTATGCAAGCGGTTGAAAGTGTTAGGATAGCACTTAGATTTGGAGGATGAATTTGAAAAAGGCAAGACTAGGTTTTCCCCATTTAATCTCGGCAGTATTGATTTTAGTATTGATTATAGTTGTTTTATTTATTTTTTCACCTATGTTTGAAGATTTAAAAGATAAACTTGGATTTGGCATTGATTTAACTGCAGGAGAGATGAAGGCACAGACTGAGGCAATCAGCTTGTTTACAAATACTCTTACACCCTTAATCAAAGATTGTATGAATTATGAAAAGAATAAGTGTTTTTGTACTAATCAGGAAATATCTTTTCCTAACGAGTATTCTTTAAATTTTTTAGAAGATGGGGGATTTAAGTTGCAACTGCATAATCATTTAGGGGGGCTGGTTTTAGAAGAAAATTTCGGCGATATTGTTCCTTTAGCTATTCCTTCAGATTCTATCGCAAGGAGATTGAAGGATTCAGGATTCAAAATAATATATTCTAGTGATTCGAAACTTATTTTTGTAGATTTCCCAACCCTAAAAATGGAAAGTATAGATACAAGTCATACTTTCTTTAAATGGAATGAGTCTTTGTTTGCAGTTTTAAGTGATAGTTATTCTAAACAATGGCATGTTCTTGAACCTAATTTATGTTCAGATTAATCAAAAAGTTTAAATAAGTTTGATTTAAATTAGTTAAGAGGTGATTTAATGATTAAAGATAAAAGAGGTCAAGGATTATCCGTAAATACTGTTATAATACTAATACTTGCAATTTTTGTTTTGGTTTTAGTTGTTTTGGCATTAACAGGAGGATTTGGTAATTTTTGGGAATGGACTGGAAGTCTTTTTGGTGGTAGCGGATTATCTGTTCAGAAAGCAGCATTAAAATGTGATGGATATTGTAACTCTTATCAAACTACGGGACAGGATCTGTTTGCTGAAAAGTATTGTACTGAAGAACTAGGTGTCGACATTGATGGAGATAAAAAAGTTGATGAAATTTTATTCTGTGATGAGATTTCTGCATCTTCTTGTAATACGATAACAGACCATACTTTTGAAAATGGATTAGTTGGCTGTGGCGCCTTCTAATTCCAAAATGTTGTATAAAAAAGGTCAAGGATTATCCATTGAGACAACAATAATGGTTCTCCTTGCCTTATTAGTTTTAATTATTGTTATTTTAGTTTTTACAGGCCAGTCAGGGGATTTTTTTGATTCTGTTAAAGAGTTCATTTCAGGAGTGAATACTCCTCAAGTAGACTATCAAGAGGTAGTTGGATGAACACAAAAGGGGGGCTAGGTACAACCATAAAAATAGGGATAGGTCTTGTGTTAGGCATTCTTCTTTTATTATTTTCTTTGACAGTTGGCACTACTTTCCTTGGGATATTTTTTCAAGATCCAAGTGAGTTAACTGAAAATTCCATGGATAATCTAGAATTTTCAATAAATAGTTTGAGTTTTTGTGAAGGAGATTCTATATTATTTACAATGAGTAAAGGATACTATGTTGTTTCATTTGATAATAGTACTCTTGAGAAATCTGGAAGCCAGGGGTATTATGAAAGGCCTGCCAATGAATGTTATGGTTCTGCTTGCCTGATGGTGTGTGCTGCCAGTGATGAGATTAATGCATGTAAATCTTCAAAGATAGTAAAATCTTTTGATTATATAGATAAATTTGATATTAAGTCACCTGGAAACTCTGCAGCAGGAATAATTTCTTACACCGAGAATGAAATGATAAATCTTTATATTGCGAGGAAGAATGGTACTTTGATTTTTAAAGAAATGGTTAATGCTGAAACAATTGATTCTTTGAATGCAATATATCTTCAAAATTGTAACTAGTATAACAATATAAAAAATAAAAACTAATTTAAATAAATGAAATAAAAATCAATTATGGATTCAAGAACTTATTTATGGCTTGGGTATACTGTGATTGCAGTTGTTATATTTTTAACTTTATTTTCTGCAATAGCGAGAAGTTCAGATAAAGATTCTTTAGAAGGGTATATTTCTGCAGAAATTGCATGGTTTCAGCAAGTTCTTTTTGTTTCTAATTATAACTTTAGTTTATCTTATCAAGTTGAAGAAGATTATAATATCCTTTTCGAAAAACCTTGTTTAGTTAATGTAGGTAAGACTGGGACACCGGTCTTTGCTGGAAGGAGTATGGGTTGTTCTCCAAATCTCTATGATGAACTAATTTATCCTGAAACCGTTCTATCTTCAAGTTTAATCCAATTTATAAAACAAAGAGAGTCTTTAGAGGTTTTGCCAGATGAATAAAAAAGCCCAAATTATTATGGCAAAAGAAGTTCCCAAAATTCTTTTTTATATTTTATTTTTAGTGATAGTTAGTTTTATTTTGGTTTTTATTATTGGTATTTTTTCAACAACTACAATTTTAGATGGTGCTTTAGAAAATAGCATCCCTGTTTTAATGCTATGGACTTCTTCTGACTGTTTAGCATATTCAGAAGGAGAAAGAGTTTTTCCAGGAGTTATAGATTTAGAAAAATTTAATCAAGAAAGACTTGAAAAATGTTTTAATACTCTGGCCCAAGGTATTGAGTTAAGTTTTGTATCTTTTGATGAGAATTTAGAAATTGAAGAGTTACATATTAATAGAGAAATGGTTTCCAAAGGATTATTGTGTGGGATGAAAAAATCAAAAGTAGAGTGTTATAAAACTAAAAAATATGTTTTATATAAACAAGATAATGAGTTTAAGAGAGGGTATTTAGAATTTAAGGTGGTGACTAAATATGAATAAGAGAGGTTTTACTTTTTTTTCTGATGCTATAAACATAATTTTAATTATTTTGATTTTGATCTTTTTTTCTTTAACAATGTATTTTATTGATGCAAAATCAAGAGAAACATATGAACAAAAAGTGGGAGAGTTATCTCTAGATGCAAGGGCTCTTGAAGATTCTTATGTTCTCTTAAACTATTTGAGGACGCCTTTAACGAATAATACCGAATATGAATTAAAGATCCCCTATATTTCAAATTTGATTAGATTGTATAAAGATGATTCAAGTCTTGAGAGTTATTTAGAAATAGAGAATGCAGCAACACTGGGAAACACATATGGTTCTTGTTATGCTCTTTATTATTTTGGTGAAAATATTGATTATATCTATGATAACTTTGCTTGTATAGATTTTCCAGTTAAAGATAATGAAAGTTATAATCTATGTTTGAGTATTGAGGAATATAATATTAAACTAAATGAAGGAGATGTTGAAGAATGTTTTGTTTAAATAAAAAAGGAGTTTTAACTACATATATGTTAATTTTTGTGATTCTTTCAGTAGGCATGGGTTTATTTTTCTTTACAGGAGAAGATATTGAGCGTTATTATACTCTTGGAGATCTTCACATAAATTTGCTAAATAGTTATGGACTCGCAGAAAAAGAATTATATGTTTATGATGAAAATTTAAAAATAAAGATTAGTGATTCAATACAGACTTTGGCTAGTAAAGGAGGAGTTCTTGAAAGAGATAGTATTGGAGGATATTCTTATTGGCAAAAGGGTGAGATAAAATGTTATCCTAGTCAAGAATTAGTTCTTAATAACTTAGGAGATCTTCTTAATCAAGAAGATAGCTCTTCAGAGTTGGAAGTAGATTATGTAGGTGGAAAGATTTTAGTTAATCAAGAGTATAATCAAAAATATAATCAGGAATTAAGTAAAATTAACTCAGAGTATATTATAGACTTAACACTTAGGACAGATTATGACTATCCTCTTTCTTTGTTTTCTGAAACTGTATCTGTTGTTGAAATGCTTGTTGAATCTTGTGGAAATAATATTACTTGTTGGGGACACAATGATATTTCTCTTGAAACTATTGATCAGGGTAACATTTTTAAGATAGAACTAACTTCCCAAGATATGAAAGATTTTTGGACAGATAAAGAAGTGGTCATTAAAGGGGCAATAGATTTTGAGTATAATCCCTTAGAGGAGGGAAATTTTCAATGTTAAAGTTTAGTTATGGTGAAATCCTTAGACGTATAGAGGAAAAAACTGGTTTGCCTAAGGAAGAACTTGAGGAAAAAGTTAATAAAAAAGTGTCTCAGTTGTCAGACCTAGTTAGTAAAGAAGGGGCAGCACATATTGTCGCCAATCAGTTGGGTGTTAAACTTTTTGAAAATTTAGCTGAACGTAGAGTTAACATAAAAGAAATTGCAAAGGGATCTAGCTTCGTTAATATTTTAGGGAGGGTAACTGCAATTTATGGAGTAAATAAATTTAACAGAAATGGTAATGAGGGAAAGGTTGCAAGCATAGTAGTAGCTGATGAAACAGGCTCAGTAAGGGTTGCAATTTGGGATGACAAAATAATAAGTGTTTTAGAAAATAATAAGTTAAATGAAGGAGATATTGTTAAGCTTGGGAATGGATACTCTAAAGATAATAATGGAAGGATTGAACTACACTTAGGTAATAAATCTATTTTGGAAATAAATCCTGAAGGTGAAACAGTCGGAGAGATTAACCTTACAGTTCCTCAAGAAAATTTTGCTCTTGAAAGGAAAAAGATAAATGAATTATCTGAAGGAGATAATGCAGAGTTACTAGGGACAGTTGTTCAAGTTTTTGAACCAAGATTTTATGATTCTTGTCCAAAATGTAATCGTAAACCCAACATGGATGATAATAAATTTGTGTGTAAGGAACATGGTGTTGTTCAAGCAAAAAAATCTCCAATTTTAAATTTTTTTCTGGATGACGGTTTTGGGAATATTCGTGTAGTTTGTTTTAATGATCAAGTTGAACAAGTTTTAAAGAAAAAAGAGGTAGATCAAGAGAGTATAGGTACTATGGAAGATATAAAGTCTACTGTGTTAGGTGCACAATACTTAATTAAGGGTAGGACTGTTAAAAATGAATTTGTAGGTAGGCCTGAGTTTATTGCAAGGTCTGTAATAGAGGCAGATCCTGTAAAGTTGATTGAAGAAATAAATGATGTTTAGGACTCATGCGGCAGCAGGAGTGCTTGCTGCATTATTTTTTATTAATTCTTTTTCATTAGATCATCCTTTTATTTTTTTTACTGTTGTTTTTGTTAGTTCATTATTGCCAGATATAGATATACCTAACAGTAAGATTGGACAAAAGGTTAGACCCTTATCTTGGTTTTTGAATTTTATGTTCGGACATAGAAAAATCTTTCATAGTTTTTTCTTTTCTTTTCTTTTCTTTTTGTTGTTGATTATGCTATTTGAAAACTATGTGGGGGCAGGGTTTTTCTTAGGGTACTGTGTACATCTTATTGTGGATGGAATAACAAGAAGAGGTATAAAACCCTTTTATCCTCTTTCTTCATTTGAATTGAAAGGCCCATTAAGAACGGGCGGAACTATGGATTATTTTGTTTTCTTTTTTATTCTTTTTTGGATCATTTTTTTGATTATATCTTGACACCTTGTCAAAGAGTACCCCATTATTTATAAATAAGGGAAGGTTAACTGTGTTGTCTCCATGAAATAATTTCCGAATAGGGGGGGTTATTTCTGAGAACTATGAAATAAAACGCGAAAGCAAGGAGGTCGTTTATGATGGCAAAACCAATTAAAACTTGGAGATCTGGAAATATTTCGGGTGCAATTTGGAAAAACGAAAAGGAAGTTAAGGAAGGAACAAAAATAAATTTTAAGACTGCAAGTATAAGAAGAGCTTGGAAAAAGGAAGGAGATGTTTGGAGAGATGAAGTTTTAAATTTTAGAAGGCAAGATTTACCTAAGATAGCAACAATTTTAACAGAGATTCAGAAAGAGTTATTCTTAATAGAAGGAGATTTGGAAAATGAGTGAAGAGTTAAATCCAGTACAAGAAGAAATTTCTGAACCTCAAGAAAATGAACCTCAAGAAAATGAACCTCAAGAAGATATTGATGAAGAAGAAGAGGATAAGTTTAGTCTAGAGGACCTACCTGGTATAGGTCCGGCAACTGCAACTAAACTAGAAGAAGGAGGATATTCTACTGTTTTGTCAATTGCGGTAGCTAGTCCAAGGGAGATAGGAGATAGTGCAGGAGTTACAGAGTCTGTAGCTAGAAAGATAATCCAATTTTCAAGGGATAGGATGGATATGGGTTTTGAGTCTGGTCTTGATCTTTTAAAGAAAAGGGAACAAGTAATAAAATTAACAACTATGTCTAATGCATTTAATGATCTTTTAGGAGGGGGTATGGAGACAGGATGCATAACTGAATGTTATGGTGCTTATGGTTCTGGAAAAACGGCACTTGCACATCAGATGGCAGTTACTGCACAATTACCTAAAGAAGAAGGGGGTGCGTCAAGCACAGTAGTTTGGATAGATACTGAAGGAACATTTAGGCCAGAAAGAATAAAAGAAATTTCCGATGAAGCAGGATTAGATTATAAAAAAATTTTGGGAAATATTCGTACAGTAAGGGCATTTAATTCAGACCACCAAATGTTATTAGCCGATAAAGTAGAAGATTTGATTGTGAAAGATAAGTTAAAGGTAGGATTAGTTATTGTGGATTCACTTATGGCACATTTTAGGAGTGAGTTTATAGGAAGGGGTACTCTTGCAGATAGGCAACAAAAACTGAATAAACACATGCATTCGTTACTCAAACTTACACACACATTTAATTTAGCCGTTTATATCACTAATCAAGTTATGGCGAAGCCAGATACTTTTTTTGGAGATCCTACTGAACCAATAGGAGGAAATATTGTTGCTCATGCTTCTACAGTTAGATTGTATCTAAGGAGGGGGAAAAAGGGTTCAAGAGTTGCCAAGTTGGTAGATAGTCCTTGTCTTCCAGATGGAGAATGTATGTTTTATATTACAAATAAAGGGATTAGAGATGCTTAATTTTTTTTAATCCCCAACACATATATTTCTTTACTTCTTTTTTTACTTGCAATTGGTTTTATTGCCTTTATATTTTTGAAGTTCTTCTTTAATTCTTTGATGAATTTATCAGAAAATTCACTTTGAAAAATTTTACATAAAAATTTTCCATTTGGGTTTAGGTACTTGATAGATATAGTCATTGCTTGTTTACACAAGGAGTAAGATCTTTCATTGTCAATTTTTAATATTCCTGTGGTTTTTGGGGCAAGATCACTCAATATCACATCAAACGTATCATCTTTTAATTCAATAAATATTTTTTTATCTAATATGTCTGTTTTTATTTTTTTAATATTTTTTACTTTTATTTCATTTAAGTCTATTGCAGTAACTTTTGCTCCAATCTCTTTTGCGAATTGAGACCAGCTTCCAGGTGCAGCACCAAGGTCTAAAACTTTATCATTTTTTTTTATTAAGTTATATCTTAATTGTATATCTTTTAGTTTGTATATACTTCTGGCTAAGTACCCTTCAGAAAATGCTTTTTTTGTAAATTTGTCTATCATTTTAGATAATATTTTAAAGTCTCTTTATTTTTTATTAGTTTATGGGTTTTTACAAATGGATAAAACAGAAAAGACTTAGAAAAAAAAGAAAGTCTAAGATAGGACGAAAAAAAGGTGAAAATAAAAGTTATAAGATTAAAATAAATAAAGAAGGAAAAAATGTTAGAAAGTAGTTAAGTTTTTATAGTATTAATTTGTTCGTAAGTTATGAAAAGAGGTATTTTATTTTTATTTTTGATTAGTATTTTAGTTATTTCAGGGTGTGGCCAACTTTCGCCTAGAGAGTTAAACAACCTCCCAGAGTATAGTTTTTGTGATGGGGTTGTTGAATATTGGGAACTAGGTGGGAAAAATATTCTTACAGATTTTAAGGGGACCACTTACTTGATAGATGTTCTTAGTGTTGAAGTAGATCATGCAACTTTTAAAATTAATGATGTGTCTTCAGGTGTAGGAGTAGGTTTTCCGGAAATAAGTTATTATGATCTTAATGCTGATGAAATTTTTGAGACTTCTATATCTTCATTATATTTTTATCCGAGATATAGCTCTTTTTCGGTTTGTGTTAAATCATCAGATATTCCTCTTAGAGAGGATTGTGATTATTGTAGTTGGACTACGGAATGGGTAGAGATTTGTGATGTCCCTTATGGGCAGCCTATGCCAGACATACCTGAATGTAATTACCTTCAATCTTTAGGCCCTCAATGGGATGGTGTTGCATGGGAATCTTGTGCAGATTATGCAGTAGCAATGCAAGGATTATTGCCAGATAATGGTCATTTTCATGTTTTTAATCCGTATAATAAGTGTTACCTTATGGAGACTTGTATATCAAATTACCCTAATTGTTATGAAAAGTTAGCTAATTTAGAGTGTACATTGTGTGGACTTTCTGTTTACTATATCCAGCGGTGCAGGGAGAATGGAGGAGATGAAGATCATCCATTATGTAAGTGGGATGATCTTTGGAATCTTTATTATAAATCTCCTGTTCCAGATATAGATGCTGATCCTGAAGCTTACTTAGAATATTCAGGAAGTTGGTGTTCACCTGCTTATGAGCCCGTTGTTCAGACAAGTGATGTTGAGTTTATATCACCTGTTTCTACTTCTGTGAGTTCCGAGGAGAGTGAAGGATATTGTGAAAGTGTGATGGGCTCTTGTTTTGAACCATGGGTGTCGTCTGGTCTCGATTTAGATGAATGTTATGATGCCTTGTATAATATTCAACCTGACCCTGGACAGATTATATCTTGTGATGGTGATCTTGTTTCAGTTAATGCAGGGGAAGATCAACAAGTTCTTATGAACTCCGAAGTTATTCTTGATGCTTCTGAAAGTTTTAGCAATGGTTGTGAAGTAATTGGTTATGAGTGGGTCCAAATTGGAGGAGTTAATGCAGAAATAGGTAATCAAGAAAATGAAGTTGCGGTCGAATTTGTTTCACCTAATGAAGAAACAATTCTTAAATTTAGACTTGATCTTTTTGTGTATAGTGAAGAAGAACAAGATTATATCGTGTTTACTGATGATGTTGAAATCGATGTAGTTTCTGCTATGGTTTATCCGTAGGATTAAATATTATGCCCCCAATGGGATTTGAACCCATGTCTGAACCTCCGCAAGGTTCTATTCTATCCGAGCTAAACTATAGGGGCGATTCAAAAAGCTTATAAATAGTCTATTTTTTCAAGAACTAGAATGGTTAAAAAAGATTTTGTTTGTACATCTTGTAAGTCTAAGCTAATAGGGGCAAGTGGTTCAGTTAAATTTGACTGTCCTTCATGTAATAATGAGAAAATAATAAGATGTTTCGAGTGTAGGAAAAATTCTATAAAATATATATGTACAGATTGTAAGTTCGAGGGTCCAAATTAATAATGGCTAGTGCTATAGTTACAGTTAAAATTATGCCTGAGACTCCAGAAATAGATCTGACTAGTATTGAAACTGATGCTAAATCTTTAATCTCTGATTTTGCAGGAGAAGGTGAAACTAAGACGGAAGAAGAACCTATAGGTTTCGGATTGAAAGCACTAAAAATAATTTTCGTGATGGATGAAGAAAAGGGGTCTCCTGATCCAGTTGCTGAAAGTATTTCTAAATTAGAAGGCGTTAATTCTGCAGAAATAGTGGATGTTAGAAGGGCACTAGGTTAAATAATAAGAAGTAAAATATTTCCATAGATTATACTTATTATTAAAGACATAAGAAAAGGTGGTGCAAAAGCAATACCATCTTTAATCTTTATTTCTTTTTTATCTTTTTGGATTAGTTTTATTTGTTTTTTGTTAACTCCAATTTGGTTTGGAGAATATATGACTTTATTATTAATTAATACTTCCTCAGTTATCCAATCTCCTTCTACTAATTTAGAGGTTTTTATTTTTTTATGCATTGTCAGTTTTTCAGTAGATTTAGTTAGAAAGAGTAAGTAGATGAGGATTATTGGAAATATCAAAAAAATTATGGCTACAATTTTTCCAAAAGAATTGGCACTAACTATAACTAATAAAAACCCTAATGCTAATGAAAAAATTGAAAAATTATTAAGTTTTTTGTATTTTTTTATTGAATGTGTAAATTCTTGAAAAATTATTTTTTTGTGTTTTAAGATTAAATACAGGGTGTATCCTAGACCGTAGAATGATCCAAATATGATAAGATTTATTAAAAAAGTAGTTGGAAGTGAAATAGTTAGTTTAGGATTGAAGAATTCTAATAAGAATGCAGGGTATGTTGGAAGAGTTGCGCCAATCCCCATTAAAAGCTTTGAGTCCCCTCCTCCCCATTGTTTAGTATAATACATAATTAATCCTATAGCAGAAAATATTAAAAAATAAGTTATGCTTTTTAAAATTGGATTTATTGAGTTTTGAGAAATAGATTTTATCAAAAAAATACAAAAACCTATTAGAATTAGACTAAAATTTATCCAATTTGGTATTTCTTTAGTTTTGAGATCTATTACTGTTGCAGCAACTACTAGTACAATGACAGCACTTATTAAAATTGGATCCAACATAGTAATATTTAAATTGTCAAATTTATAAGTTTTTTTAACATGTTTACAGATAAGGATTTGATTAGGATATCCCGTAAAGCGTATTCTGAGTTTTCTAAAAAGTATAATATAAATTATAAATTAAAATTTATTAGTGTTGAGGAATTTTCTAGACTAGCAAATAAGAGTGAAGTTATAAAAGATAAACTTAGGAAAGGATTTCCACCACCTATAGGTGCATTAGTTTCTAGCTCATATAAGAGTGGAGTTATTTATATCAATCTTGAATTAATCAATATCCTTACTGAAGATGAAAAATTTGTAAGGGCAATATTTATTCATGAGTTTTTTCATATTTATTATAGGCAGTCAATTCATAATAAAGACTTAGATCAGTTAAAATTTTCTGAAAAAAGAGTTAACACTAAGATTAAGAAAGAATTTCCAAATTTATCAAAATATTTTGGATTATAGAAAGCCTTTTAAATTTTTGAGGGGTTATTTTTTTAATGAATGTAAAAAAAGGACAAAGTACAGTTTCAGGATTAGTTATGTTAATAGGCTTGTTAATTGTATTATATATTCTGTTAATGCCTCCTTGTGAAAAATGTCAATTGTTAAATGAAGATTGTCCTATTGAATGTCAACAGAATTATGAAGAAGGTGTTTTGTTATCAGTTTCACCAAATAATGTGGGATTTAATGACCAGATCTTTCATACTTTTTCTCCTATTAATTTAATTATAAACAGTCAACCTGATTATAAATCCTTAGCTAATGATATAGAGATTAGTAGAAGTTGGTTTGGAAGCAAAGATAGAGATTTTAATTTTAGAGTTGAAGATTTGGAAGATCTTGATTCAGTAACTATTTCTTTTTTAACTATGGAATCAAAAGGTAATCTATACATTTATTTTAACGATAAACAACTTTTCTTTGGAATGATTCCTCCTGGTGAGGTGAAGAACATACATCTGCCTTTAGAGTACTTTAGTCAAAATAACATACTAAGTTTTTATGTTGAACCTCCTGGATTTTTTTTCTGGAATACTAACAAGTACTTATTAAAGGATCTCGAATTAAAAAAAGATTTTGTTAAAATTCAATCTATTGAAGAAAGACAATTTTTGATGAGTTCAGATGAAAAAAACTATATTGATGAATCTTTGTTGAAATATTCTATTTTTTGTACTGATTTAGAGGATGGTGTTGCAAATTTTAAAGTTTATTTAAATAATCTTCAAGTTTATTCTGAGTTTATAACTTGTACAAATGATGAAAAAACTGTTGAAATAGCTCCTTCTTATTTTAATGAAGGTCAGAATATGTTTAAGTTTATTTTGGATGATGGAAATTTTTTGATAACCGAGATAGTATTAGAAAATAAATTAGGTGAAAGTATCTTTCCTAATTATGAGTTTGAAGTTGATTCAACCTTAAACAAGGTTTTTAGTTTAGATATTGAGTTTGGTTCTGAAAGTTTAAAAGAATTCAAACTTAAGTTAAATGATAATGTTATTGATGTTGTTACTTCAGGTTTTTCATTTGAACAAGATATAACTAACTTTATTAATGTTGGAAAAAATAATATACAATTAGTTTCAGATTTAGATCTTGATATTGAAGAGTTAAAAATATCATATGTATAAAGAGGTATTGTGCAGTGGAAGAAGGATATCAGCAAGAAGGAGTAGAGGGTGGTTCTAACTCAAAAAGTATTTTTTTAATTTTTTTTAAATTTTTAATTATTTTTTGTTTGTTTGTTGCAGGAGGATTTGGGGTTAAATATTTGAATGATAATTACGACTTTACAGATAGAATTGTTGGACCAAATCAAGAAATTGAAGATTTCATAAGTGCTCAAGAGTCAGTAGTTAAGTTACTGGACCTTGAAAGTCCTGGTAGCCCTTACACTTCAGGAGAACCTATTTTTGTTAGAGCATCTTTAGAGGCAGATACCTTAAATTTTAATGAAGTCGATATAGAACTAGGGTGTGAACTTACAGGATATGAAGGAGATGTAATGGTTGACCCTTCTTATTTGATGATTCCTGCAGGGATTAGTGATTTTAGGAGATCTATTTCTTGTTCGTTTGATCAAGGTTTATACCCTACTCGGAGAATTGATGATGAGGTTGCAAAAATTACTGCAAGTTTTCAGACAGAAGTTAGTTCTTCATACGATTTATTCATAATGAGTGAAGAAGCTTATGATACAATTAATGACCCTTTCCTAGAATATGGTATACTTCCAGAAAACATGATGGGTGATGGAAGGATTCAGTCAGAAGTTATTCAAGAGGGACCAGTTATAATAAGCATATTCATAGATGATGACCAACCATTTAGACAAGGTGAAGAATATCTTCCCTTAGAGGTGTCTCTAGTTGATACTTCCCGGTCAGGCTATATCTCTTTTTTAAGTAATTTAAGATTAAAAGTTCCTTCTACTATTGAATTAAGTGAAGATCCAAATTTTTGTGATTTTGAGTCAGGAGGTAGTGAAGGTACTTATAATATATATTCTTTAAAAATGGATTCCGCAGATAATAAAATAAACGAAATTTGTAATGATGAGCATTTAAACGATTTAAGAATAAGTAAAGAGCGGTGTGTGGAGGAGTATAAACAAGATATTGTTTTTAAATGTGATTTAATTACCAAGCAAATGTATTCTGAAGAAGGAGATTTTGTTCAAAATATTTTGGTTGCAGAATCAGAGTATATTTATGAAGTTAGTAATTCCATAGGCTTACAAATTCAAAAAATATAATTTTTCTTATTTAGAAAGGTTTTTATATTAATTTTTATGAGATAGTTTATTATGAGAGGTGATTTTAAGATATTGTGGTTAGCTTTTGGTGCTTTATTCTTGAGTGCTTGCCAAACTGGAGAAGTTTCTACTAACTTAGGAGGTATAAATCTAGAATTTTTAAAGAATCAACCTCCCCAAGAGATTTATGAGAATTCTAATTTTGTAGTTGGATTAAAGTTGAAGAATAGTTTACCACAGGCTGTTGAAGGAGTTGAAGTATGTGTATCAGATATAATTTCTTCAGAACATGGGGGGATTGTTGGAGAAGAGTGTGATTCAATAAGTATGTATTCGGCAGAACATAGGGAAGGTATGATTTCTTATGAAGAGCAAGTTCTTTATTTTCCCAAGGATGGACAGGCTTACGCTTACAAAGATATGGGGCTTGGACCGGATCAAACTACAATCATAGCAGAAGTAAAATATCCTGTTAAAACGACTAGCACGTTGAATATTTGTTTAAAGAAAGACCCAACTCAAGATATAGCAGAAATTTCTTGTGAAACTAATTCTGTTTTTACTAAAAATGATATTTCTGATCAATTTTCGCCAGTAGTATTAGATAAACTTGAAAGTACCATTACTGCAGAAGGAAATTCAAATAGAATTTTTTTAGACTTGTATTTTAAAAAGTCGGGAACAGGTGAGGTGTTCTCAGAAGGAGATGACCAAAACATGATGCAATTTAAGATAACTTTAGGTACAAAAGATGTTAGTTTTCAATGTAATACTAAGAAAGAAGGATATTTACAATTTAATGAGCTTTCTGAGATGGTAACTTGTAATGGCTTGTTAGAATTAAATGAACATGTCGAAGTAAACTCTCTTAAGGTTGAAACCAGTTATGATTATAAAGTTAAAATAACTAATAGCTTAATAAAAATTAAAAAACTTAATACAGGAGGTAATTCATAATGAAAAAATTATTTTTTAGTTTTATATTTGTAATTATTTTAATTTCTTCGTGTAGTCAGAACGAAGAAGTTCAAGTGGAGAGTAGTGATGCTTTTATAGGTGGGTCTAAGGGAGTAGAGGTTTCATTTTTAGAAGGGGCCCCTGTAAATGAATTTGTCGCAGGGGAAAGTGTCCCAGTAGTAGTTTCTTTAAAAAATAGTGGAGAGTATGATCTTGCAGGTAATTCTTTAGAAGTTAGGCTTTGGGGTCTTGATATGGAAGCATATGGTTTATCTTCAGAATATAAGATAGTTAATTCTGAATTGAGAGGTATTAAGAAGGGACTTATTGAAGAAGGATCTGAGACTATTCTTGAAATGGGTGATATGAATTATTTAGGGAGTATTGCAAATTCGTTAGATGTTACATTGAGGTCTGAAATTTGCTATCCTTATAAGACTAAGGCAAATCTTAATGTTTGTATTTCTTCTAATTCAATTTCAAATGATGAGGAAGAATTTGCATGTACTATTTCAGGGAATAAAGTTAAATCGGGAAGTGTTTCAAGCGGACCAATACAACTAACTAGTTTAACTCAACAATTTGAGGGAAATAATAATCTTGTTTTCAAGTTTAAATTGTCTAACTCAGGAGAAGGGAATGTATATTCTTTAGGTAATAGTTGTACCGAGCTTATTGATTCTTCTGCCGAAAGATTAAATGAAGATATTGTCCATATAACTCTTCCTGAAGATTTTTCATGTTTTTTTACAGGAGGTGAAGAGTCTAACGAAGGTGATGTCAGGTTAATCTCTTCTGAAAAGATATTTACTTGTTATTTGGAAGTAGAAAACCAAGGATTTAGTTTTGAAAGAAATTTAGAAGTTATTCTGGATTATAAGTATACTCAGACTTCCAAAGTTGATTTTAAGATTTTAGAATCTTAGTTGAAGAAATGTTGGTTTCATTTTTTACAACCACCATGTCTTCTTCCCAATTTTTTATTAATTTTCTATTATAGATTATTGCTGCAGGATGGAACAAAGGGATGAGACGTATGTTTAAACCATGAAACTCTAAATTTATAGGTTTACCATGTAATTTGCTTATTCCTTGTTGTTCTTTCATTTTATTAACTTCACCTTTAGAAAGAAAGAATTTAGTCGCATAGTTTCCAAATGAACAAACTACTTTTGGTTTCATTTTTTTTATTTGATCAATTAACCAAGGGGTGTGAGCTTTTATTTCGTCCGCAGTGGGATTTCTATTTTGAGGGGGTCTACACTTCAATATGTTTGTTATATATACATCTTCTAGGCTTAGGCCTACTTGTTCAAGAAGTTTATCTAAATTTTTACCTGCTGCACCTACAAAAGGTAATCCTTGTTCATCTTCATTTTTTCCAGGAGCCTCTCCAACAACTAATATTTTAGAATTAATATTTCCTTTTCCAATCACCAAATTTTTAGAGTCTTTACAAATTTTAGTTTTTTTTGCTAATTCTATAGGATTCATAATCTTAAGATTATTTAATATCTTAAATGTTTTTCTGTATTACTAATTAATTTTTTTTAGCCAATCTTCTGTACTTACCAAACTTATCTTGTAATGAAAATTTTGCAGGTTTAGGATTTTTAGTTTTATCCCCACATTTTTGACAATTTTTTTCAAGAGTGTAAATTTGGCAAGTTTTACACAAAAATATTTGTTCTTTCATTTTGATTTAGAAAAAGAGGCCGACCCACCTTTAGACTCTATCTGAGAGATAGCATCTTCCTTAACTTGTTGAAGAATTCCTTCTGCAGTTTTATAATCTGAAGCTATGACATTTATTTTATATTTAGGTGCGCTAAGATAAGTTATAGTTATTTCTCCTTTTTGAAGGTTTGTTAGCACTTTTTTAATGATCTCTATCCCATTTTCATTTTCTAAAGTTAGATTTAAAATTCCTCCAACTTCTGCCTTCTTAGGTTGTATTTTTTCTAAGACTATTCTAATTAAAGTTTCTTCTACTTTTGGAGAAAACTTCATTTCTTTTATTTCTTCAGGTTCCATTACAAATCTTTCAAATGATTTATTTAAGGTACCGTATTCCTCTTTCAAGGTATATCCTGCTTCCTTATACATTTGGGCAAGGTCTTTGTTTAGCTCTTTACCAACAATTCCTAATAACTTTTCAGCTTTTGTTTCTTGTTTCCATTCTGAGTTTTTATTTCTTTTTTGATTTGTTCCAACCCTACGTATTGAAAGATCTATATTGCCTTTTTGTTTATTTATGTTTAAAACTTTACATACAATCTGTTTTCCTTCTTTTACATAATCTCTTATGTTTCTTATTCTTCCTGGAGAAATCTCTGAGATATGGATCATCCCTTCTATATGTTTGTATTCATCTAATATTGCAAAAACAGAGTGATAAAGAATTTTTTTGACAGTACATAAAACTATTTCTCCTTCTTCCGGAAAACCATTTTTTTTATAAAACATTATTCTATTACTTCTAATACTTTTGTATTAATATTGCATTTTCCACCTGAAGGGGTGGCTATAACTTCTTCACATACTAAACAGTTAATCTTTGAGGATGAGTTTTCAAAAATAACTTGTTCATTTTTACATTTTTTACATCTTACTTTAACAAATTTTGAATTCATTGTGTTGTTACCTTCTTTGCCCTTCCTAAAGTTAGAATTGAAGATTTATTGCAGTCTGGACAAGTGACTTTTAAACTTATTTTTTTGCTACTTTTAGCACCATACCGTTTCCATGAGTTTAGTGCACCTTTTGAACCATAATTTCCTAAATTTCCATAACCCCTACCTA
Organism: Candidatus Woesearchaeota archaeon; assembly: GCA_964408705.1. Classification (GTDB taxonomy): domain Archaea; phylum Nanobdellota; class Nanobdellia; order SCGC-AAA011-G17; family PNOQ01; genus CAYFNK01. The sequence continues at coordinate 149,430 of CAYPAI010000001.1, forward strand.
GTCCTCTTTTTTTAGCTCTAGCTATTGATCCACGCTTGAGAGATCCTCTTTTTCCAGTTGTTTTTGCTTGGAATATCTTAGACTTTGTATGTTTTTTACATGACTTACAATATGCCTTTTTTGATTTAGGAATTTTCATTTTCTATTACTTTGTTTGATTTTATTAGTAAATTTGCAATATCTAGTGGAATATTTGCTGTATCTTCCTTTTGGAAAGGTCCATAAACATTCAAATCAGTACCTACAAAAGATGGTACTTCGTTTACGAATCTGACTGATTTAGTCATTTTAGTTGGCATAATTCTATCTTTTAAGTGTTTTGGTTCTTTATTTTGTTCTAATTTTTCTAAATCTTTCAAGATTATTTTCTTTCCTCTTACTAAATTATTTAATAAGTTTTCCCTATAACTATTTAATGTGTAAGTGATGTCTTCATATAATTTTTTTTCTTCATCCAACATATTCTCTTTATGGTCGGAATGATTATTTGTTTTGGAAGTTATTATCCCTAACTTTATTATTTTATTTTCTCTTGATTCATAAAGTTCTTTTATTATTTTTTGTATATTTTCTATTTGTTTTCTTGTTTTTTGAACTTCAGGTTCTGTAAAAATACTTTCTTTTTCTTCTTGTGATTTCAATATTTGTTTTTTTTCTTCCATATAATTTATTGTTTTTTCATAAAATGAGTCTTCCAATTTTTGAAGTTCAGTTCTATCCTTCTCTCTCCTAAGAATATCGTACAAGAACTCATAAGTTATTGTTGCTTCCATTTTTATGTAAATATAAACTCATTTATTAGGTTTATTGCAGTGAAGAGAAAGATTTTTAATCTTTCTTTTAAAGATTATGATCATGAAGAGGTATATTTACTTGTTTAGGCATGGTCAAACTTATTATAATAAGAATAAAGTGTTTACTGGCTGGAAGGATTCAAAACTTACTAAAAGAGGATTTGCTGATGCTAGGAAAGTAGCTTATAACTTAAGGAATAAAAAAATAGATATTGCCTTTCAGACTAGGCTAAGTAGATCTAAAGATACTTTGAAAGAAGTATTAAAATTTCATCCTGAATGTAAAATGATAGTTACAGATAATAGGATGATTGAGAGATCTTATGGTAAGTTTGAAGGATTTAAACATTCTACAATAATCTCAAAGTATGGTAAACAAAAATTTGATATATGGCATAGGTCATATGATGTTGCAATATCAAAAGGAGAGTCTATAAGAGGGGTTGAAGATCGAGTAAATTTGTTTATAACAGATTTGTTAGAGATTATTAAAAAAAATAAAGCTAATGTTGCAATTTCTGCACATGGTAATTCTATGAGGCCTTTTAGGAGGTATTTTGAAAAGTTGAATGTTGCTGAAATGATGAAATTAGAGAATCCGTGGGATAAGTGTTTTGTATATTCTATTAAAATTTAATTAATTTCCATTAAATCTTTTGCAAGTGTTGTTTTTTTAAATATTTTTTTGGCTTCCTTTAATAATAAAGATTTATCTTTATATCTTTCACTAAGGTGTGTTAATATCATTTGTTTTACATTAGCTTCTTTTGCAATTTTTGCTGCTTGTTTTGAAGTTAGATGTTTGTAATCTTTTGCCCTTTCCTTGTCTTTATCTAAAAAAGTAGATTCAATTATCAAGATATCGGAATCTTTTGCTATAGATGATATTTTTTTATTATATCCTGTGTCAGAGATTATTGTAATTTTTTTACCTTCAATTAAAGTTGTAGCTTTATCTGGAGTAATTTTTTTACCTTTATAGGTTATAGTTTTGCCTTCTTGTAACTTCCCAAGCAGCGGGTCTTTTACTAATCCAAATTTTTTAGTGTATTTCAGATTTATTTTTCTTTTTGCTTGTTCTTGAAATGAATATCCTATGCAAGGTATACTGTGGTAGAGGAGATTTGCAGTCACAATTGATTCTTTGTTTTCAATTATTTTTTCTTTTTTAGATATTTCTTTAACTTCATATTTCAGTTTTTGTTTTGTTAATAAAAACTTCATTAAATTAGAAATAAAATTTTTAGTTCCCTTTGGACCATAAATCTTTAAGGTTTTAGAATATTCAGATCTAGATAGTGTTTGAATTAATCCAGGTAATCCTAGAATATGGTCCCCATGCCAATGAGATAACAAGATTGAAGTAATTTTAGTAGGACTTATTTTTGCTTTTAGTAATTGTCTTTGGGTTCCTTCGCCACAGTCTACTAATAATTTATCTTTTCCATTTATTAAGATTAAAGAAGAGGTAGATCTATTTCTAGTTGGTTTCATTGCAGATGTTCCTAAGATTATAACTTTCATAAGTTAATTCTTATCAGAATCTTTTTAAATAAGTTTTGTTCTAGTAAATTATGGAGAAATTAAAAACTTACTTTTCACAAGGAATCATTTTTACAAAACAGGATAAACTTTCTAGGGCATTATATGACAAAGGGAGATATGGTGAATCCAAGCATAAGAAATTTTATTATTCACCATTTGAAGCAGCCTACCTCCTTGAATCTAATAAAATGGAGGTTCTAGATGGTAGAAATTCTAAAATAAATTTTGATAGTTTTGTCAAGAAATCAAGAAAGTATGATAAAAATTTTTTAATAAAGTATGCTGTGTTTAAAGATATAAGAGATAGAGGGTATATAATTAAAACTGCATTAAAATTTGGTGCAGATTTTAGGGTTTATGAGCGAGGGATTAAACCAGGGAAAGGGCATGCAAAATGGGTATTATACCCTGTATCAGAATCTGATGACTTTACTTGGCATGATTTTTCTGCTAAGAATAGAGTTGCACATTCTACTAAAAAAAAGTTGTTAGTAGGAGTAGTGGATAATGAGATGGATGTCACATACTATGAGATAGGCTGGGTAAGGCCATAACTTTTTATATATTCTAAGATTAACCTTTTTATGCCAAATACTAAAATTGATGCCTTAAATCTAATTAGGAGAGAAGGTCCTCTTCAACCATCTCAGCTAGCTACAGAATTAAACACTAATATTCTCTTTGCAAGTGCAATTTTGTCTGAATTAGTAGCTAATAAACAAATTAAAATAACTAATGTAAAGAAAGGAGGGTCGCCATTTTATTATATTAAAGGCCAGGAATCAAAACTTGAAGAATTAAAGGATTTTTTAAGCCATAAACCAAAAGAGGCTTTTGAAATATTGAAAAAAGATAAAATAATTAGGGATAAGTTGTGTGAGCCTTGGCAGAGAGTTGCACTCAAGGAGTTAAAGGATTTTGCTATGCCTTTAAATGTAGGAATTGGAGGAGAATATGAAATATTTTGGAAATGGTATTTAGTTTCTAATGAAGATGCTAAAGGTATTATTAAAGAAATGATTAAGGCTCCACAAGAAGAGCCACAAGAAGAGCCACAAGAAGAGCCACAGGGAGAGCCACAAGAAGAACTACGAAAAGAGAGTACTGTTCAACTTGGGGAGCAAGAATCTCAATTACATGATAAATCAATTGTTCAAGAAAAAGAAGATATTCCTGAAGAATTAAATAATTTTTTTTCTTTGATTAAACTGTATATAATTTCTAAAGAAGTAATTAGGAAAAATAAAGAGGTTAATTTTATCGGAGATGTTCCTTCAAGGTTAGGTAACCTTAGGTATTTTGTTAAATATAAGGCTAAAAAAACAGTTAGCGATAGAGATTTGATTACTGCTTTTGAAAATGCAAATTTTAAAAATTTACCTCTTTTATTTGTTAGTCCAGGAAAACTAACTAGAAAGGCAGAATCTTATTTGAATGAAAATAAATCTGGCAGACTAATATTTAGATGTTTGAATTAATTTTTTTATTTTTTCATATTGTTTTTTATTTTGATTATTTTTATATTCAATCAATAATTTGATTAAGTTATTTTTTTCTAATTTAAACATTTCAGGTTTAGAGAGTAAGAAATTGCAAAACTGGGTAACATTCTTTGGTCGTTTAGTATTGTAACACCTTTCAAAGTCTATCATTTTAACTTGTTTTTTTATTATAAAAAAATGTTTTATGGGTCTATTAAATTCTAGCTTGTTTATTTTCAGTTTGTCCATTATTCTACACTGGTCTAATATTTCAAGAGATAATCTTATCCTTTCAGGATAATCTAAGTTTTGAAGTTCAGTGTAGTAACACTTCCCAGATATAAACTCATATACAATATAATCCCTTTTTGCAATAATTAGGTTGGGACCTATACCATATTTGTTTAATTTTTTTAAGAATTTACCCTCATTTTGAATTCTTGATTCTGCCTTAGATGAAGGATTTTTTATTTTTATGCCAACTTTTTTATGATTATAGGTTCCTGTATAGACTAATGATCTTTTACCTTTATCAAAGAATTTTAGATTATTTATTTTGATTTCAAATTTTAACATATATCTTAGGCATAGAAACTTTTTTAAATAATTTACCATGTTTGTATAGTATACTATTACAAAGAGGTTGTTTTATGAAGAAGCCAATATTAATATGTTTGATAGCATTAGTTCTTTTTAGTCATAGTAGTATTGCTGAAGATGAAGGAGAGAGAATTTTTGATGAATCTAAGGCTTATGAATGGCTTCTTGAACAATTAGGACAAGATAACTGGGGAAATGATATAGAGACTATTTCTTGGTCAATAATGGCATTATACAATGCAGGTTATGATTATGAAGTTGGATTAAATAAATTAAGAAGTTTTGAGTCTGGATATAATTGGGAAAATAATGTTTATAAGACGGCTATAGCAACTAGGGCTTTAGCCCATATTGGTGAAAATGTTAGTGACGAAGTTGAATGGTTGAACAGCAGACAATCTATAAATTTAGATGGTGGAGACTGGTTAGTACAGTTTAACCCAGATGCAACGACTATTGAATCAACTTGTATTGTTAATTATGATAATTCTGAATCTTCGTATATTATCTCTGGGATAAATGTAACTCCTATAGATTCAGGTTGTTCGCTTGTTAATGGGAATTGGGTTAGTTTTGAAGATTGTATAAAAGAAAGCAGTTCTGGAATATATGAATATTTTGATGTAACTTGTTCTCCTCCTTTAGGTTCATCCTTAATCTATAAAGTTGGAGATTCACAGTATTACATTATTGATGAGTCTAGTCCCCGTTTAGAGATAGAAAATGGTTGTTTCGAAGGGCAAGCAGGAAACTGTGATTGTAGTTATTCTCAATTTGCTGCATGGTCTATGGTGTTAGGAGGTAGTTCTTCATATTCTATCCCTTTTTTGAAAGGGAATTGTAATGATAATCTTTTGGGGAATGTTTTTCTTTTTTTATTGACTTCCGAATCTGTATATAAGACTTGGTTAGAAAGTAATCAAGGAGTAGATGGTCATTGGGGAAATAACATTAGGGATACTGCGTTTGCAGGACATGCGCTTAAGGGATCATCTTATAGTTCTTTCAATAATGCTAAAGAGTGGCTAGGGTTTATGCAGAATCAGAATGATGGTTCATGGAACCAAGATATGAAACTTACTGCGACAGTACTTTTTGCTATGACCGAAGGAGGAGGAACTATTGTTCCGGAACCAGATACATCTACTTGTAATAATACTATTTTAGAAGTTGGAGAGGAATGTGATTTGAACTATGAATGTGCAGTTGGTGAAACTTGTATAAACTGCCAGTGTATATCTGAAGATGATCCTTTTCCAGAAGATGGAGGATGTCCTTCTACGGGAGTAGTTTGTTCTAATGACTGTCCTGCCTCTGGGGTTTTTCCATCAGGTATATCTTGTCAATTAGGAGTTTTTGATGAAGAGACATGTATTTGTCAGCCTTTTTCTGTTTGTACATTTGATAGTGATTGTTCTGTTTATGGATTGGGATATACTTGTGATTCGGCAGGAAATTGTAACCCACCTGTTTCAGATTCCGATTGTAATTTAGATTCTGATTGCCCTTATACTGGGCAGATTTGTGTCGAAGGAACTTGTATAACTTCAGCACAAGATGATTTACAAGGTAGTTGTGATTATGATTATGACTGTGAGGTTGGACAAACTTGTCAGTCTGGAACTTGTGTAACCAGTGATGAAGAATCTGGAGGATTTTTTAAATGGGTAATTGCAATATTATTTATCTTAATTGCATTAGGAGCAGGATATTATGCATATACTAAATATTTTAAAAAAGGAGGACCTGCTTCAACAGGTAATAACTATGGTGGTCCACCAAAACCTGCATACCCCTTAACATCTCAGAGAGTTCCAATAAGACGTTCTTCTGCAACGGGTTCAACAAGTAGCCGAAGTGAAAACAAAATTGAGAAGGAACTTGATGAAGCCTTGAACAAAGCTAAGAAATTAATTAAAAAATAAGAGGATATATGAAAAAATACAATTTTTTATTAAGTTTAATTCTGTTTAGTGGATTAGTGGGTGCTTCACCTATTGAAGTAAATTTTCTTGAATTAGACTACCAAATTGGAGAACCAATTCAGATGGAAGTTAGTACAACTGACCTAGTTTCACCCATGACTCAAAGTTATTTAAGGTTAGACAAAGGGGATTCAGAGATTCAGTTTTATCCATATATTTCAAATTTAGGGTTTGGAAATTATTTTATTTATTTTGAGTCTAATGAACTTATTCAAGGGGATTATAATCTAAGTTTTAATAATCTGATATATTCTTTGAATGGGTCTACTTATCAAGATAATTCTATTTCGTCATTTAGTTTAACAAGTTCTAATCTTTCAAGTTTAGTTTTTTCACCAGGATTTATTGATGCAAGAGATAATTTCTTCTTTGAAATTTATGTATTGAACCAAGGTATTCAAGAGATTGATTTAAGTTTTACAACTAGTAAATCATTTATCGAGGTTTTAGAGGAAAGTTTAGTTTTAGCTGGAAGCCATTCTAAGTTAGTTTCAGTGTATATTAGTGAATTATTGTCACAATCTAATTCAGGCATGGAATACATATACTTAAACTACAATTCTCAAACATATTCTATCCCCGTATGGTTTGGAATGGAAGATAGTAATCTTGCAGAGGGAGAAGAAGAATATCCTCTAATTGAAGGAGAAAATGAAACTGTTAATCATGTTAATTTTATTACTTCAGAGATATATAAAAATTTAACATACGGTGAATCTATCTATGGTGGTTACGTGGAAATACTTAATCAAGGGAATGATTCTGTCGAAAATATATCCATTGGATTAAGCGATTCATTAGAAGATATTATTGAAATGGAAACTACCAATATAGCTAATCTTGATTCTGGAGAAATTTTTAAACTTTACTTAATTTTAAATCAAGAAAATCTTGATCCTGGATCATATGAAGGAAGTATTTATCTTGAAAATTCTGAAATTTTTGAAGAGTTAATTTTTAATATTCAAATTTTAGGTTTAGTAGAACTAGAGATTGAATCGGAAGAACTTGTCGAAGATTATGATGAAATAATTATTATTGAAGAAGAGATTAAGGGGGATAAGGATATTGAAAAAGATGAGAAGTTAGAGGTTCCAATTTGGATGTCTTTTTTACTATTTATTTTGATTGTTTTCATAATTTTGTATATTATCTATATTAAGAAAAAAAAGTAATTTAATCTTTTTGTTCTACTTTGGATTCATTTCTTTGTTTGAGTATCATTTGTTTTACGATCATATCATATTGATGTAGTTTTGCTAAAACATCATTTGTAAAATCTTCTACTTCTTTAGAGTCTAATTCTATTTTGGCAGGACTTATTATCTCTATTGAAGATGGCATAAACTCAAAACAAAAAGATCCAATATCTTCAAAGTTTGAAAATCCAATTTCAAATTCTCCAAAAGTAGACCACAATCCCTTTACTTCTTTTGCTTCAGCTATTTTCTTTTCGATTATGGTTAACTTATTGTTTGAATCTAATAACTCCACTACTTTTTTCATGGTTTTTTCAATATGTTCCTTAGGTTTACCTACCAATTCAATTATTGATTTTACTCTTATTGTTTCCATTTTCTTAATAAGGTATTTATTTTCTTTTTATAAACTTTGTCTGTTTATATTATTTTTTAATTTTTTGAAGATGAATTTATTGTAATAGTTTTTCAAAAGATATTCCCTTATTTTTTGAAAATTCTAGAGATAATGAATAATTTCCAGTTTTAGTTTGTGGAATAGATTTTGCATTAAAAAAGAACCAGCCTTCTTTATCAAATCTCATTCCAATTATAGGGGTTGCTCCAAATAGTTTTGAGAATAGGATAAGTTCATCTATCTCTTTTTTGTTGAAATGATGGTTTTTACTTTTTATAGATTTACATTCTATTGCAAAAGTTCTATTTTCTTTACTAGCTAGTAAATCTGGAGAAGGTCTACTTGTAGATCCGGACCCAGCAGACCTCATTGCTGCCCACTCATTTTCCCAAAATAAGTGTAAAAGTTCTCTTTCCGCCCTAGTTCCTTTACTTTTCATAAGAAAATATATTATACTTTTAATAAATAGTTTTTGGTAAAAAAAAAATAGAGACTTTATAAGTCTCTAGCTTGAACAGTTTTTCTTCCGTTAGCTTTGCATCTCTCACAAGCTTCTAAAATTAAACTTTTTAGTTTTTCATCTAGTGCTCCGGCAAAATCTCCGGAAACATTAACATCACTCACAACTTCTTTTATTTTTGATTTAACTACTAACATATTTTTCCCTCCTTATATTTGGCAATTTGCCTTATTAACTTATTTTTCAATGAAAATTTTAAACTATATAAATTTTATTATTGTTTTTTTGGTTTCATTAAAGGGAAGATTACACATTCCCTTATTGGTTTGTTCATTAAAAAAGAAAATAGTCTTTCTGAAACTCCAAACCCACAGGCTGGAGGCATACCGTATTCTAAGGCTTCAATAAAACTTTCATCATGATCCATGCTATCTTGATCACCTTTTTTCTTTAATTCCATCTGTTTTTCAAATCTTTTTCTTTGATCTTGAGGATCATTTAGTTCAGAGTATCCATTTCCGACTTCTGATCCTGCAATTATAACTTGAAACTGTTCTACTTTTTTATTATCTTCACGACTTCTTTTTGCTAAAGGAGATAATTCTACGGGCTGACCTATTAAAAATCCAGGACCAGATAAATCTTTTCTACAATATTTCCATAATAAGTCAATTAATCTCCATTTACCTAATTTTTTATCATGTTTTATTTTATTTTTTGCTAAAAATTTTATAATATCTTTTTTTTCATGTCTGTAAATATTTATTTTTGTTTTTTTCTCAATTGTTTCTTCATAGTCAAATATTTTCCACTTTTTATTAAAATCTAAACTATGGCCATGTATTTCAAATTTGAGTTTTCCAATTATTCCCTTTATTATTTCCTTATACATTTCTTCTACTAGTTTCATTCCCATCTTATAATCTGCATATGCCCAATAAAATTCCATTTGAGTGTAGTCTTGCAAATGTTCCATGTCCATTCCTTCATTTCTAAATTGTCTCCCTATTTCAAAGGTTTTTTCATAACCTGCAACTAATAATTTTTTTTGCCATAACTCTCCCATTGATATTCTCAAAAATACTTCAAGGTCTAATGCCTTATGATATGTTTTAAATGGCTTTGCAGCAGCACCTCCTGCAGAAGACTCTAGAATAGGTGTTTCAACTTCTAAAAATTCTTTTTTCACTAAAAAGTTTCTAACTATGTTCCAAAATTTCTGTTTTTTGATAAATAGTTCTTTTATTTCAGGATTAGACAGAATGTCGAGATATCTATTTCTATATCTTATTTCTTCATCTTTTAACCCATGCCAATTTGAAGGAAGTGGTCTTAGGCTTTTTGAAAGTAATTTGAATTTTTTTGAGTCTATAGTTATTTCTCCTGATTTTGTTTTAAAAACAGTGCCCTCAATACCTATAAAATCTCCTGTGTCTATTTTTTTAAAAATCGAGTAGTCTTTAGTTGAATCTTTATTTCCATAAACTTGTATTTTTTCGGTTTGGTCTTGTATTGTAAAAAATGAAAGTTTTCCCATAACTCTTGAAGTTATAACTCTGCCTGCAATTTTTACTTTAGTTTTTGTTTTTTCTTCTTTTTTTAATTTAGAAAATTTTTCTTTTATCTCTTTTGCAGTATCCTTTTTATCAAATGAATGCGCATATGGGTTGATTCCCTGTTTCTTTAAGAATTCGAGTTTTTCTATTCTTCTTCTTCTGATTTCTAGATCTTTATTAGACATATAAAATTAATTTGATACTTCAATATTAAAAAGTTTTTGTTTTAAAAAAAATAAAAAAGGTATTTACAATACCTTAGATAAACCATATAAGACGAATGCAGAAGTTAAAGCTTGAACTTCCCAGAAGTTCCACCACATTAAGTCTTGACCCAACATAAGTATACCTACAACAAGTACTACCCAGTTAATCCAACTATTTCCTTTAGCCATAATATTACCTCCTTAAGTGTTTTAATATTAAATATTCTTAGAATTAACCATATTTAAGAATTTTGTAACTACATTAAAGTCAATCTATTTCAAGAAAATCTAGAATATGTATCTCTTTTCATGAAAACTTTTTCATTTTCCAATACTATTCCTTTTTTAGATTTTTTTATTTCTTTTGAATTCATTTTTGCATTTCCTGTACAAATTAACTCATCTTTTAGGCTTAACACAGCTACAACATCATTATACTCTATATGGGATTCTAGTTTAGATACTCCTGGTAATGCTAAGTTTGCCCCATGGCACAGACTATTGATAGTACTGTCTAATACCCAAATCTTTGGTAGGTGTTTTACTGCTTCTTCTACAGGTAATATTATTTTTTTGATTGCAGAGTTTTTGTTTTCTTTGTAGTTTTCAAATGAATCTTTTAATTCGTGTAAAGAAGTCCAAGTCTTATCTGAAAATGGCCCCACTCTGGTTCTAACTAGTTGTACCATATGTGCTCCTGTGTTTAATTTTTGACCAATATCATGGCATAATTTTCTGATGTAAGTCCCAGCTTCACATCCAACCTTGAATAAGACATGTTGTTCTTTAATTTCTAGAATAGTTAGATAGTAGATTTCTCTTTTTCTTTTCCTTCTTTTGATTGAAGATTTTAATGGGGGGAGTTGAGTTATGTTACCTGTAAATGACAAGATTACTTTTTTTAATTCCTCTTTTTTAACTTTTTTATGTATTCTCATTAAACATACATACTCTTTTCCAGATTTTAGTAAGTTCTGTATGATTCTTGTAGACCTTCCCAATGCTATAACGAGGCTACCTGTTACATTTGGATCTAGGGTTCCAGAGTGTCCTGCTTTTTTAAGATTTAATATTTTTTTTACATAATCTGTGATTTGGTGAGAAGTTGGACCTTGTTGTTTATTGATGTTAACTATACCGTAATCAATTATTTCTTCTACGCTTCTCGTAGATGGATTACATCCTTCCTTAGGATTAGTATCTGATTCTTTCAACGTGATAATGGTTTTTTCTTTTTTTTCAAAGGGAAATTTTTCTTCCATTATTTCTTAGAATTCTTCTTATCAACTAGTTCTTTTGCAGTTGGAACTTTCTTTTCTTTTTTATTATCAACTAATTCTTTTGCAGTTGGAACTTTCTTTTCTTTTTCAGAACTATCTTTATCTGTTTCTTTGATTTCTTCCTTTTTGATTATTTTTTTAGGTAAATCTGAAGGTGCATCTATTAATTCTGCAGTTACAAGATTTTCCTTATCTTTAGTTACATTTATTTTTACTTTTGAAGGAGGATTTTTTGGACCGTTCTTCCAAATCCTTTGATTAAGATATTTTCCTATTTTGATATCCTCAGATTTAGTATGTTTTTTTAGGAATTCTTTTAGTGCCCTCATTGCCTTGCTAGCATATTTATATTTTGGTGCTTTTTGAAATTGTTTTCTTAAGGGTACAGTATATATTCTTTCCATTTTTATGCTTTTAGATTAGATGAAGATCTCCATCTTTTTTTTACTGCTGTGAATCTAGAAGGGTGCACTTTTTTTCCTTTACCTAATATTTTTGGAATTATCCAAAATGGTGCCCATTTGGTTTGTTTTCCTTTTTTAGTTAATCTTCTTTTTTTAGCAGTTGGTTTATATCTTGCCATTTTATTTAGTTACTTTATCTAAGAATGATTTTCCTTTTTTAGTTAGAACTCTTCCTTTGTGTCCTTTTGTTTCTTTTTGTTCTGCTAATCCAGCAGTTTCAAGCTGTTTTAAGATTGTCCTAATTATTTTACCTGATCCTATGAAGAATTTTTCAGGCTTATGTCCTCTATTTTTTCTTCCACCATATTTTCTTCTTAATTTATTCGTACCAATTGGTCCTAAAACATCTAACTTTCTTAGGATTGATGCAGCCCTGGAATACCACCAATCTTCTTTTACAGGAGGCCTATCTCTGGATATACTTGTTTTTACAAATGCAGACCACCCTGGTTTTTCAATTTCTTTGATTTCTTTAAGTTTTTCTGCAGTTTTTTCAATTAATTGAGTATTGTTAATATTTTGTGCTGTCATGTTATTGAAGCAGAATTGACTATTTTAAAAAGGTTTCTGTTTGTTTTTAATTTTTGAAAAAAGGCTTAAATAGTTGTTTAAAAGTTTTTCCTAGATAAATTAACGGAAAATATACATTCTCCATTTTTCTTTGTTATTGTTTAATTTTTTTAATTTTTGGACCTAACTCTGTATCTTGAATAGAATAGTTTTTTTTATTTATTTTTTCTCTTAAGTTATCTGAAAG
>CAYPAI010000002.1:0-2517 GCA_964408705.1 Candidatus Woesearchaeota archaeon
TTAAATTTTATTATTCTAAATTATCATACATATTTAATTTATTTTTAATTATCTTATAGAAAGTTTTATAAATTACCATAAGACAACCATGAAGCTCAGTTAGAGCAGGACAAGTAGAATGGAACAAATAGAATTAAACTCATTAGAACAATTTTTAGATTCAGAAGATAAACTATGTGAAAATATTGAAAAAAGGTCTTTTGGACAATATCTAGCAAGTTTAACTGATGATGAGATGTATGACTCATTTTCAAAGTATGGTGTTTCTCGTGAAAAAGCACAATCTTGGATTAGGGATAGTAAATTAATAAGAATGAGGGCGAAAAAAGGTTATAATTTTTAAAATGGTAAATAAAAATAATTTAGAATATAAAATTTCTGTAGGAGATATGGTTAATTGGGAATGTAATGGTTCCCTTCAGTTTATGAAGCCTAAAAAAGTTGAAGAACTTATGAGTTATGAGGGAGATCTTTATGCTCGTTTAGAAGGTGAAAAAACAGGATTTCCAATATATCAGTTAGTGAAGTAGAGATTTTAGTTAGTTTTTTATATTTTTTTATTAATTTAAATTAGTAATGGAAAAAAATAAAAAAATTAAGTATGAAGTTTTGTGTAATACTAGTAATCAAGACTATTATTATTCTTATTTGACTAAACGGGAAGTCTTAGATTTAGAGTCTGCTGAAAGAAAAATAATGAGATTAGATAGGGAACTTATTAAGGATAAAAAATTTAATCAATATCCTATGTTGAATAATATTTATATTAGTTAATTTTTTATATTAGTTAATCTTATTTTACTTATGAAAAGAGATAAAATCAATCTATTCCATCATATTATAATTGCCTTGTTAGTTATTATTATTATTGTATTGCTTACAAATAAATCACCTCAACAAAGTCCAATTAATAGTGTCTCTTATCAAGGAGTTTTAGAACTTTTAGAAACTTGTGAAATTCTGGAATTAGATGGGCTTAGTGGAACATGCTCACAAGCGTGTATAGATAATTATAGACCTAGTAAAACTTGTGCTATTGGTGGATTTGAACAAATTGATGTTAGTGGTAGTGGAGGTTATGCTCCAAATCAATATGAGTGGAGAATGCATCATCTATTTTCCTGTGGAGATCATAAACTATTTGAAAGTGATGCAATAAATGTGTTTTGTATTTGTTGCTCCTCTCCTTCGAAGGCAATATCTAGTTAATTTACCCCAATTTTTAAAAAGTTAATATATTTACTAATTTTAATGACAAATATAAGTAAATACACATTGTTAGATATTTTAGAAGATCTTAAGGATTTTGATAATTTTCCAGATCATCAATATATTGAAAGTATCGTATCAGTTATGAAGTGGCATTATGAGAAAGAAAGATTTGATAATGATATTATACTCAAATCTCAAGCAAAAGATATGGCAGTTATGGATTACATCCTTGAATCCTATAAAACTTATTTATGTTAATTTTAGTTAAATTTTTAAACTGGTACATAGTTAACCATTAAATGGCAAAAGTTCATACGAGGGCAAAGAAAAAATTTGGTTTATCTACTCATAAATCCTATAAACTAAAAACATCCTCCTTCAAGAAAAATGGACCTAGGACATTTAATACTGAAGAAGCTGCAAATAAATATGCTAATGAAAACGGAATTAAATCTTTTACCCTAAAAAAAGTTAAAAAAAATAAAAGATTTCAGATAGTCCAAGAGTAATTTATTTATCTTTTAGTATTTTGTATCTCTCAAATCCTTTTAATTTAGATAATGGCTTTTTCTTAACTTTTATTTTATTTTTACATTGAATACATAGCGGTTTTCCTGTTTTTTTTATAGAATATAAATATTCTTTTTTTGATATTTCATTTCTACAACTAGCATTACTACATATACTCTTTCCCTTAAGGAATATATCTTTATAATAGCCCATAAGTTATATTTAATTAACATAATATAAAAGATTATGTCTTGTTTTTAAATAAAAATAACAAACTTTTTAAGAGCATATAATATTTAATATTAAATCATGGAAGAATATTTAGAATTTAAGAATAAAGAGTCTATAAAATATGAAAGAAAGTTATCTTTTAAGAAGTACGAGTATAGTTTTATTAATAAATCTAAATTAAAGTATAAGAGAGTAGAATATAAGTCTGATTCTGTCAAAAAAATAAAAGATTATTTTGAGTTTGAAGAGTTAAATAATCTTGAAAATATGCTTTAATTGAATAATTGTTTTCTTTTTAGTTAACTTTATAAACTAGCTCTTTAGGCTATTTGTATCAATTAAAAGGAGTACAATAAATGAAAGGAACAGTAAAATTTTTTAATGGAAGCAAAGGTTTTGGTTTCATTGCTGCTGAAGACGGAAAAGAATACTTTTGTCACATCTCAGGTTTAAGAGAAGGTGAAAAATTGTATGAAAATGACTCAGTTACCTTCGATGTCGAAGATGGTGAAAGAGGTCCTAAAGCGGTTAACGTTATAAAAGTTGATTCTGAAGATTCATCTG
>CAYPAI010000002.1:2617-56645 GCA_964408705.1 Candidatus Woesearchaeota archaeon
AAGAAGATTCATCTGAAGAAGATTCATCTGAAGAAGATTCATCTGAAGAAGATTCATCTGAAGAAGATTCTGAGGAAT
Organism: Candidatus Woesearchaeota archaeon; assembly: GCA_964408705.1. GTDB lineage: Archaea > Nanobdellota > Nanobdellia > SCGC-AAA011-G17 > PNOQ01 > CAYFNK01. The sequence continues at coordinate 2,696 of CAYPAI010000002.1, forward strand.
AAGCAATTAATATCATAATTAATATTAATTTTTAACTTTTTTATTTTTTATTTTTATTAGCTTAAAGCACTTATGAAAAAAATTATAAACTTATAGTAATATATTATTTTTATGAAAATATTAAATAATTTACCTAAAGATTATACTTTTGATTTACCTTTAGGAAATTTAGATAATGAAAATTTGAATGCTAAAATTATGGTTAGTATTTTTAAAGAGTTAAACTTGAGAATAGCTAAATCTTCGCATAAATGCCCTTGGTGTAAGCATGATCTTAGTTAACCTTAGTTAGTTTTTTATATTAGTTATTATCTAATTTGATTATGGGAAGGAAATCTTTATTAAACTCTTCATATCTTGGAAGCATAGTTTTGGGATTGAATGATGCATTGGTTGAATTAACTGGTGCTATTGCAGGTATGACGTTTGCCTTTCAAAATACTAAAATAATCAGTATTGCGGCAATGATTACAGGATTAGCTGCTGCCCTTTCGATGGGTGTTTCGGAATATTTATCTCAAAAAACTGAAAAAAGTACTCTTGTTTCATATAAGTCTGCATTATATACTGGTTTTTCTTATTTAATTACAGTCATTCTTTTAGTAATGCCTTTTATGTTTGGAAATAATGCATTTTTATCTTTAATATTTACAATAATTATTGCAATATCTATTATCTTTTTATTTACATTATATCTCTCTAGAGTTAGAGGATATGATTTCAAGAAAAGGTTCTTTGAGATGTTTACATTAAGTATGGGAGTTGCATTAATTTCATTTGTATTTGGATTATTAATTAGAAACTTTTTTGGAGTTGATGTATGATTTTAGAATTATTAAAATATTTTATTTATGGTTGGTTAATTTTACTTCTTGGAATAGTCGTGAATTTTTTAGCTAAAAAAATTAACCTTATTACTTGGTATGATTTTTTAGTATTTGGTGAAAATTTAGCAATAAAAGATGTTATTTTTTTATTTTTAGTTTATCCTACATTATTTGGAATATTGTTATATTTCTTAAAAAATTCTTTATAAATGGCATTTTAGTAATATTTATAAAATAAAAGCTTCATAATATACTAAAACAAGAGGAGGTGTCAATGTTGGCAAAGAAAACAACACTCGATTGGATTACGTTAATATTAGTAATCGTGGGTGGACTTAACTGGGGACTAGTAGGTTTTTTTAGTTTCGATCTTGTAGCTACACTTTTTGGTGGTATGGGACTTACTAATATAGTTTATGACTTAGTTGGTTTATCTGCATTATATATGCTATATAAAATGTGTATGAAGTAATAATTTACTTCATTTTTTCTTTTTTTCTTTTTTTATTAATTTTCAATTAACCAAAATCTTTTTAAATCACATATTTTTGTAAGTTTTATTATGGAAGGCACTATAGTTAATTATAGGGGAAGTCATAAGACTCAATACCCTAATCAGATGATAATCAAAGTAGATGGTATAAACTCTAAAGAGGGTGCTAAAGGTTTAGTAAAAAAAGAAGTTATTTGGGAAACCCCTTCTAAAAAAGAAATGAAAGGAATAATATTAAAAGAACATGGAAATAAAGGTGCTGTAAGAGTTAAGTTTACACCCGGTCTTCCTGGTCAATCTATTGGTAGTAAAGTTAAAATAAACTAAAATGGCAACATTAAGAAAAGCAAAATGTTATAGGAATATTGAAAGGGCTTATACTAGAAAATCTAAATATAAAAAGAAAGGGTTTGTTAAGTCTCCTACTGCGATTAAGATAGTTAAATATCACATGGGCGATACTACTAAAGATTTTAAAAAAGTTGTAAAATTAGTTTCTAAAGATAAATATCAAGTTAGGCATAATGCCTTAGAATCTTGTAGAATGCTAATCAATAGGCAATTGATTAAAAAGTTTGGACCTAAAGGATACCATATGTTCATCAATATTTTTCCACATCATATCCTAAGAGAAAATAAAATGCTTACTGGGGCAGGGGCAGATAGAATGCAATCAGGAATGAAGCATGCTTTTGGTAAGGCAATGGGTAGTGCTGCACAAGTAAAAAAAGGAACTACTATATTTACTGTAATGGTAGATAATGAAGAAATTTTTGTTTTAGAACTTATGAAAAAGGTAAAGAATAGACTTCCTGGTCCTGTTTCTGTTGAAATTGCTAAATAGGATTTTGATTATGAGTTATTATCTAGATTGATTTATCAAAAACTTTAAATAATTCTTTAGTTTTTTTAAATAAGAGAGGATGGTAAATTGTATTTGGATAAAACAGATTTCTAAAGAGGATATCCCTTTAGTTGGAGGCAAAGCTGCTAATTTAGGAGAAATTGCAAAAAATAATTTTCCAGTTCCTGGAGGATTTGTTGTAACTGCAGAAGCTTATAAGTTATTTTTGGATAAAACAGGGATACAAAAAGAAATTAATCAAATTCTAGAAAAAACTGATATTAGTAACACAGATCAATTAAAATCTTCTTCTGAAAAGATACAAAATTTAGTTCTATCTGCAGAGATGCCTACTGAAATTAAATTAGATGTTCAAAAATATTATAAAAATATTAATACAGGTACTGGTATTACTACTCTACCTGCTAAGGCTGCAAATTTAATTAATATTGGCAGAGATTTGCCATTTATTGCTGCAAGAAGTAGTGCAACTGCAGAGGATCTGCCTGAGGCATCTTTTGCAGGCCAACAAGCTACTTATCTTAATGTTAAAGGACAAGATAATGTTGTAAAGGCCGTTCATCAATGTTGGGCCTCTCTTTATACTGCAAGAGCAATTTATTATAGGGAAACTAATAATTTTGAACATGCTAAAGTGTATATTGCAGTCGTTATCCAAAAAATGGTTAATTCTGAGAAGTCTGGAGTTATGTTTACTATTGATCCAGTAACTAATGATGAGACTAAAATTATAATTGAAGCTGGTTTTGGATTGGGGGATGCAATTGTTTCTGGCGCAATCTCTCCTAATAGATATGTTGTTGATAAAAATAAGTGGTTAATTATGGATAAGAAGATGCCTGGCCAAGATTGGATGTTTACGAGGGATATTAATACAGGAAGAACTAAAAAACAAGCATTAAGCGATGATAAATCTAAGAAACAAGTTTTGACTGATGGTGAAATTATTGCTTTAGCTAAACTTTCTAGAAAAATTGAGAAACATTATGGAAATCCCCAAGATATAGAATATGCAATCGAGAATAATAGATTATATATTGTCCAGACCAGGGCAGTAACTACTCAAAAAAAGGTTGAAGAAGTTAAGGAGATAGTTAAAGAAAAAATTGAGGGTGAAGTTATTCTTAAGGGTTTATCTGCTTCCCCTGGAGTCGGAATTGGTAATGTTAAGCTTGTTCATGGTTTAGAGGATTTAAATAAAATCGAAAAAAATGATGTTTTAGTTACTAAAATGACAAATCCAGATATGGTTCCTGCTATGGAAAAAGCTTCTGCCATAGTAACTGACGAAGGTGGATCTACTTGCCATGCTGCAATTGTAAGTAGAGAATTAGGCGTTCCTGCAGTAGTTGGTACTGAAAAAGCTACAGAGATTTTAGAAGAAAATAAGATTATTAGTGTAGACGGTTCTTCAGGTAAAATTTATTCTGGGAAAGTTGAAGTTGAAGAACCTAAGGAAGAAATAACAGTTGAAGATATGAATATTGATACAGTTACTAAAATTAAGGTTAATGTAGATCTACCACAGGCCTTAGAAAGGGCTAAAGCTACTAATCCTGATGGAGTTGGATTAGTCCGATTAGAATTTATGATTGCAGAAAAGGGTGTACATCCTGCCAAATATATTAGAGATGGAAGACAACAGGAATACACTGACTTTTTGGCTTTTAGATTAAAAAATATTGCTGAAAGTTTTGAGGGAAAACCTGTATGGGTCAGAACTTCAGATATAAGAAGTGATGAGTATAGGGAGTTAGAAGGCGGGAATATAGATGATAAAGAGTCAAATCCTATGATGGGTTGGCACGCCATAAGGAGAAGTTTAGATGAAAAAGGAATACTTAAAGCTGAATTAAACGCAATAAAAAAGTTAAGAGAAGAAGGTATAAATAATATTTCAGTTATGCTTCCGATGGTTACTCATGTTAACCAAGTTAATAAAACTAAAGAAATAATGGCGGATTTGGGCTTAGATTGTGATTTGGGTATAATGGTTGAAACCCCTGCAGCAGTTGAGATAATTAGCGACTTAGCAAATACTGGGATAAAATTTGCTAGTATTGGATCCAATGATTTAACACAATTTGTACTTGCAGTAGATAGAAATAATGCTAAAGTTCAAAATTTGTATAATGAGTTACATCCTGCAGTATTAAAGCAAATTAAAAGAGTAATAAAAAACTGTAAAAAATTAGGTGTTAAATCTAGTATTTGTGGCCAAGCTGGATCTAATCCTGAAATGGTTAAAAAGTTGGTTAGTTTTGGTATAGATTCAATATCTGCTAATATTGATGCAGTAGGTAAAATCAGGAAAGTTGTATCAGATGAAGAAAAAAGAATTTTATTAGATATTGCTAGAAATAACTAATAATAACTAGATAATTATAGAAAAGTTTTTATATTAAAAAAAAATCTCTAGTATTATGAAATATAGATATGCGATATTAAATGCCATAAGTTTTGGAATAATATTTGGATTTTTAACTTCAATTTCTACCCAGATTGGCTCAAATATACTATTTGTATCTTCAGTTTATATAAACTCATTAATTTGGGCTTTAGTTGGATTTATGATAGTTATTTTGATTCATTATGTTGCAGATTTTCATAAAAGAGCCCCTTCGCATGTTAATTCAAATTTAGTTATGCTTCCTACTGCATTGTTATTAATCTTATTTTTATTCTTAGGATATTTATTTTTTAATGGTTCTTCTAACACAAGTGTTAACTCTTATGTAATTGATGAAACTATATATTCTCAAAATTCTGAAGAAGATTTATTTGAAGAATCTATTGAAGAAGATTCATCCGAAAAATCTGGGATTTGTCAAGAACATAAATTAGTATCATCTTATCATGAAGAAGCTGAATCTTATTATCACGAGGAAATTTGGGAAGATATCCATCCTCCAGAGAGTAATAATTCTTATTATAGGTGTAATCTTATTGAAGACTGTTTTGACAAATTACCAGATTATGATCAATCTAAACTTAGATGTAATGTCTTAGAATAAGTTGTATTCTTGTCATGAATCACAAAAGAATTTATAAGTTACGCTTGAATTGATATCTAATGAATAATTTATTTCCATTTGATAAATATAGGGAAAGTCAAGACAGGTTCATAAAAGTTGTTGAAACTGCTTTAAAACATAAAAAAGATGTTTTAGCCGAAGTACCTACGGGAGTAGGAAAAACTGCAGCAGTTTTGACTCCATCTTTAGAATATGCTCTTAAGCATAAGAAGAAGGTTTTATTCTTAACTTCAAAACATACTCACCATGGAATAGCTATAGAAACCTTAAAAAAAATAAAAAATAAACATAATATAAATATTCGAGTTGCTGACTTTATTGGAAAAGTTTGGATGTGCGCTAGGCAAGAAGTTGACCCTAGGAACTCTAGTAATTTTAGAGATTATTGCAAACATCTTGTTGAAAATAAGGCTTGTAAGTATTATGAAAACTTCCATAATAAATCTAACTTTTTTTCTACAAAGTTCCTACTTGATAATCTAAAAAATAAAATATATCATGTTGAAGAGTTAATTGAAGAATGTAAAGATTCAAAAGTTTGTCCCTATGAAGCTGCAAATAAAATTGCAAAAGATTCTATAGTTATTATTGCTGATTATTTTCAAATGTTAGATCCGGGAATTAGGCAAGCTTTTTTGAAAAAATTAAATATTGATATAGAAGATTGTATTGTTGTATGGGATGAAGCTCATAATCTTCCTTCTAGGGCAAGATCTTTGTTGAGTGATACTATTACTGATTTTGGTTTAGATAGGGCCTTAAATGAATCTATAAAATTTAATTTGGAGTTAGATGAAGCTATAATTGAAATAAAAAATAAATTAGAAAAACTTACTGATAAATATAGTGGTAATGAGGTTTTAATTGAAAAAGATGAATTTGGTGAGATAAGTAATGATTTTATTGAAGATTTATATCATGCTTCTGAAAAAGTACTAGAAAAACAACCAATTAGTTCTATTAGAGCCTTATCAAAATTTTTAGAACTTTGGAATATTGAAGGAAAGGAATACTCCAGGATATTGAGTAAGAAAAAAACTAAGCTTGGAAGAATTGTAATTTCTTTAGAAAAAAATTGTCTAGATCCTGCAATACTCTTAAATGACGTAGTTGAAGAATCTCACTCTAATATATTTATGAGTGGTACATTATATCCTCTTGATATGTATGAAGATATATTTAATTTAAAATATCCTATGAAATTAGATTTTCAAAATCCTTATCCCAAGGAAAATAGGCTAGATTTAGTTCTACCGCTTATTAGTACTAAGTATAGCATGAGGACTGACGATATGTACAAAAAAATTGCAAAATATTGCAAGGATTTAATTAAAGAAATTAAAGGCAATAAAATATTCTTTTTTCCAAGTTATGATATCTTAACAAGAATTAAACTATGTTTTGAAGAAGATATACTTTTTGAGGAGCAAGGAATGGATAAAAAGTCTAAGGAGGATTTACTAAATAAGCTTAGATCTTCAAATAATAATGTTTTATTTGCAGTTAGTGCAGGTAGCTTTGGAGAGGGAATAAATTTAGAAGGAGAAGCTTTATCTGGAGTAGTAATAGTGGGTATACCCTTTGCAAGATTTGATTTAATATCTAAAGAATTATCTAGATATTATGATGAAAAATTTGGAAAAGGACAAGACTATGCTTATGTTCTTCCAGCATTTACTAAAGTTTTACAGAATGCAGGTAGATGTATAAGAAGTGAAAAAGATAAAGGAGTTATTGTTTATTTAGATGAGAGGTATGCGTGGAGCAATTATTCTAAATATTTTCCAAATTCAGTAAATTTAAAGAAATCTAGGGATTACGAAATATTGAAAAACTTTTATTCACCTTAATTGATTTATAGTATAAACTCAATATCCTTACCATATATCTTTCTTAAATCTTCAATAGTTTTTAACTTCAAATTATTTTCTCTTAATAATTGTTTAGTTAATAGAGTATTTTCTAGATCTATAGTATTAGTTTCACTAAGTTTTCCTATATTTCCTTTTGAATCTAGTTCTGCTTTTTTTATTTGTTTTTTTGTTTTTTTGTTCTCAATTATAAAAATCTTATTATCTAACAGAATTATTTCTCCATTTTTATTATTTGCTTTGAATTTTATTTTAGTTTCTTCTATTCCTAAAAACTTTTTTCTTTGTAGTTGTTGAGTTAAAATTCTAATATATGTTCTTAATTGTCTTTTTATTTTTTCTAATTCTGACTTCGTTATTTTATTCTTTTTAAAATCATTTTTTGTATCTTCAAAAGTTTTGTAATCATCAGATAGACTTTCAGGTAATCCTTCTTGTTGGCAGAATTTTTTTATACCTAGTCTAAAATTAGTAGTTTTTATCTTTGAGCTTGCAAGAACTTCCTTTGTAACATTAATTACTGCATTACTTATCTCCTTGAAACTTTCTTTTTCTCTTTTTCTCTCTATTTGGTTAAATAATTTTTTTATTCTTTTTAAATAATCTTCAACATCTTTCAATAACTTATCAACTTCTGCACCAGTTATATTTTTAACTTCCCCATGTTCCATGTCTTTAAAGAATTTTATTATTCTCTCTAGAGTGTTTACATATTTTTGTTCTAAAATCTTTTCTTTTTTTACAAATATTTCTTTTAATAACTTAACTGTTTCCTTAGGTGTTGGAGGTGCTATACCATGTAGCATTAATGCAGCTTGTGAAGGATTTAAGGTTGCATAATATAGATCTTCTCCTGCTAGCATTAAGAGCTTTTTTTTAGCACGTTCCAATAGGCTCTCCCCTACATTCATGTGCATATCAATAGATTCTGGAGAAGGTTTGATTCTTCCCATCTTTAATAATAATCTCCAAGGATTGAAAACTCCTCGATCATATAGAGGTACTCCATCTCTTAAAAATGTGAATATTACAGGGTGTGCATCCTTTACAGACTCCCAAAAATCAGTTAGTATATATGTTTGAACATGAAATTGTTTTTTTACACCAGTTATTGCACTTGCCTCTATAGCCATTGATTGAATTAATTGTCTAAGTTTTTCCTTTAATTCTCCCCTTGTCATTCTTTTTACATCAGTATCATCAACTACAATATAGACATCAATATCATTTGATTTTTCTCCCCTGAATAATGACCCTGCAGCAATATAGCTAACTATATATTTTTCAAACTTTTTTATAGTCATAGTTTTATGGACTTCTGATATTTTTAATGCAGATAGGAAATCCATTGGATCATAAATTATTCCAGAGATTGCCATAAGTTGTAATATTTCATATTTGCTATCAAATAAGGATTCTTTTACTTCTGAAATTAAGTTTATATCTATCCATAATTCCTTATCTATAGAATTTGCTATTTTTATTAAGTTTCTAGAGATTTTGTCTTTTAGTTTAAAATCTGGTACTTTCTTAGACTTAGAATCATCTAAAACTACTAAGATGTTTATTTTTTTATTTTCTTTTTCTATCTGGTCATTAGGTATTCCCTTTATTTCGTTTGGATTTATCTTTTTAGGTGGAAGTAATGCAATACCTATTATATCTTTTTTATGAGATTTGATAGCAATTTTTTTGAATTTTTCAATCTTGTTTTCAAATTCTTTTTGCTTTTTATTTTTTTGAGAAATCTTTTTATCCATGTTATAAAATCGAGTTTATTTAATATATAAATCTTTTCATGTATTTTTATTTTTAGGAGTGAACATAGAAACTTTTTTAAAAAGGTTATTATCTATGATTGTACTAAGAGCCCGTGGTCTAGTGGTTATGACGACACCCTTACAAGGTGTAGATCGGGAGTTCGATTCTCTCCGGGCTCATATAAAATATGGAAAATCGAAATAAAAAAGAAATATTGAATGAGTTAGAGAATAAATTTAACTTAATGAAAAAAGATCTAAAATTAAAAAATAATCTAGATGAATTTGATGAAAGATTTTCAGTAAGAGATTTTATCCTGTCTGAAGGTTATGTATCTGATAATTTACCTAGGCAATTTGCAAATAGGGTTGGAAATTATCTTGATATGTGGGTAAACTATCTACACTCATTAGTCATGCCTAATCCTGGATCTATGATTAACCTTACCGAACATGGGATACTTGATGAAGATGATAAATCTAAAATAATAAAACTGATAGATGGGATTATGGAACTAACTACATCTAGTGTTTTAGCTGGATTTACACAAACAAACAAAGATAAGTCCAAATATCTTAATAATTGTATGGATTTTTGTGATAATAAACTATCTGTGGGATTAATTCCTATTATAAAAAAAATTAATACTAATTGGAAACAAAAGAGTTAGTTCCCTATATATTTTGAGTATATACTTAATGCTCTATTTTTTGTTTTTGCTTTTATCATTACTTTATTTTTAAAAAAAGTTATATCTTTGTAAATGAATGACTTTCCTAAATCTTTTGAATTTGAATATTTCTTTTTTAATTGATCATAGTTAAAATTTCCATATATCAAATATGTATCTTGTCCACAAAAAGAAATTACTTCTTGTTTATTTTTTCCATTTAAATATTCAAAGTTCTTGTTACAAGCTGGACATTTTTTATTCTTCTTTATTTTAATTTTTTCTAATTTATTTTCTTTTAAATTTAAAAAAAGTAGATTTCTTTCATAATTATCTTTTATTAATATTTTAATGGTTTCACTTACTTGTAAGGAGGAAATTAATGTAGAAATTGTATTCATTACTCCAGAACTTTCACAAGTTTCAAGATTTTTTGTTTCCTTTATAAAGCATCTTAGACATGCTTTTTTAGGGATTATGTTATAGATATATCCTGAGTTTCTTATAACTGCAGAATAAATCCAAGGTATACTATTTTTTATTGAGTATTCATTTATTAAAAATCTTGTACTTAAATTATCTGTACAATCAATAATTATATCTGCTTTTAATAAGTTAACATTGTTATAATCTAAATTATCAAAATATGATATTATATTTATTTTAGAATTTATTTTTTTTAGGTTTTTTTCCATAACTTCTGACTTAGCTTTACCTATATCTTTTTCTGTAAATAAGTGTTGTCTTTGAAGATTTGATTCTTCAATATAATCTCTGTCTATCAAAATTAGATTATTAACTCCTGATCTCGTTAAAAGTTCTGCAGAAGAAGATCCAATTGCACCTAGTCCAACTATTGCAACTGTAGACTTACTTAGTTTTTTTTGTTTTTCTTTTCCTAAAATTTTTTCTTGTCTTGAATATCTCATAGATTTTAGTTACCCTCAAATTTTTTAAGATTTTACTTTTTTGATTATTTTTATTATTTTGAAAAAATAAGATATATAATATTGGGATTATACCTAGAGACTGAATAATTATCATGATTGTAAACCATAACTTTTGTTTATTTCTGGCTGCCCTCCATAGCCCCCAAGATTTCCAGGGTAAAGACCAAGCAATTGCTAAAATTATCCAAATATTATTCCAATCCATAAGTTTATTTTAAAGTTTATTTTTAAATACTTTACGCTTAGCCACCTGAAATAACCGATAAAAATTTTACTTCATCTTTATCTTTTAGTTTAGAATCTTCTATAGCTATCTCATTGTTTATAGTTACCAAAAATTCATTTAGATTTATATCTAACTTATTTGCTAACTCTCTTATAGTTTTAGATTCTATTTCATGATTCTTATTTGTTCTTTCATTATATACTTTTATCTTCATTTTAGTATTATTTACTCCTTATTTTTTCTGCATATATACATGTTTGGCACTTTTCTTTTGATGTTGGTTCACCACAGATTTCACAATCTTTTATTCCTTTATTTTCGATAGTATACTTCTTTTTTAGTTCAGGAAGAATTTCTAAAAAAGATTTTACAATTCCGTTTTTTGATCCTGAATAAACCTCTTCTAAGTTATTTATTAAATCTCTAAGTTTGGATCTATAATTTAAATGTGCATATGGACATTCATTAAAATCTGTAGATAATTTATTCAAATATGCATAAGTCATTATTTCCTTTTCCGTTAAAAAGTATAATGGTTTTATTCTCCTTATAAATTTCTTACTACTCGATAAACCATTTATCGGACCTAATCTTGCGGATACTGTTAAATTATTTCTAAATTGATTCATCAGTATAGTTTGCGCTTCATCATCTAGGTTATGTCCTGTAGCTAATCTATTTATTTTTAATTCTTTTGCCTTAAAATTTAATAAATATCTCCTAAAAACACCACAAATACTACAAGGAATAGTATCTGTATTTTTTACAATTTTATCTAAATCCTTTCCAAAAGTTTCCTTATATGATGCTATATATAATTTAATATCATTATCTTTGCAATATTTATTTGCAAAATCTAATGTTTTATCTCTATATCCTTTAATTCCTTCATCTATAGCTATTGCTATTATCTTAGTTGTTCTTTGTTGTTTTGCTATTTTATTTAATATGTGTAATGTTGTCAGAGAATCTTTGCCACCAGATAATGCAACACCTAATAAATCTCCTTTATTAAAAAGTTTGTAATTTCTTACTGTCTTTTTTACTTTTCTTTCAAAATAATCTATAAAACATTTCTTACATAAAGTTATATGACTATTTGTTAATTTGATTACAGGTTTTTCCTTACATTTTTTACAAGTCATTTTATTAATTTAGAAACATATGGACCCTCATCTTTGTAACCTAATTGGTCCCTATAATATTCCTTAACTCCTACCCCGGATATTACAATTATTTTTTCACATTTACTTTCTTTTGCAATCTTTTCTACTTCTAACATTAATTTTTTACCTAACCCTTTGTGTTGGGCTTCATTTTTTGAATCATCTTCTAATGCTATTTGTTTCCCATAAACATGTAACTCTCTAACAATCAATGTTCTGTCTGTTATCTCTTTTCTGTGTGGCTTGTAAGGAATTCTTGCCCTGCAAAGGCCCAACAAATAATTTTCAGATTCAAAAGATAAGAAAAATTCCTTACCTCCACTAGCATCATATTTCATTATCTTTAGTTTTGGAGTTTTAGTTACGTTCTTTTTTGCAAATCCAATTTCCCTACACCTTATACACTTACATTTAAGCCCCATCTTTTTCATTTTTTCTTCTAAATATAATCTAATATCTGTCCTTATTTTTCCATCGCTAATAGATTTTGGATTAAATTGTCTTAGAACTCTCATTATCCTACAATATTCTGGTACTTCTGATTTCATATGGCAAACTAAATCTAATAAATCTTCTTCATCATAAAGTTTGAATTCTCCTTTATTATATTGGATCTCCATTGGAGTATCTTTCATTATCTGTAAGGGGTATATTTTTAATTGGTCCGGTTTAAAGTCTTGATTTTTAAATAATTCTTTAAATAATCTTAAGTCTTTCTTAATACTTGAACCTGGTAAGCCTGGCATTATATGATATCCTATTTTAAATCCTGCATCCTTTAATAATTGGGTAGATTTTACTACATCTGAGACAGTATGCCCTCTATTTGTTAAATCATAAACCTTGTCATCAATTAATTGTACACCTAACTCAACCCTAGTACAACCTATGTCTAATAATCTGTCTATATGTTCTTCGAATGCCCAATCAGGTTTTGTTTCTATACATAATGCAACACACCTATTTTCTGCAGTTTCATTTATCTTTTTTGCTTCCTCTAAGGATTTTGCCTTAAAACCATTTAACCCATCATAAACTGATTTTGAAAAAGAATATTGATAATCTACCGGATATGCCAAAAATGTTCCACCTAAATAAATAACTTCAACTTTACTTGTAGGATGACCCATATTTTTAAATGCGTTTAGTCTTTTTTGAACTTGTATGTATGGATCATAAAGTAATTTACTAGCCCTCATTATTGCAGGACTCTGTTTAGTATAACTTTGAGGTGTTCCATCCTTAACCCCTCCTGGGCAATAAGTACATCGGCCATGTGGGCATGCATAAGGTTTACAAACTACAGTTAAAGGAGTTACTCCAGATTTTGTTCTTACAGGTTTTTTTATTCCAGTTAAATTTTGAGTCATTTTATAATAAAAAACCCTTAGATAATGTTTTTAAATATAACTAATTGACTTATTTTATGAAAAATCAAAGTAGTGTTTGGGATTCGTTAGCTGAACAATGGAATAACTTTAGACCTAATCCATTTCCTAAAAAAATATATTTTTTATCTAGAACTTGGGAAAAGGGTAAAATATTGGATATTGGTTGTGGAAATGGACGTAATTTAGTATCTTTTGCTGAAAAAGACTTTGTTTGTGACGGTGTTGATTTTAGTATGGAGATGGTAAAAAACGCTAAATTGAAATTTGAAAAATTGGGTTTAAGAAGTAAGTTCCATATTTCTAATATGACTAATTTACCTTTTAAAAATAATAATTTTGATTATCTGATTTGTGTTGCTTCATTTCATCATTTGAATAAATTTGACCAAGAAAAAGCTTTGAAAGAATTTAAGCGTATTTTAAAACCTAGTGGAAAAATGTATATTACTGTGTGGAATAAATGGCAATCTAGGTTTTTGTTTGGAAAAAAAGAAGTTTTTATTCCTTGGAAAGTTAAAGATAAAATTTACCAAAGATATTATTATTTGTTTAACTATCTTGAGTTTAAGAATTTATTAAGTAAACATTTTAAAATTGAAGATTCTGAAGGTATTTTTGAAAAAAATATAGAAGTTATTGTTAAAAAATAATTCTAGTTGGGCAATGGTCTGAGCCCATAACTTTTGATAAAATATCTGACTTTTTTATATTCTTCATAAATCTTTTTGAAATACCAAAATAATCTATACGCCAACCTATATTTCTGGATCTGGCATTCATCCTATAACTCCAGTAAGTGTACTGCTCTGGCATTTTATTAAATTCTCTAAATGAATCTATAAATCCTGAATCAAATATTCTACTTATCCCATTTATCTCTGGTTCTGTGTATCCTGCAGTTTTGTTATAATTTGACTTTGGATGTGCTAAATCTATAGCCTTATGTGCAACATTAAGATCACCACAAAAAATTACTGGTTTTTTCTTGTCTAATCTTTTTAAATATGAAAGAAAATCTTTATTCCATTTTATCCTATATTTTAATCTCTTAAGTTTTTGGCCAGAGTTTGGAGTATAAACGTTTACTAAATAAAATTTTTCTAATTCAAGAGTTATAACTCTTCCTTCATTATCGTGTTCTTTCTTTCCTATACCATATTTTACTGATTTTGGCTCTTTTTTAGAAAATATTGCCGTACCTGAATATCCTTTTTTTTCTGCAGCATTCCAAAAATGATGTTTATATTGTGAAAGTATTTTATCGACTTGGTCTGGATGTGCTTTTGTTTCTTGAATACAAATTATATCTGGATTTTCCTTTTCTACAAACTTTTTGAAATTTTTCTTTAATATTGCCCTAATTCCATTAACATTCCAAGATATTATTTTCATTGTGCTAACCATCTAATTGCATAACCAACAGTATTAATTGTGGTTTCTGATCTGTACAAAGCTATAGTAAATGCTATTACTAAACATAGTGCCATAATCATAAATCTTACTTTCCTATCAATTATCACATGGTTATGCATAATATTGTTTTTAAATTTCTAGTATTTAATTATTTCTTTAATTTATTCACCATATAGTAAGCTACAACTATTAATGGTAAACTAACTAATTGTCCCCAAGTAAGTCCCAACATATAAGTATCTATGACTCTTAAGTATTCAACGAAAAATCTTAGTGTTGAGTAAATTAAAATAAACAACCAAAAGATAAACCCTCTCTTATATTTTCTTAGATTATATGTTTTAAATAGTATTATAAAAATAAATATATTTTTTAGTGATTCATAAATTTGAGTTGGATGTCTTTTTCCTTCTACTCCTTGAAATTCTAAGCCCCAAGGTAGATTTGTTATGGGTCCATAAAATTCTGAGTTAAGAAAATTTCCTACCCTTCCTAAGGCTAGAGTTAATGCTAAAGGTACGACTAATATATCTGCAAAATCATAAAAATGTATATCCTTTTTTTTACAGTAATAGGAAGTTGCTATAATTGCTCCTAAAAATCCCCCATGGAAAACCATTCCTCCATTCCATAATGCTAATATCTGGGATAAATTTTCTGAATAAAAATACCAATTTCCTACTACATGGAATATTCTTCCGCCAATTATTGAGAATGGAATTAAATAAATAAAAAAGTCTTGCATATCTTCTTTTGAAATTTTTCTTGATTTAGCTAAAATTGGTGTAAACCAGTAAGCAAACATAAATCCAACAGCATAAAATATCCCATACCATCTAATTGAAAAATTTCCAATCTGGAAAGCTATAGGGTCCATAATCTCTTAATTCTTTCGTTGTTAATAAGGATTGTGCTTAATATCCCTGCTAAAATTGTTATTATTATAAACATATTTCTGAAATAGGTGAAAGGGTAGTCTTGAATAAGTTTTGAATCTATTGGGAGTAGCCAATTTGTCGAGTTAAATAAAACTAAATGAAAATAATAAAAGAAATTCTCAAATAGTATTGCAAATATTATAAAAAATCCAGTAATTAATAACATTAATCTACCTGATAATTCTAGTTCTTTACTTTTTGGTTTTAATACTATTAGCATAAAAAGTAATAACATATTGAAGGTTATACTTTTTTTAACTAAATCTTTCACTTCATGCATATGTGTTATTTCTTTGTTAGTATAATCATTTGACAAATCTTTTCCATTATAAAAAAAATTATTTAAATTTTTGTCCTTATGAATTTCAATTAAAAAAATACTATTCATTATAAGTAAAATTAAAAATAATGGGATAGTGGTTATGATTAATGTCCTTTTCATAAAACTTAGTTATAATTTTTATGTTATAATTTTTTCTGTTTTTATGAACTTAATTATTTCTTCTCTAACTTCACCTATGCTCATGTATGTTGTATCTAATACTAAGTCATATTGTAGTTCATTCATACAATCTATGTTATAGTATTGACTGTATCTCACTTGATCTGAATTTTCTCTTTCTATTAGTGATGCTATTGCGTCACCTAAATCTCTAAATTTTTCTTCAGTTCTTTCATCAGTATAAACTCTTTCAGCCCTTGTTCTTAGATGTGCCTTTAAAAAAATTTTTATTGAATGAGGAATAAAATAATAACTTAATCTTCCATCTACTATAAAATTACTTTCTTTTTTTGATAATTCTTTTTGATACTCATCAACTTGTTTATCTGTAAAATCTCTTTTTTCTCCTAACTTATTTAATTCTGCTATTGTTATGTCCCTATCTCTAGCCATCTTTCTTCTAAGGTCACCCATAGAATAATGTTTTAGATTCAAAAAACCAGATATTTCTTTTGCTACACTACTTTTTCCTGATCCGGCTTGTCCAGATATAGAGATTATCATTTTTTTATTAACAATATATCAATTTAAAAAAATTTATATAGTGAATTTTTATACTTTATTGATATGGATAAAATAACTAAAAATAAATTAGAGAAATATTTCAATATTACTCAAAAAGCCTATGACATGGCTAAGGATAATATAGGTAATAAAAAATATGCAGATGATTTTTTAGATATGATCTCTAGGTATATTTCAGATGCAAAACACTTTTATAAAAATAAGGATATGGTTAATGCATTTGCAGCGATAAATTATGCACATGGATGGTTAGATGCTGGTGCACGTGCAGAAATTTTTAAAGTAAATGATTCTACCTTATTTACTGTCGATTAAATTTTGGATACCAGTCAGCTAGCATTCTATCTATTTTCATGTGAAAATCAGTTAGTTCCTTATTATTATTAATCACTAGGTCTGCCATTCTTGTTACTAAGTGCAATTGTTGATCCGTACTAACTTCACTTTGTTCTAATCTTTCTTTTTGGATAAACTCTTCAAAGGTTATTGGATCTCCCTTTCTTCCCCTTCTCACAAGTCTATCAAATCTTGATTCAATTGGAGCTATGATATTAATTAAAATAAAATTTTCTCTTTTTTTAAATTCGCTAACTTCTTCTTTGTTTCTTATTGATGTGATAACATAATCTTTATTTTTTTTAATTTTACTTAAAATTCTTTTAGATAATTCTGCAGAACCATTCTTTCTTCTTATTTCGTTTCCAGCATCTATCAAATTCTTTCTTGTTGCCCTTTTTTTATTTTTTTTAAGATATTTTCTAATTTCATCAGATAATGATAAATGGGTAAATCCTTCTCTTTCTAAAAACCTTGCAAACTCATCTTTTCCAGATCCATAGTATCCCGTTACTCCAAATATCATAAAAATGTAACTTCAATAAAGCTTAAAAGAATACCTAAAATAAGGTAAATTTTAAAAATAGTAAAACTTAGTTTTATTTATAATGAAAAAAGTTGTGATAAGTCTTGGAGGTTCCGTTATAGTTCCAGATAAGGTAGATTATAACTATTTACTGAAGTTAAAAAAAGCTATTTCTACATTCTATAAAACAAATAAATTGGTAATTATAACTGGAGGAGGTAGTACTGCAAGAAAGTATATGGATCTAAAAAGATTTGATTATAAAACTAAAAGTTTAATTGGTATAGCTTCTACTAAGTTAAATGCAAGACTAGTTTCTGGAATATTTAATAAGAAAGAACCAATTCCTGAAACTGTAAATCAGGTTAAGAAATCTCTAAAAAAGTCTAACTTAGTTATATGTGGTGCCTTGGGGATGAAACAAAATAGCACTACAGATGGTAACGCTGCAGAAATAGCTGATTCTATAAATGCAAACTTATTCATAAATATGACAAATATCAAAGGTCTTTATGATAAAGATCCTAACAAGTATTCTAGCTCAAAATATATTCCTACCATCTCATTTAAGGACTTTAATGAAATTGCAAGCAAAATTAAATTTAAAGCTGGACAACATTTTGTTCTTGACCAATATGCTGCTAATCTAATCTATAAAAAGAAAATAAAAACCATTATTATTAATCAAAATTTGAATAATCTAAATAAAGTACTAAATGATAAAAAATTTATTGGTACTGTAATAAGTTAATTAATCAAAAATTATATAATCTTAATAGTATATTAATTTTTTATGAAAACTATCATAGTTACAGGTTCTGTTAGTTCTGGAAAAACAACACTATCTAAAAAATTATCTAAAAAACTTGAGTTTAAGTATGTAGATATTAATATTTTAATAAAGAATAATAAAATTTATGAAAAATATGATAGAAAAAATAAGTGTTATATTGTGGATATCCCTAAACTGAACAAGTTCTTAATTGATTTAATCAATAAATCTGAAGAAAATTTAATATTAGACTCGCATCTTAGTCATTACTTGCCTAAAAGTTATGTTGATATCTGTATAGTTACAGTGTGTGATATAGATATTCTTAGTAAAAGATTAAAAAAAAGAAAATATTCTAAAAATAAAATTTCAGATAATCTTGAAGCTGAAATTTTTAAGTATTGTTTACTTGAATCTAAAAAAAATAAACATAATGTTTTAGTTGTGGATGCTTCTAAAAGAGTAGAGCTGAAAGGAATTCTAAATTTTATAAAAAAAAATTAGTTATGAACAAAATTCTATCCTGATTTTATTATCTTCTGGACCATAGAAAGATACTCTAACCTTGCCAAATTTATAATAATTTGGTGAATAACCCTCAAATAATTCTCTATTCCCATCTATATTTATTATTGCTAAGTCCATGTGTTCAGATTCTAAATATACTTTATGATTGTCTTGCATACTTATTTGTTCTCTACTATCTAACTCATATTCACTACACAGTTCAGGAGAATATTCTTCATTTTGATTAACTAAGTATAATCCAATTGTAATAGATAATATTAGTGCCATTAAATATTGTTTTTTCATATTTTGATGTTTTAATCTATAAGTTTAAAAAATTTGTTATTATCTTAATAAACTTAGAAGTTAATCTTTTAAAGTTATACTTACATAATAAAATTTATGACTCAACTAGTTTTTACCCAAGATAAATCTTTTGAAAATAAATTAAATATCAAAACTAGGAAAATAGAATTAATAAAAAGTGGTATGTCTCAAATTAGGAATAAAATACAAAAAGAAGATAATTTAGTTGTAGTGTTGGGTGGTGAAGATAGTGTCAATAGATTTGCTGTCGAAAATAAAAAAGTTGATATCCTTTTGAGTCCTGAAAATAATAACAAAAGAGATTTTCTATTTTTTAGAAATTCTGGACTAAACCAAGTGTTATGTAAGTTTGCGCATAAAAATAATGTTGCAATTGGTTTTAATTTTTCAGATTTATTAGACTTAAACTCTACTCAACGCTCTAAAGTCTTAGCAAGAATGGCTCAAAATGTTAAATTATGTAAAAAATATGATGTTAAAATGATTTTTTCTACTTTTGCAAATGATAAGTATTATTTGAGAAGTGATACAATTTTAGCTAGTTTTGCAAAAATATTAGGAATTTAGTGGAAAGATTTATATACATTGTAACTCAAGAGTTAACTTTAAAAAAATGTATGACGATATTAAAGTAAATTTTTCAAAACCTATGTTGATTCTTAAAATAAGAGAAGCATATAAGGCACCTTATCATAAAAATAAGTTTATTTCTATGAATAAAAACAATTGTTCTAGTTTAGCTGAATTCAAAAAGTTTATGCATCAGTTTACTGGAAATTGGTCAAGCGGAAGTTATGATATTCAATTTGTGTTTAAACAGGGTAACTACACTCAAAATACTATTTATTCTACTCTTGTCAGAATAGATGTTAGAGAGGGTAAAGTTGTAAAACTTTGGAAAAACTCACCATATACAAAAAAATTATATTCAATTTGGGAAATTTTTAGAGAATTTAGGAATAAGAAAAAAAATCTTAAGGAAAAACTAGTTAAGAAAGTTGTTAAAAAGAAAGTTGTCAAAAAGAAACTAGTTAAAAAGAAACCAGTTAAAAAGAAACTAGTTAAAAAGAAACCAGTTAAAAAGAAACCAGTTAAAAAGAAACCAGTTAAAAAGAAATAATAGAAACTTTTATAAAAAAGAATTTATGCACTATATTGTCGATAGAGAGATAGATAAAAGTTATCTTCTCAAGGTTTAAAATATGAAGCCTTTATTACCAAGTTTAAGAGAGAAAAAACGGTATGTTGTTTTTGAAATCATAGGGAGTAATTTTCATAAAAAAAAGGCAGAAAAAGATATCATATCTAATATTCTTGGTTTCATTGGAGAATTAGGATTCTCAAGGGCTAATATAAGATTAATCGATGATTGTTGGGTAAAAAATAAAGGAATAATTAGGGTAAATGTTAAATACTTAGATGAATTAAAATTTTCACTAGGTTTGATAAAAAAAATAGATAACAAAAAAGTAATAGTTAATGTTATTGGAGTGTCTGGAATATTAAAAAAGGCTAAAATTAAATTTATGGAGGAATTAAAGAATGCAACAAAATAGTGCTGCTGCACATCAAATGATGGGATACGATAGATCTAGTATGTTTAGTCCTGATGGTAGGCTTCTTCAGGTGGAATATGCTAAAAAAACTGTAAAACAAGGTACTTCAATAATTGGTATATCTTGTAAGGAAGGTGTTTTACTTCTTGCAGATAGAAGAACTTTAGATAAATTGATGGTAGTAGGAAGTGTTGAAAAAGTATTTCAAATAGATGATCATATTGCTTCTGCTGCGGCAGGTATTGTTAGTGATGGTAGAATTTTAATAGAAAAAGCACAATTATTGGCTCAGCAACATAGAGTTACTTATGATTCACCAATTGATATATACAGTTTAGTAAAAGAAATATGTAATGTGAAACAAACATATACTCAATATGGTGGTGCTAGGCCTTTTGGAGTTTCTTTATTAATTATTGGCGTAGATTCAAAACCAAGATTATTTCTAACAGACCCTACTGGGATACAATGGGAATATAAAGCTACAGCAATTGGTGAATCGGAAGACGAGTTAAAAGAAATTTTATCTAGAGCTTATAAAGAAAATATGAGTTTGGATGATGCTACTAACTTGGCTTTAAATTCATTAAAAACGGTACTCTCTAAAAATTTTAGTTTGGATAGATTAGATGGAGGATATATTCGAATTAAGGATAAGAAATTTACTAGAATTTCAAAAGATTATCTTAAAAAATGTCTTAAAAAATGACTGACGTATCATCATCTGTAATTGCAAAATTGAAAAGAAAGGATCACTTATTTGAAATTCTTGTAGATTGTGAAAAGGCTATGGATTTTAAGAAAGGTGTTGTTTCTTTAGATGAAGCAGTTGTAACGACAGATATCTTTAAAGATGTAAAAAAGGGAGAACATGCTTCTGAAAATGACCTTAAAGATATATTTGGAACAGTTGATAACTCAAAAATTATTGAAATAATTCTAAAAGAAGGAGAAATTCAGTTAACTACAGAATATAAGAATAAATTAAGAGAGAAAAAAAGAAAAAAAATAATAAATCTTATATCAAGAAATTCTGTTGATCCTAAAACGAATCTACCTCATCCTCCTCAAAGAATTGAAAACGCTTTGGAAGAAGCTAAAATTAATATAAGTGAGTTTAAAAGTGCAGATGAACAAGTAAAGGATATAGTAAAGAATATAACTCAAGTATTACCTATAAAATATGAAATTAAAGTTCTTTCTATAAAAATACCTGCAGATGTGACTGGACAAAGTTACCCTATTTTAAAGAGATTTGCAAACATTCTTAAAGAGGACTGGCTTAACGATGGTTCATTAAATGTTACTGCAGAAGTTCCAGCTGGACTACAAAATGAACTTTTTGATAAGTTAAACAGTTTAGCACAAGGTAGAATAGAAGTTATGGATATTATAAAATAATAAGGAGAAAAAATAAAATGAGTAAAATATTAGCAAAAGAAGGAGAAATTGTGGTACCTGGAGAAGATTTAGCAAAAGGTATTGATTATTTGCCTGGTAAAGGCACATATAGGGAAGGAGAAGAAATTTTATCTTCAGTAATAGGATTATTTAGGTTAGATGGAAGACTTACAAAAGTTATACCTCTCTCAGGAAAATATATTCCAAAAAGAAATGATATGGTGATTGGAAAAATAGTTGATGTTATGACAGGAGGATGGAGACTGGACATAGGTTATCCTTTTAATGCAGGAATATCTCTAAGAGATGCTTCAAGAGATTTTATACCAAATGATGCCAACTTAAGAGATTATTATGATATAGGAGATTTGGTAGTTGGAAAAATTACAAATATGAAAGGTCCTAAAATAACAGATATTTCTATGACTCTCCCAGGGTGTAGGAAACTTATGGGTGGTAGAATTATTAAAGTTGAATCTTCAAGAGTTCCAAGAATTATAGGGAAGGAAGGAAGTATGATATCAATGATTAAAACTTCGACTGGATGTAATATAACTGTTGGACAAAATGGTTTGGCTTGGATTTCTGGACCAACTCCAGAAAAAGAACATGAAGCAGTTAAAGCTATATTAAAAGTTAATGACGAAGCTCCTTCAAAGGGGTTAACTGAAAAAATAAAGAAATTTTTAGAGGGAAAGAAATAAAATGGCATATAATAAAAGATTCGACGGTAGAAAATTTGATGAAGTTAGAGAATTAGAAGCCAAAGTAGGTGTTGTTAAAAGAGCTAATGGAAGTGCAATGTTTAGAATGGGTAAGACTATAGCTATTGCTGCAGTATATGGCCCAAGAGAATTATTTCCTAGTTTTTTACAAAATCCGACTAAAGGTAGATTAAATTGTGTTTATGATCTTTTGAGCTTTTCAGTGGAAGATAGAAAGAGGCCAGGTCCTTCTAGGAGAAGTACTGAAGTCTCTTTAGTTATTAGAAACTCACTTGAAGCTTCAGTTGATTTGACAAAATATCCTCTTACAGGGGTAGATATATATGTATATATCACTCAAGCAGATGCTGGTACTAGAACTGCAGCCATAAATGCTGCTTCATTAGCTTTAGCTGATGCAGGAATACCTATGAAGGATTTGGTAGCTTCTGTTGCAGTTGGAAAAGTTTCAGATAAAGTTTGTGTTGATCTAGATAAAGAAGAAGAAGATCATTCAGAAGGTGCTACAGATATGCCTGTTGCAATTATGCCTAAGAGTGGGAAAGTGACATTGCTCCAATTAGATGGAAATATGGCCCAAAAAGAGATAAATGAAGCTTTGAAAATGGCACAAAAAACTTGTAAAGAAATTAACAAAGTACAAGTTAAAGCACTAAAGGAGAAATATAAGAAATAAAATGGTAGATTACATTAAAACATTAGTTGATAAGGAAGTTAGAATTGATGGTAGAAAATTTGATGAGTATAGAAAACCTGTAAAGATTGAATATGGTGTTTCTAGTAAGGCTGAAGGTTCTGCTAAAGCTATAATTGGTGATACTGAAGTTATAGCAGGTGTGAAATTTAAAGTTGGTGAACCTTACTCAGATAATCCTGATGAAGGAACTTTGATTACTACTGCAGAATTATTGCCTTTATCCTCTCCAGAGTATCTTCCTGGACCACCTAAAGAAAATGCTATAGAATTATCTAGGATAATAGACAGAGGGATAAGGGAATCCAAGATGATTGATATGAAAAAATTGTGTATCAGAAGTGGTGAGTTAGTTTGGACAGTTTTCTTAGATATTTATACTATAAATGATGATGGAAACTTGATAGATGCTGCAGCATTAGCAGCATTAGCAGCACTTAAGTCTGCAGTTTTACCTAAACTAGAAAATGATCAAATAATGTATGGTCAACTTACTAAAACAAAAGTCCCATTAAATGTTGTTCCAGTAACTTCTACAATTATAAAGATAGGTGATAAACTTATGGTAGATCCTTGTTTGGAAGAACAAGAAGCAATGCAAGCTAGACTAAGTGTAGGTGTTTCTGAAGAAGGAAATATTCATGCAATGCAGCTTGGAAGTATTGGAGGATTAACTCCTAATGAAGTTGATCAAGCAATAGGGATGGCAAAAAAAACTACTCGGATTCTAAGGAAGGCATTAAAATGAAACTTACACAATATGAAAAGGCAAGAATTATTGGTGCAAGATCACTTCAGATTGCGATGGGTGCACCAATCTTGATTAAAATGAAGAAAGAAGATTATGAAAGAGTTATGTATAATCCAATTAGAATAGCTAAAGAAGAACTTGAAAAGAATGTGCTTCCTATTACTATAAAGAAGCCTATGCCTTAATCATTTTTTAAATCTTTTTTATTCTTGGAAATTTAATTTTTGTTTGTTCTACTTCTGGCTTTTTTGTATTTTTTCCATCAAATAAACTTGGTTGTTGAATTTCTTCATTAATTTTTGGTTCTTCTTTTTTAACTGTATCTCTATAACATGCTACATTGTGCAAACAATACATACAGTGATTTCCTCTTCTAAGGCTGAAATCTCCACTATCTATTGTTTTTTGAGATCTATCTATTGCATCAGTTAATTCTCTATAGTTTGTATCATTTCTATTTGCTCTAAATGTTTCCCCACTAAGCATGTGGTGGTATTCTACAACTATATCTTCTAGTATGTAAGAATCTTTTGATTTTTTTAATTGTTCATCTGTCATTCCAATTTCTTGTCTAAACTTATCACTTTGTTTTGCTAATGATGTTACGGCTAAAGCATAAACTGTAAATTGATGGTTTGTATGTAAATTAATATCATCAGATTTATTTGGTTTTCTATATCCAGATTTATGATCTCTTATGACTAACCCATCTCTTATTTCATCTATAAATCCAGTATAAAGTCTTCCCTCTAGGTGAAATTTAAAAGGATATTCTACAAATATCGGGGGTTTATCTTTTGAATATTTTTTGTATAATGTTTTACAAACTTCTCCTATCATGTTTTTTAATACATAGGGCTCACCATCATCTCTCCACTTAATATCTTGACCTCTACATTTTCCTGTGTTTATATTAAATCTTTGCCACGTTGCTTTAGCTGAATTAGCAAAAGATTCTGCAGACTTATATTTAGGTGTTCCGTCTTTTTTATAGAATTTTTCTGCTTTTTTATGTAATAAAATTCCTGCAGCCATTACTCCTATTGTTGGAAACTTTTCTTTAGAAACATATTGATACCAATAAGCTTTTTTACAAATTTCTATCTTATCTAATCTTGATGCACTCCAAAATATCTCATTGGATTTCATAATATTGGTAAGTTATATTAACTTATTAAGATATAGGAGTTATATCTAAAGAATTTATATTTCCTAAACTTATTACATCTATCTCAAATAAATTATCGCCAAATAATAGCCTTTTCTCAATAGTGTTTGTTCCTTTTGATCCAAAGATATCTATTCTTGCCTCTATATCTTTAAATCCATTAGTTATTAATATTGAACTTTTCTGAGCGTCATACTCGTAAGTAAACATTCCAGAAGTCTGAATATGTGTAGTATCACTAGCTGTGAGAATAAATAATAATAACAAAATTGAAATTATTATTAAGCTTGGCCCTATTATCTTTTTCATTTTACAATATTTATTACTATATAGTAACAAATATTGTTTATAAGTATTTCTATTTAAGATAGCCTAGCATAAACCCTTCTTCTTCACTAGAGATCTCATCATTTTCCTCTAATTTATCTAAAAACATCTCATTATAGATGTCTTTTTCTTCTAAAAGGTTCTCTTCATACATATTTTCCACCTCGTTGTTTTTTAACCTAATACTAGAAAATAGTTAAGACCTAAATTGTTAGTAGAACATCCCTTACCACTATAAATTTAAGTCAAAACCAAAAATCTATAATGTATAAGGTTTATTTGTGATGAATCTGACTAGTAAGATTTTACTAATTACGTTTTTAATCTTATTAGATTGATTCATGTTTAGTTAAATGGCTTATCTTGTATATAAATATTAGTGTGTTTTACTTGAATCGAAACACTTATATATGGGTCTCCTTGATTAAAACTTAAGTATTATTTATTAGATGAGAGAGAGCACTTGAATAACCATTTAGCTTTTTCTAAAAATATTATAATATTATAAGTTAGTACGAGGTATAAAATATGTTTAACAAATTAGGATTAAGTAACGAGCTTTTTTCAACCATAGAGGGTTTGAAATTTACAAAGCCGACAGAGATACAACAAAAATCAATTCCTTATATATTGGAAGGTAAGGATGTAATTGGTGCTTCAGCCACTGGTTCAGGTAAAACTTTGGCCTTTGGTTGCGGTATTATAGAGAACACATTATCTAGGAAAGGATTACAATCATTAGTTCTTGTTCCGACTAGGGAGCTTGCAGAACAAGTTAAAGATTCTTTAGTTCAATTGTCTTATAATAGGAATGTTGATGTTACAGCGATTTACGGAGGGGTTTCAATAAATCCTCAAATTAGGAAATTACGTAAATCTGAAGTTGTTGTTGCAACTCCTGGAAGACTATTAGATCATCTTGAAAGAAAAACTATTGATCTTTCTAATATTAAAATTTTAGTTATGGATGAAGCAGACAGAATGTTTGATATGGGATTTATTGAAGATGTTGAAAAAATTATTCAAAATTGTCCAAAACAGAAACAATCGTTATTTTTTTCTGCAACTTTATCTGGAGAAATGAATTATTTATCAAAAAAATACATGAAGGACCCAACGATAGTATCTGCCATTAAACATGTTGATCCTAGTAAATTGAAACAAGTTTATTATGATATATCTAAAAATAAAAAATTAAGTTTAATTATTCACTTATTGAAAGAAGATAAAGTTGGACAAGCAATGGTTTTCTGTAATACCAGAAGAACTACTGATTTTGTAGTTAAAAATCTTAAAAATAATGGTGTAAAAGCTACCTCTCTTCATGGTGGTTTATCTCAAAATAGAAGAACTGGCGTTATAAAATCTTTTGATAGAGGAGAAGTATTTGCATTAGTTTGTACAGATGTTGCAGCTAGGGGATTACACATAGATAATGTATCACACATATATAATTATGAAATTCCTCTAGACCCTAAAGACTATGTCCATAGGATTGGTAGGACCGCTAGAGCTGGAGAAGAAGGGGAAGCAATTAATTTGTTATCAAATAATGATTTTGATAATTTCTCAAAAGTAATGCATAACTATCGTGATTTTAAAATATCAAAAGAAGAAACACCATTTGTTAAAGACATTAAGGCTCAAAAAGTAGACCTTCCTTCGAGAAATAGGTCACCAAGAAAAAGAAGTTTCAATAAGGGTAAACCTTTCAATAAGGGTAAACCTAGTTGGAAAGGTAAATCTTCTTGGAAGAACAAAAGTAATAATAAAAAGCCATTTAGAAGATCTTCACAAAGATTAGTGACATATTAATTTAAAATTTCTAGAATTAGAGGACCATTTGTTCCTCTTTTATCATCTTCTTCTAATTTGTCTTCTAGTTTATTTACGTTATCTTTATTATTTTCTTTTTTATTTTCTCGATCTTTCCACCCTTTGTAACAATAAGGTATCTTATCTAAATTTCCTTCTCTTTTTATTTTAACGTACAATCCAGAATTTTGTTTTTGTAATTGGCCCCTCGTAAGTCCAGGATAATGGGTGTGGTATAAATCTAATCCGCACTTATATCTCGGATTATCTCTAACTTGTGACCATTTAATCTTGTATTTAACTTTATTTGCCAATTTTATATTGTTCTTTAAAATTATAAAATTTATTTATTATATTTTTTATCATTAAAATTAAACTTTATTCCCATATCTTCATACTCATTCTGAATAAAAACTTTCCCAAAACTAATTAAATAATCTTTAGTTAGTTTTCCTTTAGTTTTTAGTTCATTAACAATATACTCTAATTTGTTATTATCCATTTTATTTATCTAATGTTAATTAGTATAAAAGATTAACTAACTTTATCAAATTTTGAATAGTTTAAGTCTAGTTCAGTTCTGAAAGAACCATAGTCCCTAGATAATTGCTCAAATCCTTCATAAAATTTGCAAGTTTCAACTAAGCCTAATTTCAAATTATTTAGACGGTACATATCATTAGAAATATTCTTAGCGATATCTTCTAATCTTTCATCATCCACATAAGGTCTTGAAGTTATATTATTGAAATCTTCCTTCATTGATTCTAAATTCTTTGAAAATTCTTTAACTAATCTATTATAATTTCCTGCGTCCATTATATTTTTGTTCTTGCTTCATTTAAAAATATTTCTAATTTTTAATTTTATTTAAACTTTCTTTATCTCTTGCAATAATCGCTATATCTTTGTTAAAAATAATGGGTCTTTGTAAAATTTTGGGATACTTACAGATTAAGCTAATTGTATCATCATCAGATAAATTTTTATTTTTAATATATAATTTATATTCTTCTTCATTCTTTCTTATGATGTCTAAAACTTTTAAATTTCCATTTTTTAAAATATTTTTTATATCTTTATTAGATATCTTTGATTTTAAGTATTCAATAACTTTAAATTTGATATTATTATCTTCTAAGAAACTTTTAGCTATCCTACATTTACTACATCTTGAATTATAATATATCTTCATAATTTTTAACTAATTAAATTGATATAAAAAACTAACTAACCTTTCTTAGAATAATAATTTCCTTTATATTTAACATAACCATTCTCTTCCATTTCAAAAACAAATTCCCTCTCTAATTCCCTTTCCCTATCTCTATTCTTTCTTAATTTATAGAACTCATTTACGGAACCAATATGACGTTTAACAGTTTCTAAACATTGATAATCTAAGTTCTTGTAAATATTATAATCCTTACCCATAAAAAATTTCTAATAGTTATTATATAAAAGAGTAACTGAAATAAAAATATTTTTAAATAGTTGATTTAATATTGTTAGTATGAAAAAAGAACTTATTATGTTGTGCCTAGGGCTATTTGTGATAACAGGTTGTTTGCAAAATACAGAGTGTAGTGAATATGACTATTGGGAAAAAAGTTCTAACGAACAACCTTATCCTGGTATAAACTGCCAAAATGGACCTTTGAAGACAGTAGGTACAACTTTCTTTGTATATAAGGACTATCAGAATGTTGATTATATCTCTAGTGAAAACTCAATAGAAAGGGGTCTTCAGTTAATAAACAGTGTTTGGAACCCTCATGGAATAAATTTTAAACTAGATGAAATAATATATGTGGACTCCAAATTTCCAAGTCCTAATGAAGTTCAAGGAGATGATGGCGAAACGACCATCGAGTATGGTGAAGCAGTTCCAAATTCAGCATTAGGTCCTGAATTTGAAAATGGGTACAATCCAAAAAATGTAAATATTATTTTACTTGCAGATGGTTGGGGTGCATATAGTTTATATCCTTGGGCAAAAACAGGACACCATACTACTAAAGTTAGAGCAAGCACTTTAGAGACTAGTTTTATTCCTGCACATGAGCTAGGACATTTTCTTGGTTTGTACCACACTCACGACAATAGTCAAAGTTTAGAAGAAGATTATACTGGATTAAGTAAAGTTCAGAATGGTTTTTCAATTAGTGGACCTCCTAATTGGGCCACAGATGCACAAGATTGTTACTTAAATGGAGATTATATTTGTGATACTCATTATGATTGTTATAATTTTTGTGAAGAAATGTTGGGCTGTAGTGGGAAATATTTATATGAAAATGAAAAACCAGGAAAGGAACAAAGCAATTATCCTGATTGTGATTCTAGCTATCAACCTCCTCTATACAATTTGATGAGTAGGTATGGTGGGAGAGAATTTATAACTTCTCAACAAGGTGCTAGAGCAAGATATTATTTGAACTATAGGCTAAATAATGAATTATATGGTAATGTCTTAGAAGAAATAGGAGAATATTAAAATGAAAGTTGGAGATAAACTATCAAACTTTTTATTAAAAGATAGAAATGGAGTTATGCACTCATTGAGAGATATAACTTCGGATTATATCATTTTATACTTTTATCCGAAAGATAATACCCCTGGGTGCACTATTGAGGCCAATAAATTTAATGAAGATATAAAAAAATTTAGAAAGATGAATGCTGAAATAATTGGAATATCTGGTGGAAATGAAAAAACAAAAGATAAATTTTGTAATGCTAATAATTTGAAGATATTGTTATTATCTGATACGGACTTTAAAATTTCAACTAAGTATGGCCTTTATGGTGAAAAATCATTTATGGGTAGAAAGTATATGGGAATATCAAGAGTTACTTTTATTTTAGATAAAAATAAAAAAATAATAAAAATATATGATAAAGTTAAACCACTTACACACTCTAAAGAGGTTTTAAAGTTTATAGAAGATTTATGATGACAGATATAGGCAAAGTTTATGATATATTGAAGAAAGAAGTGATTAACTATAACGTTCCTGTTGTGAATATAATTCAAGTTCAAACAAAAGATCCATTTAAAGTTTTAATTACAACTATTTTATCTGCAAGGACAAAAGATGAAGTTACGTACTTAGCTGCAAAAAAATTATTTTCTAAAATTAAAAATATAAAAGATTTAGAAAAAATATCTAAAAAAGATATTGAAAAATTGATATATCCTGTTGGATTCTATACAACTAAAGCTAAAAATTTAAAATTATTACCTAAAATTCTAAAAAAAGAATTTAATAATATTATCCCCAACACTGTTGAAGAACTAATTAAATTACCTGGTGTTGGAAGAAAAACAGCAAACTTAGTAGTTACTATAGCATTTGATAAACATGCAATTTGTGTAGATACTCATGTTCATAGGATTATGAACAGATTGGGTTATATTAAAACAAAAACACCACATGAAACTGAGATGAGACTTAGAAAAAAATTACCAAAAAAATATTGGAAAACAATAAACTCTATTTTAGTTGCATTTGGACAAAATACATGCAAACCAATTTCTCCGTTTTGTAGTAAATGCCCGGTTTATAATGAATGTAAGAGAATAAATATAAAAAAATCAAGATAATACTGCATTAGAAAGTACAACCACATCAAGTACATTATACCCGCCATCACCATTAATATCAAATGAACAACTGCAAGATGATGAGAGAACACAATTAACAAGACTTACAACGTCTAACACGTTAGTAGAACCATCTCCATTTAAATCAAAAGTTTGAGATCTTTTAACACAACTCCTGGAGTTATAAATTTCCGTAGTTGACATTATACAAGCGCCTTCTGAAAATTCATTACACCATTCTTCAATCCAAACTAATTCTGCACCATAATAACTACAATCATCTGGATTATTTAAACACCAGGATTCATCGATATTAGGTGTACATCCAGTTGAATTTTCCCAACACCAATAATTACAGTAATGGAAGTCACATCCAGTTGCCTCATCACAACTTTCATCAGAATAACTACTATTCTCTCCACTTTCAAGAATATCTAAATGAATTGGACATCCGCAATATTCAGAAATACAATTACCTTCACAATTGAATCCTTCTTGAGCATACTCACAACTTCCATCATCTACTGTAGCATCAGGTTTATAGTTACAAGCAGTAGTGTCTGTACACCCTAAAACCCCTCCTACACATTCTCCCCAATAATCTACTGAAACCCCCGCTTGTTGGGCATGGCATGCACCCCAATAAGTAATAGCATCACAACCACAAACTGGCTCATAAGCTCCACTCTGGGTACATTCCACATTCCAAGTCATACATTCACCAAAATCAGCAGTACATTCATCAAATCTACAAAATTCTTCCAAACCACAATCTACATCATTGCTACAATAAATAATATTTCCTGAACACTGGCCCGCATAATCTACAGACCAACCATTGGAATGAGCATCACAAATATTTCCATAAGTAACACCATTACAACCACAAACAGGATCATATTCAGTATTACAATCTACAGGCATAGTTATACATTCGCCATTGGCACCCATACAAGTTCCATCTTGATAATAACAAAAAGAATCAGCACTACACATAGAGTTATCTAAACAATAGCTGGGTCCTTCTCCACAATCAAATCCCGGTTCTGCATAATGACACAATCCAGGGTATAAAGGAACACCTGAATCATCATAGTAATAAATAATTTCAGGATCATAATTGCAAGCTTCTTCATCTAGGCAAACAAAGAAATATCCCAATGGAATTGAAGTAAAGGAAATTGGTAAAATACTCTCTCCATTTTCATTAAAAACTGATATTGGAATCGTTGTTCCACCAATATCAGGACTTATAAAAAATCCACCATCAAAAACATAATCATCATTAAGGGGGACATAAAAAAGAATATCATTACTACTTGAAGGAGGAATCAATGGCCCAGTACTGTATCCAGATATAGTATACCCTCCATCTCCATATTCACCTACACTCATTGCAAAATCAAATTGTTCTGATAACCCTCCGTACGGTTGGAAAATTTCAAATCCTTCACCTCCCCCAATTAGATTTATTTGAAAACTACTAATATAATGTTCACAATTATTAATTTTGATAAACATATACTCTGGAAAATTTTCACTTTCATATTCACTCCAATCAAGATCTAATTCTAAAGAACATTCAAAATCATAACTTCTTTCAGGAGACCTCTCAGGAGAGCATCCAGAACTAATTAAAACAATAATTAAAAATAAACTTAAAATACCTCTTTTCATATAATTATAAAGAAATAAATTATTATAAAAGATTATCTATTAAATAATTAAATGAATAATTTAGTAGAACAAATAAAGAATATTAATCTAGATATAAAATCTAAAGTAAATCAAAGGATCAAAGAATTTGAATCATTTCAAAATAAAAATACAGAAGAATGGTTTTCTGAATTATGTTTTTGTTTGCTTACTGCAAATTCTAAGGCTCAAACAGCGATTAATATTCAAAATCAATTAAACTACGAAGGATTTTATAATTTAAAAGAAAGGGAAATAAGTAACGTAATTAAAAAAAATAAACATAGATTTCATAACAATAAGGCAAAATATATAGTTGAAGCAAGAAAGCATAGAAAAATTAAGGATATAATAAAAAATAAAGAAGAAAAGGAATCGAGGATTTGGCTAGTAGATAATATTAAGGGTTTAGGGTACAAAGAAGCTTCACACTTCTTAAGAAATGTTGGGTACAAAAATTTAGCAATTTTAGATAGACATATATTGAGGTCAATGAAAGAAAATAATCTAATAAAAAGTATACCAAGTACACTAAACAAAAAAAATTATGAAGAAATGGAGTATAAACTACACGAAGTATGTACTGAGACAAATCTTTCGATGGCAGAATTAGACATTTACATTTGGTACTTAGAAACTAATAAAGTTCTAAAATAAACACTTATAAGCTATATTTAATTCGATTTATTTATGAAATTAGATATAGATAAACTAGATATTGGAAAAATTTTAAATTATTCAATAGATCCATTTAACTCATATAAACTATTAAAAAGGGAATTAAAAGAAGTTTCGAAATCCTTAGAAGAAAGATTTTTTTTTGGCTATGAGTTATTAGATAATTTTCAACAACATGTTAATATCAATAATTATGGTGGAAAATTTGCAAATAAGGTGGTAAGAACTAGATATGATCTTCTTGATAACCTAATGAGTAGTAGACCTAAAAATATGGTTTCAAAATTAAAAAAATTTTATAGAATTTATCATAAAGGTGAACAAACTCATAATCGGAAGCACCCTTTAAAAAGGACTGGACTAGACACAAAATATATTGAATTATGCCTGTATACTCATAAATGGAGACAAAAGGTAGAAAAAAAGGATTCAAAAGAAGATCAATCATTTTATCAAATTCTAAAAAATACAAAATTCGATAGATGTAATCTTTTGATTCAGAATAATCCTAATCAAAATCATATTTTTCATTCCGTATTTCAAAGGCAAAAATCAAAAAAATCAATAATAGATAAACTAATCAGTAAGACTATGCAAGATATTGAAACTACTAATATCTATCCAAAGAGATTTTATAATCTGAATTACAATATAAAAGACTTTTTTGCAATGAGAATTTGTAGTCCTCGTTTAGGAAGAAGGGCTAGAGCTAAAATAAATGAATTAATAACTTATGAAGGGCAGTTGGGTAAGAGAAAAGTTCATAATAATGAGTGGATTTCTATAAATAAGGTCGACTATACAAAAAATAATGATATAAACATAAACCACATAAAACATTATCTTAGGACTGTAGATTATCCTATTGCTCCTTTAATAGAAGTACAATTCTCAACATTAGAGGATATGTTACTTGATGAATTTTTTACTGCATCAGGACATTTACTTAAGGAAAGAAAACGGAAAAGTAAACTAAAAAAGGGAAGAAAGAAAAATAGTGATGTAGAAGAAATACAAAAAAGAGTAAAAGGTAGGCTTGATATAGTTTTAGACTTCTTAGACTAAATTCTATTTGAAACTACTTTCCAATTGATTGAATTGAAAAATGACTCAATATAGTCTACTCTTTTTAATCCATAATCTGTCATAAATGCGTGTTCAAATACATCCATTACTAATAAAGGATTAGATCCTGCAAGACTTCCCAAATCATGTTCATTTATCCATAAATTAAATAATTTTTCTGAATCCTTATCATAAGCTAGAATCACCCATCCTATTCCCCTAGTTAAACCAGTTTGTTTGAAGTCTTTTTCC
The DNA here is from genome assembly GCA_964408705.1 of Candidatus Woesearchaeota archaeon. Taxonomy (GTDB): domain Archaea; phylum Nanobdellota; class Nanobdellia; order SCGC-AAA011-G17; family PNOQ01; genus CAYFNK01. The sequence continues at coordinate 37,531 of CAYPAI010000002.1, forward strand.
CAAGCCTCATAAGATCCGAAATTATCAATAATTTTTTTATATAAGTCTTTACTATCATTTAATGGCTGAAAGTCCTTAGTAAGATTATCAAAATATAATTCATGGAGCCTCATACCATTAAACTCCCAACCAAACCTTCTTTTAAGTTCACCATATTGGTAAATCTCACAATTTTCTAGAAGGTTAATAACATTATTTGTATTTGTAACGTATCCTTGATATAATGTAAAATGATTTTTTAATAATTCATCGCTAAACCCTTCTAATCCTAGTAACTTTTCGTAGTTCTTTGCTTGATATGTCATTTTTTTAATTAAAACGTTATACTATAAAAAATTAACTGTAAATAAAAATCTTATCATTAACTCTTACCCTTTCGGATACTGGGAACGTAACTAAATCTTGTTTGTTACATTCATTGATTGTATTACGATCTCCATTTCTTAATTCATTGATTTTTTGTTCAAATTTTTTTGTAGTTTTACCTTCGATCAAAATTTTAGAATCTTTGCTTAATTTATCTATAGTTTTAATTTCTGCAACCCCTTTTTTAACAAAATAGTTTGTTACTATACCTAAAACTTTTTTATTTCTTATTTTTGGTCTTTGTCTAGATGAACTACTACATAACTTGGAACAATTTTTGTTCATATCGATTTGACAATCTGGGCAACAGATAAATAATCTATCACAATCCATATTATGGCAATTAATATATTCGTCAGAACTTAGTTTACAGTAATAGCAAGTTGTGATAGCTTTGTTGGTATAGGCAACCAATCTATCATCAAAAACAAACAAATTACCTTCAAAGTTATCATCATTAACATTATTAAGATAGTTTATTATGCCGCCTTTAAGTTGATTTACGTTTCTAAATCCTTTTTCTCTGAGATATGCGGAAGCCTTTTCACACCTAATTCCACCTGTGCAATACATAACTATCTTCTTATGTTTATCTAAATGTTTACTTTTCTCTGGAAATTCTCTAAAGTTATTAAGGGATAAAGTTTTAGCACCCTTAAACTTACCAATATTGATTTCATAATCATTTCTTGCATCTAAAAGAATAATATCTTCTTTCTTATCTATCATTGATCTTAGTTCTTTGGGTTCAATGTGTTTTCCTGCTTTTCTCAAATCAACATCTCTACCAAATTTAACAACTTCTTTCCTAGATTTAACAATTAATTTATGATAAGCGTTTTCCTCACAATTATGTGTCCTAAAAGTTAATTCATCAAAAATATTACAAATATCAGATTTGAATTTATAGATATCTTCCTTTTTACCTGATACTCCTGCATTAATGCCTTCCTTACCAATGATAATCCTACCTAAAAGATTTAATTCTTCGCATAGTAATCTGATACTATCTCTAAGATCTTCAGGATGTTTTATATTTTCATACTTATAAAAAGTTATAACAGAATAATCCATTTTGAATAAAAAAATAAATAAATTAGAAGGTAAGATTTTTTACATCTTACCTATCTTGAACATTTTAGTGCTACAATCTGGGCATTCTCCCTTAACACAGTCCCTACCATTAGCCATTTTATCTGCCTTAGCATTGGACATTTCTTTTTTTCCTTTGCACTTCATACAATATCCTTCAACCATTTTACATTAAAACCTCCAAAAAATACAGTAATATCCTAATTTAAAAGTTTAACTGATTATAAAAAACACTTTTAAATGGACCCAAATTAGTATAATTATGACATTAGACCTTACAGTTAAGGAATTATACTCAAAACTTAAAAATCAGGCAAAAAAATCAGAGATTCATACAGTTTCCATGACAAATAATAGTATAAATCATTATATCTCAAATAATTATAATGAAAAAGATTATTTGAAAGTTGAAGACCTTAATGAAGTAAAAGATATTAATTTTGTAAACACAACTTCAATGGGAATTTTTGGATCTAATGAACAACCCAGCTATACTTCTTTGAAAGAATATATGGGCTCTCATGAGTTCAGGGAAAAAGATAATGATGGGGAAGTAGTATTTGTCTATGGAAATAGAAGTAAACTACCTCAAGTATTTGTTATGCATAATCATTTTTTAGGCCCCGGTATAGGAGGATTAAGAGAATTTGATTATAAAAAACAATATGGGAAATATTATCTAGATTCAATGCTTATTGATTCATTAAGGTTAGCTGAAGCAATGACTTATAAGGGTGCCATTAATGAGACTGCTTCTGGCGGAGGTAAAGCAGCTAGATCAAATAAAAGACTGACACTAGAAGAGAAAGAAAATACAAAACTAGTTGAAAAATATGATACGTTGAGAAGTCATGCAAATTTAGAACTTGCAACCTCATTAAATATAATAAATGATCTAAGAATAAAGAGGGGAGTTTATCCTTATTTTACTGCAGAAGATGTTGGTACAAGTTGCAGCGATTTTGATGAAATGTTTTCAAGAACTAAATATTCTATTTGTAAATCTGTATCTTTTGGAGGTACAGGAAATCCTTCTCCCTACACTGCAATAGGTACAGTTTATAGTATGATTGAAGGAGCAAAAAGAGCTTTTGAAATACAAAGTAATCCTTTGGAAGATAAAACAGTTTTACTTGAAGGCTTGGGGAATTGTGGAATAGAAGTATTGAAACATCTAGTAAATTATAATGCAAATGTGAAAGCAACAGATATACAAAGAACCTCTATAGAAAGAGCTAAACTTGAATTGGGAGATCATTCAAACAAGGTTGATTTTTTACACTATAATAAAGATAAAATAAAAAAAGACCCATTTATTTTTATAAGGGAAAATAAGGGAGATATATACTCTCCATGTGCATTAGGTGCAAGAATAAACAAAGAAACTAGAAGATTATTGTATGATAATGGTATAAAACTTATAGCAGGGAGTGCAAATAATCAACTAACAAATGAAGAACATGATAGCGAGGTACTATTTAGGAGTAAAATCTGGTTCCTACCAGATTATGTTGTTAATGCTGGAGGATTGATTAACGCCAGACAAGAACTTCCAGATGTTTTACATAGGATGGATAATGTAGTAAATATGGCAAAGGATAGATCTAAAGTTGTATCAAATATTTTAGATGTTAGTATTAAAGAAAAAATACCCCCATTAGAAGCTGTTCAAAGAATAGTAAAAAAAAGATTAAAGGAATAAAATGGAATATTTTAAATTTAAAAAAATATTGAATAATAAAAATATAAATTATTTTATAAATGCAACTAAAGATCCCAATAAAATACATAACCCTAGTTTAGAACATAATCCAATTATTCCCGGATTTCAGTTAGAATCTATAATGGCAGAATATGGAAACAATATACTGAAAGACAAAAATATTTCCACTAACTTAAATAATATTGAAATGAAATTTAATAATTTTGTTAGATCTGGAGATAATTTCTCAATAGATTTTAACTATAATGAAATAGATGATAATCTCTGTATGTACGCCGAAGCTTATAATGAAGATACAAAAATAGCTAGTGCAAAACTAAAATATAATAACAATTTATCAGTTTATTCTGCACCAAAAAATCTCGAGGATACATCTAGAATAGTTGTAAGTAGAAATATTTTAAATAATTTTTATAATGGAATATTTGAGGATTATGAATCTAGCAAAGATATAATTGTGGAAAGGAGATTTTCAGATTTACTTCTTCCTAGTATGTGTTCAAAGGTTATAAGTGGTTCAGTAAAGAAATATCTTGATAAAGATAACACTCCTGTATACTTGAAACATAATTTAAAATTTTATAGTGGTTTAAAGGATATATTAGACAACTTCTATATAAAAATAGAAGATTATAAGTCCTTAAGAAAGGATACACTTCATAAAATAAAACTATCTGGATCAAATATAAAAAATAAATTATTTGATGCAGATTTGATAATAGGTATTGTAAAAAATAATAAAATTAAGTAAATATTTCTATTGTAAAACGCTTACATGGTCTTTTTTATCTAACTTTATTATATTTTCAACAAAGCTTTCAATTTTGTTCTCATGGCTAACTAAAATTACTTGTTTAATATTTAATGATTCTAATACTATACGTAACCTATCTAACTGAGATTCAGAAAAACCATCTGTTGGTTCATCCAGAATAATTAAATCTTTAGTTTTAATAGAAGTCATTAAATTATTGATAACTTGATTTAAGGCTAATCTATAAGCTAAAGCGGCAGCTGTCTTTTCCCCACCTGATAAATGCAAATAATTAGTATCATATCCATTTTGATTTATGATAGGAGTAAAACTTTCATCTATTCTAATCTTTAACAAATCGTTATCAATAAGAATATTAAACCAGTCACTAAACAACTTATCGAAATCAGAAAATGCCTTTAGCATTATCTTTTTTTCAATTAATTCCATTAAATTAATAAATTCTTTCTCTAAAAAAAATTGTAGGTCTACCAGTTTGGTTGCATTTATTTTAATTTTTTCCTTTCTTATTATTTCTAGATCTAAGGAATTAACAAATTTCTTATTAGAAATTATGTCACGTTCAAAACCAACTTTTTCTGATTCTATTTTTCTTAATTTTTCTAATAAACTTTCTAATTCTAACTTTAAGCCAGAATAAACTTCATTCAGATTAGTAAATTCTAAAATTTCTTTATTTAATTCTTTCAATTCTATATTTAATCTATCAACTTTTTTTAATATTAACATATTTTCTTTTTCTAAGTTATTTTTTCTTAACTTTTTTTCTTCAATAGACTTTATTTTTAGTTTTATTAATTCAATTTCTCTTAATTTTTCTCTAAGATTCTCTAATTCCTTATTTAAATTATCTAAATTTCTTTCTTTTAATTGTAAACTTGAAGAAAAAAAAGTTAGATTAGATTCTGCCCCTAAGATCATCTTATCTTGTTCAGAAAAAACTCCAGATTTATATTCATCACCAACTAATTGCTTACAAGTTGGGCAGATCTCTAATTCATGAAACTTACCTTTAATATCTTTACTATGTTCAATTTTAATTTCATAAGTTCTAATTGTATGTTTTATTGCATCTAACTTTCTAGTTAATTTTGAAATTTCTTCTTTTTTAGAATCAATTGACTTAATTAGTTCTTCAGAATTAAAGACTTTGTCAATATTAGTATTTTTTATTTCTTGTTCTAGATTCTTGGACTCATTTTTATTCCTTTCAATTTGAGATAGGATAGATTCTAATCTTGTATTCTTAACTGAAATTTTTGTTTTAAAATCATTTAATTTTATTATTTTATCTTCAATTAGTTTAATTTCTTCTTTTTTAGAATTAATTCTTTTATTAGACTCCTCGTGCAAAGGGATAAGTTTGTATAGAGATTTCTCTAAAATTTCTATCTTAACTAAAAAATCTTCTTTTGAAACCTTTTTTTCTTCTAAATCTGAAATCATACCTGATAACTCTTTAATTTTTAATTTTATTTTAGAAACAAAAAATTTAGTGTTATTAATTATTGTTTTATATTTTTCAATTCCAAAAACTCTTCTTAATATATCTAATCTTTCTGAAGGATTTTCTAAAAGAATATGTTTCATTTCTTCTTGAGGCGTATATACAGTATACCTATAAATTAAATCTTTGCTTTTAGTTAAAACTTCTTGAGGGTAATTAAGTAAATTTATTATTTCTTGTTTTAATTCCACTGTACTTAGATCCTTTCTTTCTTTATCTATTTCTATATAACCTGGATCTTGAATTATAGATTTTTTTCCCCTAGAAAGATTTCTTTTTATCTTTATTTTTTTATTTTTAATTTCAAAACTTAATTCTACTGAACCTTTATCTTTTCCATTTCTTAACAAAGATGCTCCTGGTAAAGTTGTCCTTCTAGTGCCGAATAATGCAAATTCAGTAGCTAAGAGAATTGTTGACTTGCCTGTCCCAATATCCCCACTTAAAAGTATAGATCCTGTTGGAAAATTAATTTCTGTATTTTCATAACTTCTAATATTATTTAATTTAATATTTCTAAGGATCATCCCAAACTTCTCCTAAATTTAGACTTTTGATTAAATTTTTTTCCAATCTTTTCTCAAAGTCATAATTCTTTTCTCCCCCTAATTTCTCTTCAGCTAAAACTTCTTTTAGATTAGAGAGACTTTCTTTAGTAAATTTTAAGTTTGAATCTTGATTTGAAAACTCTTCAATTAGTTTGTCCTCAACTTTATCAATATCTGTTGGGTCAATCTCTAGTCCTTCTACTTCTTTATTTTGGAGTTTATTCGTATTTTTTAAAACAATATAAGCATCTTCTAATCTGTCAAATATTTCATTAAAATTGATATCTGAGACTTTTCCACTAGATAAACTACCTTTAACTCTTAATGTGACTATTTTATCTTTAACATCTATTTTGGAAACTTTCTCTAAAATGAAATCTTGAGCTTCTGATGAAGTTTTTTTATCAATCTTAATGTTTATTTTTTCAACCTTCTTGGGCTCAATAAACTCATATCTCAAATCACTTATTTTATTATTATTTACTTCAACAATATAAAATCCTCCTCCTCCAAACTTTTCTAACTCCATAAAATTATTTGGAAATGTAGCCCCAGGGTAAGTAATCAAACCATACTTTTCAGGATTTGAATCAAAAATAACATGAGGGTGTCCTCCTGCATAATAATCAAAACCTTTTGGAAATTTATCCAGATCTATACCTTCAACCATCTCCATAAGCTTTGGTTTGTATTCATTTATTATGTGATGGAATAAAAATATTTTGAATCCTTCTTCATGTTCTAAGTTAGATTTATCTAAAATCTCATAGTCTAGTTTTTCTAAACCTTTTGCCTTCCCATACAGTCCAGCTAGTTTTACCCCTGTTTTATCTATTGTAAAATTTAACTTTAATGTATCTTTTCCCCTTTCAGCCTTCATTACATTAATAACTAGGCCTGAATTTTCAAAGACATCTAACATTGTCTTTCCTGAAGGACTGAAATCATGACTTCCCGGAATTATGTAGCATTCTATTTCACTATCTTTTAATTTTCTAAGAATTAGGCTAACTTCTTTAATCAAGTCTATGTTTGGTAATGCCGTATCAAATAAATCTCCTGAAATAATAACAAATGCAACTTTTTCTTCTATACACCTATCTATTCCTAGTCTAAATGATTCTGTGCTCATGATATTTAGCTTATCTTCCTTCCAACCACCTATATGTACATCAGAAAAGTGTGCAAATTTCATAAAATGGTAAATGCTAAATTGATATTAAATGTTTCTAAAATATCATAATCTTAATTAATTTTAAAAAATATCTATAATAGGATATAATATGTTATTATTGTCGATATTGCTCCTAAAAATACTCCATTTAGTATAAGTTTTCTATCTTGGTCCAAATAAATTGTTGAGCCTAGTAAAAATAACCATATAATTCCTGCAAATATTGTAAACTTTTGAACATTGTAAAACAATATACTAAACACCAATACTACTAAACTTCTGGCTAGATGTAAATTTGCTTTTATAAATAAACTAACTGCAGTGACTATAATCAAAGATATTCCTAGTTGATATGTGTAAATATAATATTCTCCAATCAAAGATCTAGATATTGCTAAAAAGAAGAAGGGGAGACCTCCTAATGCTAATAAATCTCTAGATACCTCTTTAATAATTTTATTTCTCATGCCCTATCATATTAAATGCTAATTTAAAAGATTTTCTTATTGTCCTGTTAGGAAATTTACCATATCTAGCATTTCTTCCCTAACTTCCCTCCTTGCAGAATCATAACACTCTCCACACACAGGTATTCCTGAATTATCATAGGTGTAAAATAAACCATTGCATCCACTACAACTAAGTTCTCTTCCAATAAAAAGTTCTTCTTCATACATTTTCAATTACCTCCATTGATAACTTACTAATAATATAGAGAATTGTTAATATATACTTAACCAATATGTAGTATATGCAATATATTCTTTATTTAAAAAGAAAAAAGAAAAAGAAAGTTATGCGCCGCATGCTGCGACGTTTGTGCTTCCAGTTGTACTCCATCCAAATCCAGGACTTGGTTGGCCTGCCTCAAGTTGAGTGTTACATTCCTCTGGGGCTTCATTAAACGCACCACAAATAGTGTTTAATAAACTAACAGAGTCTCTACCAGCTTGAACTTTTTGTCCATTAATAACTACTGTAGGAGATCCTCCAACACCATACTTTTCATTATCCTCTTTGTAAATATTGAATAATGGGAATCTTCCGTTCAACCATAAGCTTTGATCGTCAAGATTACTTGTAATCTCATACTCTTGGTCAACCCTATCGTAACAATCATTCATTGCTGAAGTATCAATATCTACTTCTGCATAACACCTTTCAGCATTTCCATCTTCAAGGAAACATGTCAAATAATCAAAGAATTTATCTGATTGTTCAGATTGTATACAATATTGATTAGTTTGTTCCTCTACTTCTCCTGAAGTAGGATGCATAGCGTAATAGACAAATTTGAATTCTAGGTCTATTTTATCACCTAACAAGTAAGCTACAGGTAACATACCTTTTTCAATTTGAGTACCATAAGGACAATGACTCATTACAAATACTTCAACTTCTGGTTTATCAGATTTAGTAACTTCTGGTGAAGCCTGTACTTCTTGAGTATTATCACTTGCAACTGTACCACCAGTAACTTCGGTCATAGGTAATGCATTTAAAAACATTAAACTTGCATCTTGATTTACATATACTGGAGTCTCTTGCCCTTGAACTGTAACTAAAACTTTGTATAGTCCACTTTCAATTGTTACTCCATTTAATGTAGCTGTAGCTTGTCCTTGTAACAAGCCCGTATTTATAAAATCTAAAGTAGTTTCTCCAACTTCTTCTTCTGACAAACTTAGTCCAGTGTTTGGCACTCCGTTAACACCCATAAAAATAAGTACTAATCCTAAGACAAAACTAGAAATCTTCCATTTATTTAACCTTTTTTTAGGTAAAAAAGGTTTATGATCCATCTGTTTATTTTCCTCTTCCATTATCTCCCTCCATATGTTGAGAATATTATTATTTTATCGTAACCACATAATCTTATTTAAACTTTTTGTTAATATTTAGGAAGTAGTTTGTATGTACATAAACCTAAACCAGCTAAAATCACCCAAAATATTGTAACATTTATTAAACCAAAAACAAATGATAAAAAATTACCAATTGTGATAACTATTAAAATCCAACTTAATGATTTTTTACTCATTTTAATAATGTTTTTTCACCATTTTGAAGAAACCTTAGGTGTTTTCCAGTTTTAAAACCTAAAACATTTGCTAAATCTTCTATGTGTCCTGTTACTGCTTTTTTATCTCCATGACCAGGGATTACTACTTCTGGTTTAACCATCTTGATCATATCTCTTATGTCTTCCCTTGATCCATGGCCTGAAACATGAACATCTTTGAATATCCTTACACCATTATTAGAAAGACTTTTTTCTAATCTTGCCCTATTTTCTAGGTTTGGTGCTACGGGGATTGTTTTACAAGAAAATATTACGTGGTCATCATGTTGAAACTTAAAAGGTAATTTTCCATCACCTATTCTTGTTAGTATTGCATTTGGTTCTGCTTGGCTTCCTGTACAAACTACTAAATACTTATCTTTTTTCTTCTCAATTTGATGTAATTTCTTTTCAACTTGCCTAGAATAAGTCATTATCTCTACATCTTTAGACAAATCTGTTAGCCCTATTGCCTCAGCAGATTTTACATATTTATTTAAAGATCTTCCTAAAAATACAATTTTTCTGTTTAATTTCTTACCAAATTCAACCATACTTCTTAATCTTGCAATATGACTGGCAAAACTTGTGACAAACATCGCATGGCCTTTATTATCTGCTCCAAACATTACATCTTTTAGCATCTCTCTTGCTACAGATTCTGAAGGAGTCTTTCCAGATTTACTAGAGTATAAAGAATCTACTATTAATGCTTTTACATTACCTTGCTCCCCTAATTTTCTTAATCTTTTGTAATCTGGTTTTCCACCCATTGTAGGTTGATTGTCTAATTTAAAATCATTAGTATACAAAACTACTCCTTCAGGTGTATGTACTGCTAAACTTGCAGTATCTAATGTAGAATGAGTCATTCTTATGAATTCAACTTTTATGTTTTTAGAAACAGAATAAGTAGAACTAGTTTTTTGAGGTATAAGTTTATTATTTATCCTAATTTTATCATCTTTTGCTAAAGTTTTTATTACTTCAATAGTATAAGGTGTAGCTACTATTGGTGCCTTATATTTCTTTTCTATATATGGTACAGCCCCAACGTGATCAAGATGGCAGTGTGAAGGAATTATTGCTTTTATATTATCTCTAAATGAATCTAAAATAGTATCATCAGGGATTGCTCCAATTCTTTGTAGTCCTTTTGTTGTTAAATTTCTCCTATCTCCACCTGATGCATCAAAATCAACAAGACTTGGTAGGTGAAATCCACAATCTAAAATCACAGCTTCGTCATTATACTTGACCACAGTCATATTTTTTCCAACTTGATCATAACCACCAACACCTATAAGTTCTAAAGACATGATTAGAAACACTCAACTTCTTTTATATAACTTTCCAAATAAATAACCGATAGATATATAAATAAAACTCTTTTTCATCAAAATTATAGCGGTGATTTTCTTGGAAAAAGATGAAGGCGAGCGTAATCATACCAGTATTCAATGCAGAGAGGTATATCTCAAAAACTTTAGATAGTGCTCTAGATCAAAATATTTGTAAGAAAGATTATGAAATTATAGTTGTTAATGATGGTTCTACAGATAATACTGAAAGAGAAATATATCCATATCTATCAAAAAATGATAATATAAGATATTTTAAACAATTGAATAAAGGTGGACCTTCTGCATTAAACACTGGAATTAAAAATTCTAAATCAGACCTTATGCTATTACTAGATGCAGATGATCTCTATTTACCTCATACAATTAAAACTTGTATAGAGTATATGGACCAAAATAAAGAAATAGATTTTTTATATTCTCAGCATGTTAGGATAAATCAAAATGGTGAACCTATTAATCTTAGAGAGGGTTTTGATTTTGATTTAGATAAACTACTTCATTTTAACTTTATAGGTCATGTAAAAGGTTTTAGAAAATATGTTTTTGACTTAATTGGGGGCTTTGATGAAAATATTAAAGTAGCTAATGATTATGACTTTACTCTTAGGGCAGCATCAAAAGGTTTCTTTTTTGGAAGAATTCCAGAAGTACTTTACAAGTATAGGATTCATGGAGAAAATAAATCAATAATTAATGAAAAAGAATCTATAAAAAATGTAGAAAAAATAATCACAAGAGAACTAAAGAATTTGGGGAAGGAGGTTACCTCAGAGTATGATAAAAAAGTTGACGATTATCATTACTATAAACATATAAAAGAATGAAAGTTGGAACAATAAGTTTTTACTACCCTCATTTGGGTGGAAGTGGAATTATGGCTAGTAAACTAGCTAAAGAGTTAGCCCTAAGGGGTGATAGGTCTGTTGTGGTTAGTTATGAAGATACCAACAATATACCTGAAATGGAGAAAGCAGGTGTTTATTTATATAGAGCACAAGAAATTGGTTATGACTGTTTTAAATCATTACCCCATACCGAAACCTTAGCATCTAAGGTTGCTAATGTTGTAGAAAAAGAAAAATTAGATGTTATCCATTCGCATTATTTAATGCCTCATGCAGTAGTTGGAAATATTGTTAAAAAAATGACAGGCATTCCTCATATTATAACTGGCCATGGTACAGACATCCATACCATTGGAGATAATCCTGGTTTGAAACCCGTTCTAGAGTGGAGCCTTAGTGAAGCAGATAAAGTTACCTTCGTTTCAGATTATCTAAGAAGAAAATGTGAAAATATTTTTAAAACTGATTTCGGAGGAGATGTTGTCCCAAATTATGTAGGAAATGATTTACTCCATAAAAAAGGTAAAACTTACAAATTGAGAAAAGAACTTGGAATTCCGAAGGATGCTGTGGTAATATCTCATGCATCTAATTTTAGACCAATCAAGGAAACTATTGAAATAGGGTGGGCAGCAAAAAAACTATTAAAAAATAAAGAAAATCATGGAAAGGTTTATTTCTTATTTGCCGGTGATTCTTCTGCATCAGATTATATCAGATTAAAACAAGATGTTACTTATAATAATTTAGAAGAACATTTTAGATTTTTAGGTAAACAAGATAGCATAGATCCTTTATTACTAGAATCTGATGTTGCAGTTCTTAATTCGATAAGAGAAGGATGCCCTTTATTTGTTTTAGAAGCATTATCTTACAAGGTCCCTGTAGCTAGTTCAGCTATGGGAGGGGTTCCAGAAATTGTAAAACATGGTTATAATGGACTTCTCCATGAAGTTGGAGACCTTGATCATTTTGTAAATAATTTACAATTAATGATAGATGGAAAAGAAATGCGTGAAGAAATGGGTGAAAGAGGACTCGAAGTTATTCTAGAAGGATATACTAAGGATAAAATAGTTGATAAATATCGATCGATATATAGAACTGCAATAAAAAATAATAAAAAATAATGAAAGTTTGTATTAATATTTTAGAAAATAATGAAAATATTGGACCTGTAATCTTTTCTAGACAATTAGCTTATCAATTAGAAAAATTAAATGTTAAATTAGTTGATAGAACTCAAAAACATGATATTTTATTAGCTGTGATAAGGGATAATAATATTAGTAATTCTAAAAAGAAAGGTGCCAAAATAGTCCACAGGTTAGATGGCATATATCACAATTTAGATCAAGAATATAACAGTATGAACTCAACTATCCAACAAACTTATGAAAAAGCAGATTCAATAATTTATCAATGCAATTTTGGTAAAAAAATGGTTAAAAAATATTTTGGAAAAACAAACGGGCTAGAATTTGTGATTAACAATGGGGCTGACGAAAATAAGTTTAGTAAAAAGATAAATAAAAGAATAGATGACTCTAGAATTTTTTTATGTTCTTCAAAGTGGAGGCCTACAAAACGGTTAGATTCTATAGCTGATGGATTTGAATATTCAAAAATACCAAATTCTAAACTTTGGGTCTTAGGTGAACCCGATGTCTCTTCATTACCCAACAATTCTAAAGTTTATGGAGATATTAACCATAAATTTACAAATTATTTTTATAACAAGTCTGATTTTTTTATTCACTTAGCATATGACGATATATGTCCAAATTCAGTAGTAGAAGCCTTAGTATCCCAACTTCCAGTAATCTGCACTAGCAATGGAGGAACTAAAGAATTAATTGGAAACTCTGGGGAGATCATTCAAGAATCTGTTTACAATATGGAACCTTATTATAACAAAGATATACCTAAAGTAAATTATGATGATTTAAGAAATTCTATAGAAAGAGTTATAGAAAAAAGAAATGAGTATGAGTTTCCAAGAGAAGATTTATACATGAGTACTTGTGCTAAAAATTATTTAAATGCTTTTGAGAGAACATTAGATGAATCTAGTTAATTTTATAAATATATTAATCTAACCTATCATATGTTGGGTTTGATTCAATTTTTTGGAGGGATTATTTTAATAATTTTTGGTGCCTTAGGGCTTTTTACTCCTTTAATTCCTGGAATAATATTAATAATATCTGGAATAAGTATGATTTTCCATGTAACTTTAAGAACTATTTTTTCAATTTTTAGACAGAATTTACTATTTTAAGCTTATCCCCTAACTCTAAATTTGAAAAATTTCTTAATTCTAAGATATATTTTGATTCTTTATTTGAAGAAACTCTTATGTTAAAAGGGTATGCGTTTTTTATATCAACCACTTGTAATTTGGAATTTAACCATACAATTTGTAAAGGGGAAAAAACAAATAACATGTGTATGGATGTATTCTTAGAATATAATATTATTGAGTCATATTCTTTAGAAAAATTGAACATAAACCCTATTAGTTTTGAAATAAAAGTTTTACAAAGTTTTGAATTTGCTGATATTAAATTTTTTCCTGAATAAATTTGGTAATTCATTTATACCTAATGTATATCATCCATTTTAATTTTTTATATTTTCTAGAATATGGAAATTTTTTTATACCTTAAGTTTTCGTTACTTCAAAATGGAAGATCATAACTACGACAACTTAGAAGAAGATGTCTATAGTGAAGAAGGTAGGGAATCTGCAGTTGAAGATGACGAAATATCTGCTGAAGAGGACGGATTTATGAAAGGTTATGAGCAAGATTACAAAGAAGATAAGTAAAAAAAAATAAGTAATCTTGATATACAATCGCTCTAGGGGGAGATCTCTCAAAATTATTCTTCTGCAAAATCCTCTAAAGAATATTTAAAATCATTTGAATTTTTTATTAATCCTTTAGCAAGTAAATACTCTCTTGCCAATATAAGAAATACTAATCCTAAACTTTTCTTACCTTTATTATTGCATGAAACTACTAAATCAATATTTTTACACTCATTATTACTATCGCATAGCCCAATTACTGAAATTCCTAGTTTTGATGCATCGGTTACAGCATTTTTATCAGGGATTGGGTCACAAATAATTACCATCTTTTTTTCTGTAAAATCTTCTAACTCCACATTAGTTAATCTTCCTGGCCTATATCTTCCAGTTATTCCATCTATTCCAGTTAATTCCGAAAATTTCTTTACTGGTTTAAATCCATTCTCCCTTCTACAAACAATTACTACTTCGTTAGGTTCATAATTAGACAACATTTTGGATGCCAATCTTAGTCTGTTATCTATCTCTTCCACATTTAAGATTGAAAGACCATCAGGCCTTACCTTATATATAAATTTAGACATAAATTTAGTCCTAAACTTATTCCCTATGTGTAATCCCGATTTAAGATAATCTTCTAGATCAACTAATAAATTATTTTCTGACATGATACATCGTCAATTTGAATTATTTATAAAACTTTCCAATTGTATTCAAAAAGTTTAAAAACATCTCTATTATATTTATTACCTTATGAAAAGAACATACAGATATGTATTAAATCGTCCATGGTTTTCTTCCGGTAGTAATGGTATAATTGAAGATTATGTTAGTGATTTAGTTGACGTTGGAATAAAAAATAAATATAATCTTGTTCAAAGGGTTTCTAGCATACTTGGATTAAATAAAAGCATAATAAAAGAAAAAGAAGATACTTACTTTAAAACAATTGATACTTTTTGTGAAACTGTTTCTTCCTTCGATGAAGTAGATATATCTTTTTATAATCAGTGTGCAGATTCAATCGATATAAGGGCAACTAGTGTTAGTAGGGCTTATAAAAAGTTAAAAAGTTTTAACAGGAAACTTAATAGCAATCTCTCAAAAAGTTTAGATAAAAGAAACTTAAATCTTTATTTAGATGGTGAATGGAAAAATTAACTAAACATTTAAACTTATTTTTGCTTCTATCTTTCTAAGTTCATTTAGTTTTGATGTCCTTTCCTTACCGTAGATTCCACATTTTATTACTGGAATTTCTAATCCTACTGCTAGGTGAGATATTGATGTATCTAAAGTTTCGCCAGACCTATGGGAGATTATAGAATATATATTATTTTTGTTTAATTCATCAACAAACTTTTTTGTTTCTATCAAACTACCTATCTGATTAGGTTTTACTATGGCAGCATTTATTGAATTATTCTTAATTGCTTTTTTTAATCTAGAAACATTAGTTACAATTAAGTCGTCTCCTGTGATCATAACATCATCTTTAAACTTTTTTGTTAGTTTAGCAAACCCTAAAAAATCTTCTTCATGCAATGGGTCCTCGACATATAGAAGGTTATACTTTTGTATTAACTCTGAAATAAATTCTATTTGTTCATTTTTTGTTAATCTTTTCTTTTTAGTATCTTTTGAAAAATTTTTATAAACATATTTTTTACCATCCCAAAAACTTGAAGCCGCAACATCTAAGCCTATCCTTATTTTGAATCCTAATTCTAAAGAAACTTCATTAACAACTTCTGTTAGTAAATCTAATATCTCAGTGTTACTCAAGCTTGAAACCCATGCCCCTTCATCATTCATTTCATTTTTGAAGTGTGGATCAATTTTTTTTAACTTAATCTTTGTTAGTTTATGAATTTTATTATTTGCATCTATAGACTGTTCTAATTTTTCTGAACCTATAGGATATACTAAAAATTCTTGAAAATCTGAGCTACCTTTATGGAAGTGCATACCTCCTCCAACTACATTACCTAATGGCCTTGGAAGTTTTCTTGTGTTAGAATTTAATAATTTCCACATTAACCCCATGCTGTTTAAAATAGAATATTCTAGTGCTATAACAGTATTACCGCCATGTACTTTCTTATCTACTATTTTCTCAACTTTCTTTAAATCATTAAAATCTTTCAATTCCAAACCTATTAAATCCTTACAATTATCCAGGAAATTTACTGATTCCTTTACTTCACCTATGAAATCTTTAGCTTCATTCTTTCCTTTACTTGCCCCAGAAGGTACACTCGATTCTCCACTTCCCAAATCAGATTTTACCTTAACTTTTATTGTTTCTTGTCCACGGGAATTCTTAATAACTTTAGATTTAACTCTTTTTATTATCATTAATTTAGAATTTTTTTAATGATTTAAATAATTAACTAATAAGGATATTCTAAAAAAGATAAAATAATTTAAATGGAACGTTTTCTACTAATACTATGAAACATACTATGGAACTTCCAGATTTAATGATGTTCATTGATGAAAAATTTACAAAGATGGAGAAATTATGTAAAAGTGATTTACAACTTAATGGAGCATCCTTTAATTATGAGTTTATAGATCCAGTAAAAGATAAGTTAAACAATTTTAGGAATGGAGAACTATCTTATTATGGTATTGAAGGTTTTAAAGATTATCTTGATCTTTTAGATAATGAATCTCTTAATACAGACTCCCAATACAATAATCTAACTATCCTTAGTGAAATCAAAAAACTAAAAACAAAAATTAATATCTATAGAAATCCAAAAGATATAAGTGAATACTTCTAAATAGATATATTTTTAATAATTAAGGTGTATATTTGAATATGGTTAAATATAAAATAATTTTTGATAGGGATGCATGCATAGGGGCATTATCTTGTAATGCTGTTTCACCTGATTTTTGGAAACTTTCAGAAGATGGAAAAGTTGATTTAAAAAACGCAAAATTTAATGAAACTACTGGAAAACATGAACTCATAGTTGATGAAAAAGATTTAAGTTCAAATAAGGATGCAGAATCAGTATGTCCTGTTTACGCAATAAAGATAGAAAAAATAAAAGATGATCTTAATTAATAAAATCTCTTCAACAAACTTTAACGTCAAAATTATAGAAAATAATAGCAATACTAATCATCTGGTAACCTTAACTGATGATTATTATTTTGATATTACAAATAATTCTATATCCAAAAAAGATTTAATAAAAAAATCTTTTATATTTTTATTAGAAAGAGAATCTAAGGAATCTATTCTTCCTCAATTTGATTTAAGAGATATTTCAAAGTATTTCCCAGATTATGAAAAAATTATTAATAATTAGAAAATTATATGTTTTTGTAGAGTAGTATATGTTTAATAAGGTTTATATATGTTTTCTAATTCTATAAATATACGTTTTATACTTCGGGGGGCTAGATGGTAGAACATAGAAAATTAATAAAGTTTGGGGAATCTTCTTTTGTAGTTTCCCTTCCTGCAGCTTGGATTAGAAAGAATGGACTAACTAAAGGTAGTATAATTTTATTAGATGAAAAAAATCCATCTGAATTAATTCTTTACTTAAATGAAGATACTCATAAATTAGAAGAAAAGGAAGAGGTTATTGATGTAGATGGGAAGGATAAATTATTAATTTATAGGGAAATAACTTCTGCATACATAAAAGGAATTACAAAACTAATCCTTAAGGGTAAAATGTTGAAAGAAAAATCTTTCCACATCAAGTCTACACTAAACAAATTAATGGGTTTCGAAATATTGGAACAAACAAATTCTAGAATAGTTGTAAAAGATTTGTTATCAATTGATAATATATCTGTCCATAATGTCATAAGAAAAATATCTATAATAACTGAATCTATGTTAGAAGATTCAAAAAATTTGACAAACTCATCTTCAAACTATAAACACCTATACAATAGAGATGAAGATGTTAATAGGTTAGCTTTTCTTGTACTTAGAATTATAAAAATGGGACTTAGGAGCCCTAGCATAGCAAAAACAATAAAGATGAGTAATGAAGATATGTTTAACAATTGGAATGTTGTTGAGTGTATCGAAGAAATTGCAGATGAAGCAAAAAGAATAAACAAGTGGGCAACTCATCTTGATCTTGATAGAGTTAGAGAAACTGGATTTTTAACATTATATGAAGAGGTAGAATCTTTATACAAGAAATCAATTAAGGCACTATATACTAAAGACAAAAAATTAGCTATGTCAGTTACAATGCTTAAAAAAACATTAATGATAAAATGTAACAAAATCCAAAACAAAAATTTATACCCTGATATAAACAGAATTTTAGATAGGATGAGAACTATGATAATTCATATACGAAATATATCTAGAGAGGTTTATACTTCATGAAGCCTATAAATCTAAAGCCACTTACTAAACGAAATTGTGAGCTTGTGATTTTTGAATATTTAAAAAGATATCTTAATGAGAAATATTCCAGTAAACTTGAACATAGTGGATCTAAATTTAAAATTTTAAAAAATATAACCCCTGAAGCTATAAAGTTGGAAACATCCAAAGTTATTGTTAAAGAAGATAACCTTGAGGGATTAATTGAAGAAGGATATCAACATGAAGTTAAAGATAATGTTGCTAGATTTACTGTGTCCTATGTAAACCCTATATCTTTAGAAAAACATAATCTTGATATTTTAGCTAAAACTTCTAAACCTTATAAAGAGGATAGAAAGGAAAATATTAGGAACGAAAGTGAAGCGTTAAAACTTTGTAATGAAATATACTCACTTGGAAGGAGAAATTCTAAACAAACTATTTTGAGCAAGAATAAGTTAAATGATGAGTATATTAGGGAAAGTGT
>CAYPAI010000002.1:56655-90290 GCA_964408705.1 Candidatus Woesearchaeota archaeon
TGTAGATGTTGGGGGAAATCATCCATTTATCCCACAGTATTATGCTTATGATTCTGAGCTTTCTGTTTTGTTTAGGGGATATCTTGAAGGGGAAAGTTTAACAAAAATTATGCTGAAAGCTAAAAATCTTTACAATAATGAAAAAAATAGGGAAATTAAAAAAAATATTAAAAGAAATATAGATTTGTTATTGCGTGCAGTAGTTGAATCCTTGGGAGAAATACATGAAAAAACTTCCAACTATAAAAATTTTGAAAAATTTAATATAAAAAAGCCTGATGCTTATACTCATGCCTGGGATTTTTCAAATTTAGTTATGGAATTATCTGATGAAATGGGAATCAAAAATAGTAGAGATGTTTATTATAAAGAGGAAATTATAAATAATTTCTTATCTTCCCCACTTGGAGAATATCTTAACTCAAGTAAACAAGAAAATAGTAAATTTATTCTTGGAGATTATTTCTCTGATAACATCTTAATTGAAAATAATTTAGATGAAGATTCCTTAGGAGCATTCAAATTTGATATGAAAGATATTTTAGGAAACTCGAGATTTAGTGATAAACATATTTGTGAAAGTTGGAAAAATAGAATTAGGATAATTGATTTTGGAAAATCTCAATTTGGCCCGGTTCAATTAGACTTGAATGATCTTTTGAACGAACCTTATCCCGGTTTTAGAAAACTAAAAAATATTGAAAACTATACTACAGATTATTCTAAAGACAGGGTCCTTGCTAAAAGAATAAAAGAATACACAAATTTTGTAAACTCGTTTAGAGGGAAGGATGATAAGAATGATCCAATAAATAATTATAATTTTAAAAAAATATATAACTATTGCTCAATAACTAGACTAATGAAACAAAGGGTGAATGAAAGATATGATCAATTCAAGCCAGGATTTGTTAAAAGACTTAATGATGTTTTAACTAGGTATGAAGGATTTGAGGATTTAAAAAATACCCTTGAAAGAAGAGATCTAATAAACACTTCAAGACATAAAAAATTGATTAAAAAGTTATAAATAATTTTTGATTATTTCTTTATGTTTAAATCCTATCTTTAAATTATCTATTTCTTTTTTTGAGAACCATCTTACTTGAGAAACTTCAAACTTATCTGGATTTGGCTCTTGTATAGTTGAAGTTTTAAATAAATATAATTCTGCTTTCCAGTTTATAGAAGGTATTCTTTCTTCCATAGAAGTTAGATATTTTGGATTAATCTTAATGCCTATTTCTTCTTTAGTTTCTCTTTTTATTGTTTCTAAAGGAGATTCACTATTTGAGACATGCCCCCCAGGGAGTACCCAGTAATTTTTATAAGGGGCTTTTAGTCTCTTTTCGAGAATAAACTTATTACCTTTTTTTATAATTGCAGCAGTTGTCTTTTTCATATAGATATTATACTTTATTACTTATTTAAAAAATTAATCTTTATTTTCACTAAATTTAAATACTATGGCTGTTTACCAAAAATATTAAAATGGAAATTAGTGATTTTATTTCTGGAATAGAACAAACAAAAATTCTTGGTGCATCTGCATTTGGATTTATAACTGGAGGGGTTGCGAGAGTTATAAACTTTGATAATAGAATTGAAAATCGTAAAAGAAAAAATATTTTTTCTAAGGATGTGGAAAAAGAAAAAAAATATACTAAATTAGCGATAGCTGGTATTTCTGGTCTCACTTCTACAACTTATAATGGGCCTATATCTTCTGATGCATTAGAAGTAATAACATATTCCTCAATATTTAGACTTGGTTATGAAGTAGGATATAATACTACCAAAAATATAGAAAAATATATTAAAAAATAATTTTTATATAAAATTTATTATAATCATCAATTATATTATTAGTGTTGAATATAGTTAGATTTTTAAATTAATAAATTACTTCTCAGATTATGGATCTGCAGATTTTAGGTGAAAAATTACACCCTCTAGAAAGAAAAGTTCTGAAAACTTTAAAAAATGAAACTGACCTTGAACAAATAAAACAAAAAACTGGACTAAAGGGGGTAGAAATTATAAGAGCTCTTCAATGGTTAGAAAATAAAAAAGTTGTGAAAACAACTAAAACTGAATCTGAAATAGTTGTACTTGGCAAAAATGGTCATGATTATTTAGAAAATTCTTTACCTGAAAAAAGGTTTCTAAACGCTATTCAGAGAAGACCACTCACTCTTGAAGGAATAAAAAAACAAGGAATTACTAAAGAAGAACTCAATATATGTCTAGGTTTATTAAAGGGAAAGGGTGCAATAGTTTTTGGACTTAAGGGAAAAATAAATATCACTAATAAAGGAAAAAATATCATTAAACAAGGATTTCCTGAAGAAAAATTTTTAAAAAAGTTACCCTTAGAGTTAAATAAACTAAATCAATTAGATAGATCTACTTTTGATAATCTAATTAAAAGGAAAGAAATAATTAATATAGATTCTAAAAAAATCATTTCTACTAATTTAACTAAATTAGGTAAGGATCTTTCTAAGATTAAGATTGATAGTAATCTTATTGAAACACTAACTAAAGATATGTTGAAAAGTGGATTTTGGAAAGGGAAAAAATTTAGAAGATATGATGTCGAAGTTAATGTTCCAAGAATTTATCCTGGTAAAAGGCACTTCATAAATGAATCCAAAGAGTATGCAAAAAATATATGGTTAGATATGGGATTTAAAGAGATGGTAGGAAATACTATAAACACCTCTTTTTGGAACTTTGATTCTCTTTTTGTACCACAAGATCATCCTGCAAGGGAAATGCAAGATACTTTTTTCTTGAAAGGTAGTGGAAAACTTCCAGAAATAGCTTCTAAGGTTAAAAAACAACATAATGATTCATGGGGACCTAATTGGTCTGAGAAGGAAGCTGAAAAATTGGTTTTGAGAACCCATACTACTGTATTATCTGCTAAAACTTTGGCTAATCTTGATGAGTCTGATTTACCTGCAAAATTTTTTGCAATAGGTAGAAACTACAGAAATGAATCCTTAGATTGGTCTCATTTATTTGAGTTTGATCAATCTGAAGGAATTGTTGTTGATCCAAATGGTAATTTTAGAAATTTATTAGGTTATTTGAAACAATTCTTTAATAAAATGGGATATGATCAAATTAGATTTAGACCTGCTTATTTCCCTTATACTGAGCCCAGTGTAGAAATTGATGTTTATATACCTGAAAAGAATAGGTGGATTGAACTAGGAGGGGCGGGAATTCTTAGGCCTGAAGTTGTAAAACCCCTTTTAGGTAAAGATATACCAGTATTAGCCTGGGGTATTGGATTAGGTAGGATAGTTTTACCCTACTACAATATATCTGATTTAAGAGACTTTTATAAAAATGATTTGAAACAACTAAGGGAGATTAAAACTAGAATTTAAAATGCCAACAATAAATTTGAACAAAAAAGATTTAATAAATCTTGTTGGAAAAAATATAGATGATGAAACTCTTAAGGATAGAATTTCTATGTTGGGCACGGATTTAGAAAGTGTTACAAAAAATAATGTTACTGTAGAAGTTTTTCCAAATAGGCCCGATATGCTTTCTTTAGAAGGTTTTGCTAGATCCTTGTCTTATTTCATTGGATCTAAAAAAGAATTAAAAAAATATAAGGCAAACAAATCTAATTATAATGTTGAATTATCTAATGAAGTTAAATCAATAAGACCTTGTGTTTCTTGTGCAGTTATAAAAAATATAAAACTTGATAGTTCTATAATTGAATCTTTAATCCAAGTACAAGATAAATTACACGCAACACATGGGAGAAATAGAAAAAAGGCATCAATAGGAGTGTATGATTTAGATAAAATTAATTTTCCATTAAACTACACCACAAAGACTAAGGATTTTGAATTTAAACCATTAGAAACTTCTAAAAAACATAGCATATCTTGGATTCTAGAAAAACACAAAAAAGGAAGAGAATTTAAAAATTTATTAGAAGGTTTAGAAAGGTATCCATTATGGATAGATTCTAAGGATAAAGTGTTATCGATGCCACCTATAATAAATTCAGAGGAAACAAAAATTACTGAAAAAACTAAGAATATTTTTATCGATGTTACTGGCACTAATCAGAAATGTGTTGAACAAATTTTGAATATACTTGTGACTAGTCTAGCGGATAGAGGTGGAAAAATTTACTCAGTAAACATTGGAGATAAGGTATACCCTAATTTGGAAAAAAATAAAATTAAGATTAGTACTAGGTACATAAACAAAAGATTGGGCCTTAATCTTACTGAGATAAAAATTTATTCTTTATTATTAAAAATGGGTATAGAATATAAAAAACCTTATGCATATATTCCTTGTTATCGTACAGACATCATTAATGAGATTGACATTGTAGAAGATATTGCAATAGCTTATGGTTATGAAAATTTTGAACCAGAGATACCTAATGTTGCAACTATCGCTGAAGAAAATAAATTTGAAAATTTTAAAAATAAAATTGCAAGTTTACTAGTTGCTCATGGATTAATTGAAACAAATACATACAACTTAACTAATAAAGAAGATCAGACTGAAAATATGAATATTGATTTAAAACTTGTTAAAATTTCTAATGCATTAAATGAAGATTATAATGTTTTAAGATCATGGATGATACCTAGTTTATTATATGTTCTTAAAAATAACAAACATCATGAATATCCTCAAAAGATATTTGAAATTGGTTCAGTTTTTACACCAAAAGAAAAATCTAGATTAGGAGTTTTATTAACAAGTAAAGATGCAAATTATACTGAAGTTAGACAAATATTAGATTCCTTGCTTAATCTAACTAATTTTTCTTATGAAATCAAGGAAACAGAACATAGCTCATTTGTTGAAGGAAGGGTAGCAAGAGTTTATATTGGTGGGGAAGCAATAGCTTACATAGGCGAAATTAATCCATTAGTTTTAGAAAATTTTGACCTAGATATGCCTGTTGTAGGATTTGAACTAAATTTATCTGACCTATATTCAAAACTAAACTCTTAAAAATAAAGTTTTATTTTTTTTAAAACATGAATTATGACTTAGAACTGGATAAAGTAGCGGAAACTATAAAAAGTAATAATGCTAAGGTTGTTTGTATACAATTTCCTGATGGATTGAAACCCGAAGCAACTAAAGTTGCAAGTGAACTAAAGGAAAAAACTGGATCAGAGATAGTTATATGGGGTGGAGATTGTTATGGCTCATGTGATACACCTTTGGGATTAAAGGATATTGGTGTAGACCTGCTTGTTCAATTTGGTCATTCAGCTTGGCCTTTTTATTAAACTTAAAAGATGGATAAAAAAAAGAAGGTGATATTTAGTCTATTAGTAGTAGTTTTATTTATTAGTTCTTGTACTCCTCAACTATCTACTCAGAAGATTGATCTTAAAGATATTTGTCCAAAATTAAAAGAACGCCCTTATTTAGGAGATTCTAATCTTGATGGTAAAACTACTATGGATGATTTTTTAATTTTATTAGAATATGTGCTCAATGAAGATATAACTAAACATCGTGTCAAGGGTGCTGATGTTCATAGAAGTATGTGTAATTCTGATATAAATCAAGATGGGACAATAAATATCAAAGATTTAGATAATTTAGATAAACTTTATCGTGAAAAATATATCATACCCAGGATACATTCAGGGGGAATTAGAAATTGTGAAGACTATTCTGATTATGCCTTAGGAGATTCTAATCTTGACGGCGTAATAAATGTACTTGATGTGGTTCAAACGGTATCAATAATTTTAGGAAACTCAGATCCAAATGAAGCACAAACTTGTCTTTTAGATCTTAATAATGATGGAGTGATTAATGTATTAGATGTTGTTGCAATTGTTGCTGAACTTTTGGGTGATGATGAAGATGTGGAAGGATGTACTGATTCTTTAGCAGATAATTATGATGAAGGGGCAAATGTTAACGATGGAAGTTGTGAATATGTTGGAGAATCAACTGTAGGAGAGGATGGAGGAATAATTTATGATGCTTATAGTGGAACTTCCTTACAAATTCCTGCTGGTGCACTTACTGAAAATGTTACAATAAATATAGCTAATGTTACTTCCCAAACTTCAAACATATCTCTATCAGAAGGATATGGTATCGTAGTAGATTCTTATTCTTTTGAACCACATGGACAAATTTTTAATATTCCTGTCACTATAAATATGCAATATCCTTCTTACTGGAATAGCTTGGGTGGAGATCCTCTTCCAGATGATATTTCTTTTCCAGAGATATTCTTTATAAAATTGGAGGATGAATTAGACGACTCATGGGAATTATTAGCAGGTAATTTTTTAGAAGGAATTGGAACTATTTCCATAGATAGTTTTAGTATTTTTTCGATTGCAGTAAATGAGAGTCAAGAAGATGTGGAAGGATGTACTGATTCTTTAGCAGATAATTATGATGAAGGGGCAAATGTTAACGATGGAAGTTGTGAATATGTTGGAGAATCAACTGTAGGAGAGGATGGAGGAATAATTTATGATGCTTATAGTGGAACTTCCTTACAAATTCCTGCTGGTGCACTTACTGAAAATGTTACAATAAATATAGCTAATGTTACTTCCCAAACTTCAAACATATCTCTATCAGAAGGATATGGTATCGTAGTAGATTCTTATTCTTTTGAACCACATGGACAAATTTTTAATATTCCTGTCACTATAAATATGCAATATCCTTCTTACTGGAATAGCTTGGGTGGAGATCCTCTTCCAGATGATATTTCTTTTCCAGAGATATTCTTTATAAAATTGGAGGATGAATTAGACGACTCATGGGAATTATTAGCAGGTAATTTTTTAGAAGGAATTGGAACTATTTCCATAGATAGTTTTAGTATTTTTTCGATTGCAGTAAATGAGAGTCAAGAAACATTTCCCACCTCTTGTGGTGGTTCTTGTGGTGAATTTGGAATAGGCTACTCTGGGTGTTATGAAGATAGTGTAGAACAAGGAGATAATACATTATGTGATTGTTATTGTGATCCTTTATGTTATTTTGAAGAAACACAAGATTGTTGTTCAGATATTGACTCCGATAATGATGGATTATTTACTGAAGAAGAATATGAAGGTTATTGTAGTGGAGAAACTTGTAACCAAGGTGAACTAATTTGTTCAGAAAGTGATTTACAAGAATGTATTAATGAAGAGTTTATTACAATAGAAAATTGTGAGTTGGGTTGTTTTGAAGGTGAATGTTTATCTGAAACTCCTTCTTGTTCAGGTCTTTGCGGATATGGATATCCTTCGGAATGTGAAGATGAAAATTGTATATGTTGGTGCGATTCCCAGTGTTCTGAATTTGGAGATTGTTGTTCAGATTATGATTCCTTGTGTGTAAGTGAAGAGGGTTCAGAAAATGGGAATGATGATACTCAAAATGAAGATGGTAATGGGAACGATGGAAATGATGAATATGATGGAAGCAATGATTATACTGAAGAGGAAGAAGATGAGCCTTTATTTGATCTAAAAGTTAACTTACTCAGCGAGTATAATAAAGTATCTCCTGGAGACGAAGTAACTTCAAATATTCAAATGTTTAATTTTGGAGACCTTAATCCAGTAGATGTAATTCTTACTTGTGAGGTTAATAGTTTTAACACAACAGATAACACCACTTATGATTTTTTTCAAGAAACTCTTGCAGTAGATTTACAAACATCTGTAACTAGGAATATGATTATCCCTAGTGAAGCTCCTCTTGGAAGTTATTTAATGAATTGTAATATTAATTATCAAGATTATATTGAAGTTTCTAGCAGTGACTCAATACTAGTAGTTTCAAAAATGGATACTAGAATGCCTTCTGTTCAGATCTTAGCCGTATTTACGCTTTCAATACTGTTAGTAATAGCAACAATGGTGATCATAATATTAATAATTAGAATATTTAATACTAGAATTAAAAAGAAAAATTCAAAAAAAGGAAGTACTAAGAAAAGAAAGAAAGGGATTAAATAATTAAAAGCAACAGTTTATATACTAAATAAATTTCTCAATTGCATATGGAAAAAGGTGAAATAAAACTATCAAAACAATTAATAGATAATATTAAAACAATCATAGATGATAATAAACTTTTTGTTGATGAAGAAGATTTTGTTACACAAGCAGTAATAAAACAAATATCTAAATATAAATAAAAAATGGAAAAAGAAGAAACAATTGGATTTCATAAAGGAGCACTTAGTACCTTAGTTAAAGAAAGGGAAGAACTTGTTAGAATGGTTTCAATAGTAGAACAACTAATCCAAGCACATAAAAAAGGATTAGAAGATTTGGGAATAAAACTAGAACAAAAAGAGAATAGCCCTACTAACGAGAGCACTTCTGAAGATAGATCACCTTAAGATATAGGGATAGTTTTTTATTAACCCAAATATCCTAGCATAAATCCTTCTTCTTCAGACGATATTTCATCACTTTCTGCTAATTCATCTAGCATTTTTTCATCATATACGTTTTCTTCACCTAATGGAAAGTCTTCTTCAAACATTTTGAACCCCCTGTAATTAATATAATAAGGGTATTTCTTTTAATATACTTAATCGATATAAAACATATAATGTATATGTTTATCTAAAAAAAACTTAATGTTGTTAAAATAGATTATCGTAACTTTTTTAAACGGACTTTTAATCACTTTAGAAGAATGATTCAGATAAATTATGGCCCAGAATGGTTTTATTTACCATCCTTACTAATCGATTTTACAGGATTTTTAGTATTATTCCTCATAAGTTTTTATGGACTAAAATATTATAAAATAACTAATAAAAAAGACTATCGGAGTATTTCTGCAGCTTTCTTTTTATTATGTTTGTCTTTTTTATTTAAATTATTAACAAATGTAACGGTATATTATAACTCCCTTAAGGATATCTATCAAGATGCAGCTATTGTGACTACTTTAGAAGTAATAAGGAGCTTTAACATACTTTCAATTTTAGCATTTTCTGCTTTTGTATTGTTACATGTCTTAGGATTATATTTTCTGTATAATATTTATAATAAAAATCATTCTTTATCTCAGGTTTTTTTAATTGTATATTTCATATTATTATCTACTTATTTGAGTAATTTTGATTACTATATATTTCATTTAACTTCCCTATTCTTTTTAGGAATACTCTCTCTTATTTATTTTAAAAATTATCGTGAATCAGGACATAAAAATACTAAATTACTATGTTATAGTTTTTTTATGCTTGCATTAAGTCAAATATTCTTTATTTTTCTAGCATTAAATAAATATTTTTATGTTATTGCTGAGATTTTACAGCTTATTGGTTATTATATGATGTTATTAGTATGGATCGGTTTTAGGAAATATGGAAAGAAAAAGAAGTAGAACAGATATAGTGCATGATATACTTCAATCTATCTTGCTGAAAGGGGGAAAAATAAAACCTACCCATTTAATGTATAAAGCTAATCTTTCACACATACAAATGAATTCTTATCTTGAAGGATTAATTAAAAAAGACCTAATAACTAAAATAAAAGAAAAAAATTCAAATATGATTGTTTTAACTCAATCAGGGTATGAATTCATAACTAAGATCAAAGAAATAATAGAATTTGAAAAGACTTTTGGACTATAATTTTATTTGTTAAAAACTTTTTCATTAATACTATAAAGCCAATTGAGTACCTTATCTTTCTTTGGTTTAAGCCTACCATAATCCTCTAATCCTTCAAGAAAATATTCTTTATCTAAGCCCTTGTGAATTGATAATGCCTTAATATCAAATATGTCTGCATATAATCTTATCTTAGATAATGCCCTGTTAGCCTCAATAGGTTCTACATTAAATAAATTTACTTTATAATCTTTTTTCAATGAATTTATCGAGTTTTGTAATGATTTTAGGTTCATTGAAACAGGCCTATTTGTCCTTATATTATAGTTTTTTATGAAACTATTTATTCTTAGAGTCTTGTGTAAAACTAAATCTTCAGTAGGAATTAATCTTAAAAATCCTTCATTGTACTGTATTTTCTGAGCATTAGCATTTTCTCTCTCTCCAACTTTTTTTAACCACTCATATGAACCATTACTTTTTCTTGGATATTGCAATATAAGAAACTCATTTTTATTTTCTAAATTTATATCGAATGTTGCCCTTTGTCTTTTTTTAGACTTTTTGTATCCTTTATCTAAAAGTTCTTCAAGTCCACCTGATATTGAATCTTCAAAATCTATGAAATTAGTGTATCTCATGGTTCCATTCATATCAATATCTGAACTTTCCCTATGTAATTCCTTGGGTAAAAAAAATTGGGTACTTAATCCTCCTGCAAAATACTGGTTATCTGGACAATGTCTAGAGATTGCACTATATGTATCTTTTACAATCTTATCTCCTATAGTGTGTAAAAATTTCTTTTCCATATTTTAAGTATAAACAACTAAGTATTATTAAATATTAATAAATATTTGTTTTATAAGTCTTTCTATTTGTTGTTTCTTATTAGTAATAACATTAATATTTTATATTTAAAGGTATAGCTTTGTTGCATTATGACTAGTAAAAGTCTTACCATGTTCAAAAGAAAAAATAAGAATAATTCTAAAGGAATAGAATATATTTTATGCACTAACGACAGGCCAACTTTAATGTCTTCTAGCTTAGAAGGTCTTGCTTCTTATGTTAAAGTATTATCAAAAAATAAAAAAATGGGCATAGAATATTTGGTACCTCCAAAACTAAATAGTAATTACGAATATTCCAATTTGAACCCTAATGAAAAAGATGTTATTAATAAATATAATTCTACTAGAAAAAGATATAATTTTGATTTTAATGAAGTCTAATATATGTGTGTTTCATGTGCTATTTCATAAGAATGTATTTCATCTACACTAAACCATAACTGAACTTCTTGTTTTGCTTCTTCTAAATTACCTGAAGCATGTATTAAGTTTTCTATAGCTTTGTTTTGTTTATCGGCATAATTATAGGATATATGTGCAAAATCTCCCCTTATAGTCCCAACTTCTGCTGATTTTGGTTCAGTTGAACCAACTACCTTTCTAACTACTTCTACTGCATTTATTCCTTCTATTGCTATCGCGATAAGAGGTCCTGATATTATAAACTTTTCAAGACCTTTATAAAAATCTTTTTTTATATGTGTTATATAATGTTTTTTTGAAAAATCGTGATCTATGTGGGTCATCTTCATTCCAACTATTTTCAAACCTCTTTGTTCAAACCTTTTAATTATCTCTCCAATTAAAGATCTTTTTACACCATCTGGTTTTACTAGTACTAGCGTTTGTTCTATCATCCTAAATTTTAATAAAATATCTAGATTAATAAACTTATCTAGACTTAATCTAACTTAACAGTAACTTTTATAAAGGGTAATTACCTATCGATGGTAACATAAAATGGTATTCGATATAGAACAGTATTTACAAATTTTTGATAAAAAAAATAGATTAGAACAGATATTGAAAACTTATACTGAAAAGCCTCATGATATAAATGTAAGAGGAGTAGTAAGTTCTGAGCTATTTGGATCGCCTGATGCTTTAATGGGAGTTAGTGAAGATATAGTTCATAACTATATGAACAAAGATATTAATCAAAGATTTGAAGAAGAAAGAAATAAAATATATAATATCACTGAATCTAATCTAGATATAATATTAGATAATTTAATTTCTGAATCTGATCCAAATAGTGCCTTAAGTCTTATTATAAACTTGCCTAGTCTTAAAACTGAAAGAGATACATATAAAGAATTAACTAAATTACATTCTAAAACAATAGAAGCCCATGAAGCTTATGTCAAGAAAGACGTTGATTCAATTATTAGAAATCTTGTAGAGGATTATGGACTCTCTAATGAAAGTCTTATCTATCATGTAAATGCGGACCCTGAAGGTTTAGTCAGGATATATGGGAAAACCATACTTAAATCTAGGGAAAAAACACTTGGAAAAAATCTTTCCAATAAAGAAGGTACCATTGATAAATTCAAAACTTCTAATTTTGCTAAATATTTAACAAAAGAAGCTGAAGACAAAAAGGATTATGCTTTAGCCTTAATATCAGAAAGTGCATTTAATATGTACAGGAGTAAAAAAGAATGAAAAAACAAAAACACTATCAAGTTTTAGAGAATATAATTGAAAAATTGAATAATAAAGGTAGAGATTTGAGTATTCATGACGATCACGATGAACAAGAGTTCGTAGTATTAAGAATTAAAGAAGGAAACAAATCAATCAAGTTTCCATTCACAAAAATTAAACTTTATGAAATTGAAGAGGGAGAAACTGTTTATGAAACTCCATGTAGATCTATGTTAGCTGAGACTCCTTATGGTTATACTGATGACTGTGAAATAAAAACTGAGTTAGTAACTCATTATGGAAATAACTTTGAAGTTTATCCTTTGACATCTCTTAATGGATTAAAAGGTTTATCAACTATTTATGCAAATAGGACTAAAGAAGATTTAAAAAAGTTTAAATCTGAAAATTTAGCAGATGCTGAATCATTTTCAGAGTATGAAAAGGAAAGATTAAAGAAAATAAAATGAAAGAATTAATTCCAGAACATAAACAAACACTTGATGAATTATTGAAAAAGGGAGAATATATTTTTAGTAAAAAAAATAAAAATAGATTACTAAAATTTGTTTATATCGCAAAATCTAATTTATATTTTGGCAAACTAGAAGATGAAGGATTTGATGTATGGCCTTATAAATCTAAGACACTAAAACTTTATCTTATTGATAAATATAGGAAAAAATAATTGTAATACTTATTTTTTCTTGTCTAATTTTATTATCTTTTTATCAGATATGAGGTCCGAGGTTATATCCCTCATTGTTTTTTCGAACTTAATTGTTCTTGACATATGAATGTCAATATCTTTACCCTCTAAATGTTTCACATTTCCATGGGCAACATCGTGAGCTAAGTCATACATGTTAGTATACCACTGGATGTACTTTTTATCTAGTTTCTTATTTTGAACAAAAATTCTATCCAACATCTTTCCAATATGTTCCGGACTTGGTGGAATCTCTCCCATTGCCATTAATGCACCATGTGCACTATCTACCATTGCCCAATAAAGATTTTCTATTGAACCGATAATATTGAACTTTGCCCGAGATATGTGTAAAGGTGATCTCCTTAATACTGCAAATATTGCTTCAGGTGTAGGTCTAATCTTCCCTTTAGCAAGTAATACTTTTAAGGGATCAAAAAAACCACCAAAATCTATCAAAGTTTGGCCATACCTTATCACATTTATTGTTGCAGGATCTCCTGCCCTAACTTCTTCCCAAAATGTAGATAGAGTAACTGTATTTATGTGTAATTTTTTGTGATAAGGTTGTTTTTCTATTAAGTTTCTTAATTCTTGCCTGTACCAAGCTATTAATTCTTGATCCCATGCAATAGAACAATCATCTAAAATTATTACTATATCAATGTCACTTCGTTTTACAGACTCTCCTTTAGCAGAACTTCCAAAAAAAACTATAGATTTTATAGCCTCCTTAAATAGTTTATATGTTTTTACTGAGAAATCATACGCAATATCATAATCTTTAGAAAGTTTCTTCTTTTTAATCTTCTTTTTTTTAATGTTCTCTTTTTTTATAGGCATCTTTCAAAAATTAACTTTTTTATTTAAAAAATTATTGTTTTTATTGATTGGGTGTTCCAGAGAACCTACTTTTGTCTCCACCAAATAATTGTCCACCTAGCTCTTTTGGAAGTTTGGCAAAACTTACCCCAAAATCACTAAAATATCTTTCAGGTAATATATCTCCCATACCTACCATATATGAAGAGTACATATCTCTTACTTGTCCCCAATTTGGACCCATCTCATGAGAATAGATTGGTGAATCCATGCTCTCAAGAGTATATGGTAATGGATTTTCCTTAAACTGGCCTGCATAAGCCCCCCCTTCCATTACATGGACAGCATCTCTAGCTTCTTTATCTATTTCTTTTAATTGTTCTTTTATTGGAGATGTCCCCATTCCTGGAGGAAGATGGGCATCAGTAAATCCAAAATTATCTGATATATGTACATGTTTTGTGTAGGGTGCTATTTCTTTTGCCTGCTTTATAATTTCTTTCTTAAACTCTTCTTCACTAAGGCTACCTTCATAATTTTGTTTTCTTAACATATTTATATGTCCTACATCCCAAGTTGCACCAATAAGCTTTTCTGAAACTGCTTTTGCTTCACCTTTACTTATTCCTTTTTCTTTAACTAATTTATCTGTAAGTTTCTTTCTACTATCTACTATTACTCCCTTAAGAGTATCTGCCCTAGACAAAACATTGTCTCCATAAACATTTTCTAATGCAATGATTGGAGTATTATCTCCAAACTTAGTGTATGCATTATAAGCACTATTTGCAACAGTATCTCCAACTTTTTCAGTATGGAACTCCTCCGATGTTACAAACTTTTCAGGAGATTCTCTAAGGGATATTGAGTTAGATATATCTTTATACAATTCTGACCTTTGTGAATCTAGTTCTTCTGCTTTCTTAAAATAATCTATATCTTTGTTTTTGTTTTTAAATGATCTTTCTAATTCTCTTGCTTCATTTTTTAGTACTTTGTTTTTTAATCTAAAATTATTTAGAGAATCATCGTAATTTTCAACAGATCTTTTATCTTCTTTGTCTGAAGAATATTTTTTTAAAGTCTCATGCATAGTATTCAATTTTGAGATAATATCTCTATTAAATTCTTCAATCTGATTACGATTAGTTGTTATTTTCCTGTTAAGATTATCCATTCCTATTAGTTCTTGATCTGAAAGGTCTGAAGGTTTTATCTCTCCGCTTCTTAATTGTGCAGATTTTATTTCATAAGGCCTCATCTCCATCTCTATTTTTTTTCTTTGTTCCATCAGATCATATGCTTTCATCTGTTTAGAAGTTAACTCTAATTTTTCATTACTCCATGAAGAATTGTTTAAACTATCTAGCTGTTCTTCAGGTTTCCACCTAATTGGCTTCTCCCTATCTATGTCATATTTATCTTTTACTCTTAATTCTACTCCTTTTCCACTTTCCCTATCTATTGCATGTATTGCTTCTATCTCTTTCCTACCAGTATCTCCTTTGTAATACCTGGTTCCGGGCAACATTGCACCAGTAGTATGTAATGCTATAGGGATATTTCCATTAGGGTCCAATCTTTGCGCCCTATCTAATACACTATTTAAATACCTTTCAGTGTCTTTCCTACTGTCTT
The DNA here is from genome assembly GCA_964408705.1 of Candidatus Woesearchaeota archaeon. Classification (GTDB taxonomy): domain Archaea; phylum Nanobdellota; class Nanobdellia; order SCGC-AAA011-G17; family PNOQ01; genus CAYFNK01. The sequence goes on from CAYPAI010000002.1 coordinate 71,951, forward strand.
CACTCCAGCCTTGTTGGGTAAATCCTGCAGGATCAATAATTGGAGCATGCATTGTGACTTTAGACTCAGAAAGTTCTGCCAATCTTCTCATTTCATCAAAGTGTTGTACTGGGATACTCTCAAATTGGTCTTCCTTTAAAGTTCCTACTTCTACGTTTTTTACACCCATGTTTAAAGACTTAGCTAGTTCTGTGATTTGCATAGGTGTTTGGGGGCTCGTAGGAATTCCTTGCCTGTGGAAAGGTAAACTATATCTACTATCCATCCCATTATCATACTCGTCATGAAAACTCATTTTTTTGCATTACTTTTAATTCTCTTGTAATATCTTATCTTTCTTCCACTTATATTTATTTCCATTTCTTTATCATTTCCGAAGTTTTGATATTCTACACTATCTTTTGTGAATATTGAGAAATATTTTTCAAACTCTGATGAAGATAAATTCCTCCCAAAATATTGATTTATTTGTTTTGATATTTCTTGCTTATCTATTGAAGGATTAGAAAGTAAATCTTTTTGATCTAAAAAGTATCTAAGATTATCTAAAGTTTTCGTTTGATCTGTATCATAAATTATGTTATCTTGAAGATTATCTTGTACTTTTTTATTTTGAATATCTTTGGGGGCTTTGGTATAACTATCTAAAATATTCATTTCTTCTAATTTTAATTTTTTCCTCGAATTATCTTGTTTTTGCAAAGAAAAATTTCCTAGATTATCTATTCCAACATTATTAGAGTCTAATTTATCTTCTAAACTGTCAGACTTTAATAATTGGTTCAAAATTTTTATTGCTTCTTCAATATTTTGTTTATTCTCTTTTTTATCTAATATAATTTTTCTAATAAAAATAATTTTTTCTTCTTTAGTATCTAAACTTTCTAAATCTTTCTTGAAACCCATGCTACCAAGTCATCATCCTATGTGCTTTTTTGAAAACATCATATATAACTAAACAATTTTGTTTGGCGGCATTTCTTGCTGCCTGAGATAACTTTTCAGTTTCATACTTTCCTGCCTTTCTTTTAAATAACTTTATTGGTTTTAGAGTATCTAATAACCCTTTCATTGGATTTGGAAAACTTTTATTTTTTTCCTTAATTTTATCTTCTTCATCTCCCAAGTATTTATCAATATCTTCCTGTAGCTCTTTTAAACTTACATCAGTTAAATGTTCTACTAATGCCATATCTTCAAAAACTTCTTCTTTTTGAATTTTTTCCATTTCTTTTTCAGTCATCGCATATGCACTAAAATAAACATCAACAGTACCTAAATGAGCATAATGAGTGGATTGTCCACTTCTTACAGATTGTGGGACTGTTCTATACTTAAAATCAACTTGTAAACAGGCAAAATATTTATCTTCAAACTCAAACCTAGAATATTCTGGAAATATTGATTCAGGTTTAATTTCTTTTTTTGCAAATAAACTTAACTCCATTTGCATATTATTAAATGCTGCAACTATATCTGGATTTGGAAGTTTAGTCTCTCCTATTTCTTTCATTCCCAGTTTTTGTGAAGCTCTTAGATATGGTCTTGCCCATTTTGTATAAAGCTTTAATGAATCTATTTGTGACTTTAGATAATTCTTTTCTATAGAATACCTTTTTCTTAGTTCTTTTTCACTATAGTCTCTCCATTGTAAATACTCTGATAATTTTTTCTTAAGAATTGATTTTACTCTTTTGTTTAAATCTAATTTATTTGCTTCTTTTAAATCACTAGCTTGCATAAATCCATCTCTTAATGTAACAAATTGTAAATCTCCCCTTGTTAAATTGTTTATACTTCCTATCCCCTTTTTTATATCAACTTGATCCATCCATATTGATCTTAAAGATAATTCAGAAGTTTTCCTTTCTTCAAGGTCTGATTGCTTTTTTGGATCAATATTGTTATATGTTTCAAGCCTCATTTCATATTCTTTTAAATCATATATTAAATTTACAATCTCTTTTATAATTGCATTTACTTGTCTTAATATTGCCATTGCACGATCTTGCATTGCACTCGCTCTAGCCCCCAATTCCCCAAAGTATCCTCCTCCTGCACTGGCTTCAAACTCTTCTTCTATTTTCTCTACTTGTAATCCTAATCCACTTGGTGCATCTGATCTAAGAAAATCTAATGTCCAGAAATAAACTGGTTCTAAAGTCTGAGAGAAGGTATCATAAATGATATGGTAATTCATAGGTTGGTTATTGTTTAACTTAATAACTCTATTATTTCTAATTTCTTTTACCTCTTTTTTTAGTTCTGACTGAATACCCATTTTAGAATAATAAAAATTAATTTTATTATATTTTAAAGTTTACTATTTTACTTTATTATCCAAAAATATAATACTGCAATAAGCAACATCGTGAAATCTATAACTAAACAATATCGGCAAAAAGAACCAATTACCAATGCTTGAAGATAAATAAGGTATACTGAAGATAATGCACCACCTAAAATTCCTAAACTTAATAACAATCTAACTTTAGGCTCATATCTACTCAATCTTGTTTTTTCCCCATAGGTCATTATTAGAAGTAAAATCCAAAGAAGAATTGATAAGCCTATAAATGAAAAAATACCATACGTTGCAAGAGATATCCCAAACAAAGATGCGTATTCACTTTCTTGGACATTATAACACCCAGTATCACCTGCAAAACAAGAATCTAAATCCGCAGAATCATTAAAATTTTTTTGCTGTGTTATAGAATATGAAACAAATATATTAAATATGGATAATATTAAAATAAATAGTATTAGTTTTTGTTTAGTTTTCATACTCATTCTTACAGAACACATTATCTTTAAAAAACTATCTACAACTTTATAATGCAATAACTTTTAAATTCGTAGATAGTTAATTGTCTTATGAAAAAATTTATTAGTATTGTGATGATTATTGTTATATTAGACCAAATAACTAAATACTTATTTGAAGACATAAGTTTTGGAATTTTTAATTATGTCACTAATACTGGTGCTGCTTTTAGTCTTTTTTTAGGTCATGCAAAAGAGTTAGCAGTTGTATCATTATTAATTATAATTTTTATCCTATACTTCTATAAAAAATATCCTCAATTTTATATTCCCTTATCTTTTATTTTAGGTGGTGCAATTGGAAACTTGATAGATAGGGTCTATTTTGGACATGTAAGAGACTTTATTGATCTAAAATTCTGGCCAATCTTTAATATTGCAGATAGCTTCAATGTGATTGGAGTTTTTATTTTAATTTATTTGATGTGGAAAGAAGATGAGTAATGATTTACTCTTCTTCTGCGAATTTTTTTATTGCTTCAAAATTCTCAACTATTAGTTTGGCTTTAGCTTTTCCAAAACTAAAGGGCCAATTTCCTTCAGTATCTTTCTCACTAATCAATTTCATTATTTTATTTCCCTTAAATTCACTATATTCTACTGTCATTTTAAAACCCTCCTTTGGATTTACTCTAAAAGGTTCATTTATAAATTTTTATTTTCTAAATTTAATATAATGGGTAATTATCTTTTGTAATAACTGTAAGGTGGTAAATAAAGAAAGATTTATAAATAGATAATTGAATAAATTATATATAAAATGGCAAATATAAATGATTTATTGAGGCAAGATTTAAACTATACTAAGAATTCCACTCTACAAATAAAAGACCTTGGTAAGGTTGATATAGAAATAAAATATCATGAAATTGGTTCTATAAATTCCTCTACACACGGTAATGAATCTAATTATAGAAATATAGATAGAACTTGGAAGAATAAAGAAAAAGGAGTTAATATTGGATCATTTTTAGAGAACATAACTAAAAAAGATTATGCAAAATATAATGACTGGAAAGATTTTAATGACCAAAAATTCACCCAAGGTCCAATTAGTGATTTTTATACTAAAAAAAGATTAATGGGGATTGAAATTATTAACTGCCCCTCTATTGAACCTTTTTGTAAACTTGAAATTGGATTTAAATTTAAGGAATCAGAATATGAAACTGCACAAAGGCAAACTGATACAAACCATGAAGTAAAGATAATTACTAAAAAAAGATTAAAAGACTATTTAAAATGAATAAAATAAAAAAAATTGCACTAATTGGAACAATAGTTACTGGTATATATGGTGGCATGTATCTTTCTAGCCGTAGCGGAGATAAAAATTATACTGTTGATAACACTCAATACACGAGGATGACAAATCCAAACCTGAGTGTAACTGAATACACTGTGGATAAATTCGATAATCCAAATGATAATCATAATCAAGAAACAGTTATACATGGTAAGCGAATACTTAGAGATGGTGGAGAATATGGTGCAAATGATGGACTTGTAGATCTAATTGAGTACGTAGGGCGTAAAAATAACTTTATAACAAGAGATAAGGATTATGAAACTAATAAAAAAGAATTTCATAGTGCAGATAAAATATTAAAAAAAACAAGAAATAGAGTTAATTCTAAAAAGAAACATTTATAATTAAATTATGTAAAATAATCTTATGAAAAGATTAGAATTAATAAAAAGAAATTCTACAGAAATCATTAATGAAAAAAATCTTAAAAGTATATTGAAGAAGAAAAATCCTGTTGCTTATTGTGGTTATGAACCTAGTGGAGAATTACATCTTGGACACCTTGTTACAATCAATAAACTTATTGATCTTCAAAATTCAGGTTTTGATATAAAAGTTTTATTTGCAGATTGGCATGCTTATTTAAACCAAAAAGGCGATTGGAATTTTATAACTAAACAAGTTAAAAATTGGAAAAGAGTTATGAAAGCTGCAGGACTAAATAATGCTACATTTGTAGTGGGTAGTTCTTTCCAGAGAAAGAAAGAATATATTGATGATGTTTTTGATTTGTGTTTAAAAACAAATATAAATCGTTCATTAAGAAGTATGCAAAAGGTTGGAAGAGATATTGATCATGCAAAAGTTAGTCAAGTTATTTATCCATTCATGCAGATAGTGGATATGAAATATTTAAATGTTGATATTGCATATTCAGGTATAGAACAAAGAAAAATACATATGCTCGCAGTTGAAAAATTATCTAATATAAATTTTGAAGTACCCGTATTCCTACATACTCCTTTAATTGATTCGCTAGCTGGGCCAGGTTCTAAAATGAGTTCATCCGAAAACTCTAGTTTCATATCAATAATAGATGATGAGAAATCAATAAGAAATAAACTTAAAAAAGCATATTGTCCTGAAGGGAAAGATAATCCTATCTTGCAAATTATTAATTTAATAATATTCCCTAGGGTAAAAGAATTTGTGATAAAACGTGAAAAAAAGTTTGGAGGAAATATTAAACTTAAAAAATTTGAAGATTTGGAAAAAGAGTTTTATAAGAAAAACATACACCCTTTAGACCTTAAAAATTCCGTAGGAGACTATTTGGTTGATATACTGGATCCAATACGGAGTAAACTAAAGCTTTCTAGAAAAAATTTCTAACCATTTATCTTCATTAATTCCATTTACTTCAGAAGTTATTATTTCAAATCCAGCATCTTCTAAGTATGTTATCATTTCTTTTTCAGTAAAACATACAAAAGTTCTCGAGTTTCCACCAAAATTAGGAGTTTTAACTTTTTTCTTTCCCTCTCCTTCTTTGACTGCCAAAAATAATACTCCTTTCTTCACTAGAACCTTACTAAATCCTTTTAACACACCAGTTATTTCATCTCTCGGAGTATGGATTAAACTAAACATGGACCAAACCCCATCAAAACTCTCTTTATTGAACTTTAATTTTCTAAAGTCCATTTTCTTGAATACTAATTTTTTCTTAATTCTTTTTTTTGATTCTTTTATCATCTCTTCAGAACTATCTATTCCTATTGGTTTATAACCTTCATTTAAAAAATACTCAACATCTCTGCCACTTCCTGATCCAACATCTAAAATTTTTTTACCAGGAAGCATTGAAATAAACTTTGTTAGTTGATATTGTTGAATTTTATCATGATAATATTCAGAATAAATTTTAGCTATTTTGTCATAAGTTTGTATAGCCTCCTTGAATAGATCTTTCATAATAAGATTTAATTAATAATATTTAAAAATCTTTGGGATTGTGCATTCTACGTGCTTTAGGTACATAATTTAATATTTTCTCTCCATTAGATTTGCCACACCCTATAATTAACCCATCATGCATCAGTATTACATACGCCTTATCTAAACTAACATCTAAATCCTCCCCCCTCATCCATGATTCAAACTGTTTTTTTTCTAAATTAAAAGTATTTTTTTTAGAATTTTTGATTAACATTGACCCTTCAATACTTAATCTAAGACCATCTTTCTCGTATTTACAAAAATACATCCCTATAGAATTTAGTTTATTTTTTATTTTTATTTTCAAAAATTTTTTATTTATTATATATATTTTTCCCTCTTTATTTCTAAAAAAATTATATTCATTATCAAACTCACAATCATAAGCCTCTTTTAGCTTTCTAACTATAGATCTAATCTCTTTATTAGTAAGTTTTTCTAATTTTAACATACTATTATTAATAATCTAAATTACTTAAAAAATTAACGTTAGAAGGGTATTTTTCCAAAAATTTTCAAATCAGATTGATCAAGAAGTTTATCAAGAGATTTTGTGTTATGCTCGTATTTCTCAAAATGTTGATTGTTCCAAACTTCTAGTTTATTTAACATTCCAACTAAAAAGACTTCATTAGGATTTTCAATATAATCTAATGCATCATCGGAAAGTATGAGTTCTTTTTTTACAGTTATTAATAATGGTTCTTCTTGATAATTGTCCTTAATATCTCTAGAGTCCCCAATTAAAAGAATATTATAATCTCTCTCCTTAAATTTTGAATAAATAGGAATTAAAGTTTTATTCTTAAAATATTCGAAATGATATTTTGATAATTTTATTTTTCTAGAATTATTTATTTTTCTTTTGTAGGAACCAGTTAAACTATCAAAGTTTACCAATCTTCACCTGGACCTACTAATCCATCTTCATTAGTATCTGGTAAATAGATTTTTCCAGTTAAAGTAGGATCATTTTCTTTCTCAGAATTATATTCTTTTACTGATAAATTATAATTATTTTTTGAGAATGATTCATACATAAACTTCCCGCCTTCTTTTTTATGAGAATCATACAAAAAAACTCCTAAGTCTGCTTCAGGATTAAAATATGTAGGTTTCCATTCCGAAGTATTTTTTAAGTCAGGCATAGTGCCTTGCAAATACCAATCAGTACACTTATTTACTCCAATAACTAGTCCTGCAACTAAGCCAGTATTCAATAAAATATTTTTTAATTTACTTGATTTTTTTTTAACCTTTTTTGGGAATGGAGAGATTATATCGTATTTATTCATTTTTTTCACATCCTAACATTCTTTTATAAAACTCTAAATCCGAGGCAAGACAATCTTCTGCGTTACTATAAACTCTATCTCTTAGAGTTTTAGCCTCTTTCCTTGTAATTATTTTATCTTTATTTAAATCAGATTCATTAAGTACTCTTTCGTAAGATTTTGGATCTTCTTTTTGACTATAACTTCCTACAGTGAAATGTTTATCTATCCCATAATTGGATTCTTCCTTACAAACTTGGACAGTTCCGCTATAAACACCTGCAAGTGTTCTTAAAGTCATATCTATTGGCTTAGAAGTTATGTACCCCTTCGGTAATATTTTAATCATTCCAGTGTTAGATACATTTAAAATTTCTTTTGCATCTTGGATAGCAGTATTTTGATTTTCTTTAGCTGGTGAAACTGAAAGGATCCCCGCTAACCCCAATATTTTTAGTTTATTTCTTAGTTTCATTTTTACTCCATATACTGGTCTATATCTGCATATTGTATCTTCTTATTTAAGTGATATTGTAAATTTGCTGGAATAAATGCATTTTCTTTATTAGTAAGGTAATTTCTAATTTCCATACCTCTAGGGTCTGCAATATATTTATTTGTACTAAATAATTGATTAAAACTTAGTAATTCATCTAACCCTTGACTAGATCTTTGTTGAGATAATCTCTCTGATTTAATTGCCCTATCTAGGGCTCTCAATTTAATTCCGCTCTCTAAATTCATTAATTCTTTTGCTGATTCTATTCCAAATGTTCTTGTTTTCATTTTTTAGAGTCCTCCTTAGTTTCTGTAAGATATTCTTCTATCCCATCTCCCGCAGTACCATATACATGCTCTTCATCAATCCCATAAAGTGGATGGTTTGGATGAGAATAATGATTTGGGAAATGTGCACCAGTCCCTTCTTTGATATAACTTTCATTAACTATCTTTGCAAAATCATCACTAAGTTTAGCTTCTTTTTCTAAACTAGCGTTTTGGATTATTGGATATATCATTGCAGTTAATCCTATTGCAGTTAATCCTGCTGTTGGAATTATAACTATTTTTGTTAATTTTTTTAAAAAACTTGTTGTATTTTTTGATTTTTCCATTTTGTCATATATTTTTGTTACTATAAAGTAATAACTTTTGTTTATAAGTGTTTCTATTAAGGAATTTTTATAAAGTTTAAACTAATTCAAAAAATATGGATAAAAAAGAGATTAAAAGATTTGTTCTTGATAATGCAATTAAGTATAATGGTAAGTCTAATCCTGGATCTGTTATGAGTAAAATTCTTGGAAAAAACCCAAAGTTAAAATCTAAGGCAAAAAGCCTTATCTCTGAAATAAAAAAAATATCTAATGAAGTAAATTCTATGAGTTTTGATCAACAAAAAAATGAACTTTCATTACTTGGGGGAGAGTTTGATAGAGTAGAAAAAGAAGAAAAAGATAGAATACCTGATTTAGGAGATCCTACCCAAGTGACTGTAAGATTTGCACCTAATCCTAATGGACCAATCTCACTAGGACATTGTAGGCCTGCAATTTTGAATTGGCTTTTAGCCAAAAAATATAATGGAAAATTTATTTTAAGATTTGACGATACAGATCCAAAAGTAAAACCTCCAGTTAGTGAAGCTTATAACTGGTTTAAAGAAGATCTTAAATGGTTGGGTATAAATCCAAACAAAGTTGTAACTCAATCTAAAAGGCTTAAACTATATTACAAGTATGCCCAAAAATTAATAGATATGAATAAGGCATATGTTTGTACTTGTGAAGTTGAAAAAAAGAAAAGACTCCTTAATCAATGTTTGAAATGCCCTTGTTATGATAAATATCAAACTAAAAGATGGAAATCGATGTTTGATGGTTACCAAGAAGGTGAAGCAGTTTTAAGAATAAAGACTGATTTGAAACACCCTAATCCTGCAATAAGAGATTGGGCAGCGTTTAGAATAGTAAGTGACCATAATCACCCTTTAGATAGTAAAAAAAACTTCTTTGGAAAAATAAAAAAATCGAGAGTTTGGCCATTATTAAATTTTGCTTCAGCCATAGATGACCACTTGCTAAAAATCACACATATTCTAAGAGGCGTTGATTTAAGTATATCTGACCATAGGCAAAAATATCTCTATGATTATTTTGGGTGGACCTATCCTGAAACAATATATCATGGGAAATTGTTAGTTAGTGGAGTTAAAAGTACTTCTGAATCAAAAAAACTTATTGATTCTGGAGTATTATCTGGATGGGATGATCCGAGAGTAGGCACTGTAAAATCACTAAGGAGAAGAGGTTTTGAACCAGCAGCAATATTTAAATTAATTGAAGAAATGGGAGTAAAAAAGGGAGACATTAATGTGTCTATGGAAACTTTAGCACATTTTAATAAAGAAATTATAGACAATAAGGTTAGAAGATATTTTTTTATAGAAGATCCAAAAAAAATTACAATAAAAAACTCTCCTGAACTTGAAATATCTTTACCCTCTCACCCTCAGAATAAATCTTTGGGACATAGAATCTTTAAAACTTATAAAAATTTTTATATTTCAGATAACTTAGATGCAGAAACTAATTATAGATTTATGCACTTATTTAATTTTAAAAATAAAATCTTTATTTCAAAAGAGTTTGATAAATCCCTTAACTCAACAATGATACATTGGTTACCTTTCTCAAGTAAGTTGATAAATGTTGAAGTACTTATGAGGGATGGATCATTAAAAAATGGTTTAGGAGAAAGTAGCCTAAAAAATGTGGACATTGGAGAAGTCGTTCAATTTGAAAGAAACTTTTTTGCAAAACTAGAGGAAAAAGGAGAAAAATATAAGTTTATTTTCTGTCACAAATGAACTTGTTAATTCATATAATTTCTAATTTAGTTCTTATTGCTATTATTAGCTTTTTTGATAAAAAAACACCTTTTAAAAAAATATTTCTATTAGTTATTTTATCTAACTTCATAGATCTTGACCATATTGTTGCAAATCCGGTTTATGACCCTTCTAGATGTAGTATAAATTTTCACCCCTTACATAGTTGGTACTTATTCCCAGTATACCTTGTAGGAATATTTCTTAAAAAATACAAATACTTATTTTATGGAATTATCCTTCACTTAATACTAGATAAAATTGATTGCCTAACTTATATCTAATAGTTCTACTTCAAATATCAAAACTGCATTTGGAGGAATGGCATTTCCTGCACCAGAAGAACCATAGCCTAAATCGGGAGGTATAGTTAATTTTCTCTTTTCACCTATCTTCATTCCCGATACTCCTTGATCCCATCCTTGAATTACTTGCCCAACTCCAAGTGTAAACTCAAAAGGTTCACCTCTGTCTAGACTTGAATCAAATTTAGTTCCGTCTTCTAGTGTACCTGTATAATGTACTTTCACAAAATCTCCTGATTTTGCTTCTTGATCCCCTGTTCCTTCTTTTAAAACTTTAATTTCTAACTCCATTAAATCTTCCTCCTTGTTTCCTATAACTACTAAAAAAACCAATAAGATTAATAAAAAAATTATAGATTTTTTCATTTGTTGAACTCCATTATTTTCTTACTATAATTTACTATAATAGATTTTCCTTTTTTCTCTCCAAATTCAATCATGTTATTCTTATTTAAATCCTCTATCTTCCTATGGAATGTCCTATAAGATATATCTCCTTCAAATATATCAAATAACTCTTTTATAGTTTTTCCTGAATTGTTTTTTATCAATAAAAGAACATCTTGCTCAGTTTTAGTAAAATCTTGAGCTTGTTTTATTTTAAATCCTTCTAACTTTGAAATTGCAGTTTTTGCATTCTCACTACTTATTGTTCTTGATGCCTTACTTTCTGCAGCATTACCTGATTCTTTTAGTAAAAATAAACCAGATCTTATATCTTTTATATCAGAAGTCTTATCTATGACTAAATTAATTGCTTCTTTTTCCCACACATTATCCTGGAAGCATAAATTTATCCTTTGGATGATTATATCTCTTGTTTCCTCATAGTTATACTCTTTAAATTCTAAATATTCTGGCATTAATCTTGACTTAATTCTTTGATCTAATCTAGAAATCCAATCTTTATCATTAGCTATTGTAATTATAGCCTTTTTGAATAAATCTTCACATAAAGAGTATATTATGTCTACTTCTTTTACTCTATCTATTTCATCTATACAAATTACTGCAGATTTCTTGTTTAAAACTTCGGAAACAACTTTCATAAGTTCATCTGTACGTTTATTATGGGTCCACTTATATCCGATTTGTTCACAAATGTCTATTAAAATTTTGTAACTAGTATCCTTCTTCCAGCCATTTACATATATAGGTATTACTTCATTTGTTTTTTCTTCTAACTCCTTAAATATATGCTTAATAGCTAAAGTTTTACCTATTCCAGGAGCACCACAAACAAAAATGTTTCTTCCATTTCGTTTATTTATTAATGGAGCTATACATTCTGCAATATAATGTTGTTGATTTTCCCTATGTGGGATCTCCTTTGGAATGAAGTCATAATCTAAGGCAAATTCATTTTTAAAAAGTGTTTCACCTTCTTTTAGAATTTCATCAAAAATTCCCATAAAATTTAAAAGTTAGAAGTTGATATAAACTTTTCTAAAGCTCTTGTATATCTCCTTTATCAGCTGTCACTAACCTAAACCCTAATCCAGACTTAATTAATGCTGATACTAAAGCCATATGTTCTTTTCCTGAACCAGACACAAAATTTACCGCTATTTCTGTCCCATTTATTTTTGATTTTATTATAGTTAAGATTTGATCCCTTAGTCCCAGTATATTTTGATTAGTATCTATGACTAAAAGTTCTGTTTTTTCATTGGAGTTAAAATTTTCCTTACCAAAATCATTTGTTAATAAATAAATTTTTTCAAATTTATCTTTAGAGATTAGGCCTGCCACCTCTCCCCAACTTCCTTTCCCCGTGGATAAATAAGCTATTAATTCAGTCATAATATTATCTCAATCTATAAAAGATATTTAAGTATTTCTTGAATATAACTTATATTTGATGAAAAAGCTAAAAATATTTAAACAATAGATTCGATTTATAAGATATGACAAAAACAATTTCTAGGGATGTTCCACTTTCTGAAATAACTCTAAGAAAATATGAAAAACCATATTCAAGAAATAAAAGAGATCTTACAAGAAAATTATGTTTATCAGTTGGTTTGTTACAACCAGGGGATTCTAGAGACATAGTCGTAGATATTCTTTTAGTATTACTTAATAATAGGAGAAGAAAAATTATGATGACTTCTGAAGAGATTAAAGAAAAAGTTATAATTCAAAGGAAAAAAACTAAACTTCCCCTTAATGGTATTGCTTCATCAAACATAAGAAGACAATTAAAAAGATTAAAGGATTTGTATTTAATTGAAAATATAAAAAATAGATACAGAGTTACTGAATTTGAAAATATGTCCGTAATATTTGATAGACATATAAGAGAATTTTATCTCAAGAATATTTTAGAAAGAGTTGAAGATTATTTTAGAGAGATAAAATAATTAAGTTTCTTCAATTAAATCAAATAATTCATCATCAAACATTTCCTCTAGTTCTTGATCTGAAATCTCATTTTCTTCTAGACCTTCATCAAGTAGATCGGATATAATGTCTTCTTCCTTATGTTCCAAAATAACTGCAAAAATTAGTGCTATTGCTAACAAAATAATCAATATTTTTAGGTTACCTTTTTTCATTTTATTATAACTTATTTTGCGAATATATATATCTTACTATTCAATTTCTTCAATTAAATCTAATAATTCCTCATCAAATATTTCTTCTAATTCTTGGTCAGTTAATTCTTCTTCATATCCTTCAAAAAAACTATCTATTATTGTTTGTTTCTGAGACTCTAGGTAAGAATCATAACTCAAGAATAATGCAAAAGATATGAGTAGTATAAACATTAAAGCTAAATTTGTTTCTTTCATTTTTAAAAAGATAATGTGCAGCCTAAATGGCTGCAACATTTGGTTGAATTGATTTAAGTTGTGAAACGCTCACTCCTTGTGAATTTAGTGTTGAGATTATCTTTCTCAATAACTCTCTAGCCTTTTCTAAATCTTGTCTTGCATCTTTCATTAATTCAATAGATTCTTCATTAGCTCCACCTTCTAAATCCATTATAGATTTAGCTTTGTTATATTTAGATTTAGCAGAGTCTATGTAATTTGAAAAGTCGTTTACTAATTGTTTAGCATTTAAGGAAGGATTACCTTCTTCTACTAACCTATCAATTACTGTAGAGAATTTATATTGAAGAGTTTTTGCCCTCATCACAAAAGTATCAATTTTATCAAGGTTTAATTTATGTTGGAAACCCAAAACGATAGTTTTCATTTCTTTAATCCAAACCCTATAACCTTTCATTGATTTAACCAACTGTTCTTTAGTTTCAGCTTGATTTACTTTTTCATAATGAGCTTCAAGTTCCATAAGGTATGAATCTATTTTTTTAACAATACCCTCTGAACCTTCAATTTGTTCAAATCTCATTTTAGACTTTGTTAGATGTTTGTGTAAAAGTTTTATATTTTCCAAGACATGGCTTTTTAATTGTAGCCTTAGATCCTGTTTAAGCTTGACACAATCACCAGTTTGTTCACACTTTGCAACTTTAACTTTCAAAGCATATACATCTTTCTTAGTTTTTTCATAATTTTCTTTTATATGTTTTATACCTTTATCTTTATTATCTATGCTAATTACCTTACTTTGTATTGGGGTGTTTAAACCTTGTCCAACACTTGCTTCAGCAATTGGAGTAGCACCAACCATAAAGATTGTAAGCATTAACATTGTAAGTATTTTTTTCATTGTTTTTTGCCTCCGCAAACTTGATTTGCTAGGTTTAATATGGTCTAAGTTATTTATAAAGAAACTTTTTACTTAACCTTTCTAAAGCTTTAGAAAGCTTTAATTTTTACAGAAACTTTAATTATAGTTATATTGGGGTAAGATTTATATAATTAAAAAAGAAATTTTTAAACATGAAATTTAGAATAATGTTACTAATGTTGATTCCTTTTTTTTCATTATATTGTGTTGATGCTGCTACTGTTCATGGAACTATCTATGATTCAGATATTGAAGTTGTGAATGGAGTAATTGTCACAATAAATACTTTGCCTGAACAAACTTCAGTTGCTTCTCAAGGAGATTACAGCTTTGAAGTCAATGTTGGAGATTATTTTATTGAATTTGAATATTTTGAAGAAAATCAACTAGTATATTCCCAAATAGAAGAAATATCAATAATTGAAGAAGGAAACTACTTGATAGACATCATATTGCTACCTAATTTAAATGATGATATAACTGAAGATAACCTTGATGTTATAAATCCTTACAATGGTTCAAGTACATATTGGATAGTTTATATAATCCTTTTATTGATCGTGTCTTACTTTGTCTGGAGGAAAATTAAAAACCCTCCACTTAAGAAAACTAGTTTGGAAGAAGATGACATTAAAAAGGTATTAGAGGTTATACAAAAAGAAGGGGGTAGGACCACCCAGAAAGATATTAGAAAAAAATTATTCCTATCTGAAGCTAAAGCTAGTTTAATCTTAACTGAATTAGAACATGATAAAAAAATTAGAAGGATAAAAAAAGGTAGAGGGAATATAATTATATTAAACAAATAAAGTTAAAAGATTATTTAACTAAAATTAAAATGATATATGATCCAGCAGAAGATTCTTATTTGATTCAAAAAGAACTTAATAAATTTATAAAACCAAATATGAAAGTATTAGATATGGGTACTGGTTCAGGAATTTTAGCAATTTCAGCTAAAGATATGAGGGCAGAAGTATTGGCAGTTGATATTAATCCAGAATCGGTCGAACATGTTGAGTCTAAGGGGATTAATGCTATTGTTTCCGATTTATTTTCTGAAGTTAATGATAAGTTTGATTTAATAATTTTTAATCCACCTTATTTGCCTAATGAAGAAATGGAACCTAAAGAATCTAAGTTATCAACTACTGGTGGAATGAAAGGAAATGAAATAATTGAAAGATTTTTGAAGAATGCTAAACATTATTTATTAAAAAATGGTAAAATTCTTTTGTTGTTTTCTTCATTAACTCCAAATGTAATTAAATTATTTGAGAAGTATAATTATAACTACACACTGTTAGTAGAACAAAAAATTCCATTTGAAGTTTTATATGTGTATTTATTACATGATTAGAAATAAAAATAAATATCTTGATTCTTTAGGTTTTAGGATAATAATTTTTATAAATTAATAGGAGATTTATTTTTTATGGCTAGAGGGAAATTAAAATTGTTTTCTAATCGTTCTGGTTCTAATTTTGCAAATAAACTTGTAAATGAATTAAATAACTTGTATCATGAATCTAGTTATCGAGTTGATAAGAGTACTGTCTCTAATCTTGATTTTGCAGATGGAGAATCAAAACAAATTATTGAAGAAACTGTCAGAGGAGTTGACGCATATTTAGTACAAAACTGTTTAGATAAATATTCTAAAAGGTCCATACAAGATAATTTTTTTGAAATGTGTCAAACTGCATATGCTTTGAAAGGTGCAGGTGCAAGAAATGTAACTGGAGTAATGCCTTATCATCCTTTTTTAAGACAAGATAAAAGTAAAGGTAGGGAACCAATTACTGCAAGACTTGCTATAAACTGGATAGAAAGTTCTGGTTTTGATAATATTATTACCTCAGATATGCATGCTGACCAAATTGTTGGATTTTATGATAAAGTAAAAGTAGATAATTTAAGAGCATCCAATGTTTTAATAGAGTATTTAAAAAATAATTTAAAAGGTGATGTTAGAAATACAGTTATAATTGCTCCAGATGCAGGAGGAGCACCTAGATCACAATATTTTGCTAAAAATTTAGGATGTAGGGCTGCACAATCATTTAAGATGAGGTCCAACCGGAAGGCTAACCACATAGATGTACTCAAAATTGCAGGATATGTTAAGGATAAAAATATAATTGTTGTAGATGACATGATTGACACCGGAGGAAGTATTGACAGAGTGGTAAATGAATTAAAAAGAAAAAAAGCTAAAGGAATTACAGTTTGTTGTACTCATTCTATATTTAGTGAACCTGCAATTGAAAAATTATCTAAGTTGGAAGTTGAGGTTATAGGTACTGATACCATTCCTCGTGATAAATTTTTTAAGAATAATAATAATTGGTATACTAATATATCTTTAGCACCTTTATTTGCGAAAGCAATATATAATATTAATAACGATCTTTCAGTTAGTGATTTGTATTATCCAAAAGATTTATAAGTAATATCTTAGTCAAAAACTTATTCCGATATACTACGTTTAGTAGGAGGGTCAAATGAATAAAAAAATAATATTAGATTCTATAAAAAAACTAAGGGAGATTTCACCTAAAAGAAATTTTAAACAAAGTTTTGATGTGTCTATAAATTTATCAAATCTTAGTCCAAAAAAATCAGATGATAAAATAGACTTATTTGTGCAATTACCTCACCCAAGAGGAAAAGACGTTAAAATTTGTGCTTTAGTGGGTAAGGAACTTGAATCTAAGGCTAAAATTTTTAATAATGTAGTCTTAGAAGAAGAATTTCCAATATATAAAAAAGACAAAAAGAAAATTAAGAAGTTAGCTAGATCTTGTGATTTTTTTGTAGCACAATCAAATTTAATGCCACAGGTAGCTATGGCCTTTGGTAAAGTTTTAGGACCTCTTGGAAAGATGCCAAATCCTAAGGCGGGTTGCGTTGTTTCACCAACTGCAATACTTGAACCATTAACTGCGAAACTTAACAAAATTATCCATTTAGAAACTAAAAATCAAGTTATTTTGAAAGCTGTTGTTGGTTCAGAGTCTTTTGAAGATGATCTAGTTGCAGATAATATATTTTCAATTTATGATAACCTAGTTCATAACCTTCCTCAAGGTAAATCAAATATTAAATCAATTTTTATTAAGTTAACAATGAGTCCTTGTTTGGAAATAACTGGAGAAGGACCTGTAATCCATGAAAAGAAGAAGTCGAAAACTAAAGCTTTGATTATTAAAAAAGAAAAAACAACTAAACCAATTAAGGAAATAACTAAGAAAGATGGATAAACCAAAGGCGCACGTATCTGAAATTAAAAAGAAAGAAGTAAAATTATTGAAAGAAATTTTATCAAAGAATGAAATAATCGGTATTTTGGATTTGACTAATCTTCCTTCTGCACAATTTCAAAAATTAAAAAATAAATTGAAGAAGGTTATGTCTATTAGAGTCTCAAAAAAGAGTTTAATTAAACTTGCAATAAGCTCTTCTATTGAAAATAAAAAAGGGATAGAAAAACTTGAAGAATATTTAGAAAATACTATGCCTGCATTATTGGTTTCAAAAGAAGATCCATTTAAATTATCTAATAAATTATTAAAAAACAAATCACGTATGGCTGCTAAACCAGGCCAAATTTCTCCAAAAAACATAGAGATACCGGAAGGTCCTACTTCTTTCCCTGCAGGACCAGTAGTAGGAGAACTTGGGGCAGCAGGAATAAAAGCAGCTATCGAAGATGGCAAAGTAGTTGTAAAAGAATCTAAAATAATTGTAAAAGAAGGAGAAGTCATAAATCAAAAAGTATCAGATTTACTTGCTAAATTTAACATAGAACCTATGGAAATTGGACTTAATTTAATAGCAGTCTACCAAAATGGAGATATTTTAACAAAAGAAGTGTTGTCTATTGATGGAGATAAAGTCTTAAATGACATAAAAGCTATTGCAAATGAGGCATTTAATCTTGCAATATTTTCAGGATATCCTTCTAAAGATACTGTTGGCCTCTTATTAACTAAGGCTGAATCAGAAAGCATTGCTTTATCTAAAAAAATTCCTGAAGATAAACCATCTGAAGATAAACCATCTGAAGATAAACCAGCTGAAGATAAACCAGCTG
>CAYPAI010000003.1:0-75164 GCA_964408705.1 Candidatus Woesearchaeota archaeon
TATCTTGAATAGAATAGTTTTTTTTATTTATTTTTTCTCTTAAGTTATCTGAAAGCTTCCAGTTTTTTTCTTTTCTTGCTTTTTCTCTTTTCCTTGCTAAATCTAAAACTTCCTTAGGGATTTTTGTTTCTTCTTCTAGGATGTCTAAAAATTTATTTAACTCCTTAAGTAACTTGTAAGAATTTTTTCCATATCCTAATTTGTTTGCTTCTCTTATAAATTTAAATAATTCTCCCAATGCTCTGGGGGTATTAAAATCATCATCTAAAGCATTAAGAACTTTTTTCTTTGTAGAATTTACAACTTTTTGATCAATATTCTTTTTTGAGGTTTTCGCCTTGATATAAAATTCTTGCAATCTTTCTAAAGAGGAACTTGCTTGGTTCAAGCTTTCTTTTGAAAAGTCTAAGGGAGACCTGTAGTGTGCAGAAATAAAAAAATACCTTACAGCTAAAGGAGTGTATTCTTCTAATATATTTTTTAAGGTTATAAATGAACCAGATTTTGCCATTTTTTCTTTGTTAAGATTTAAAAAACCCGAATGTACCCAATATTTAACAAATGGTTTTTTCCCGCTTAATGATTCCATTTGTGCGAGTTCTGCTTCATGATGAGGAAATATTAAATCAATTGCCCCTCCATGAATATCATATTGTTTACCCAATTCTTTTTCAGTAATTGCTGTGTCTTCTATATGCCACCCTGGTCTTCCTTTTCCAAATTCAGAGTCCCAACTTGGTTCTCCTTTTTTAGAAAATTTCCATAAACAAAAATCTCCTTTATTCCTTTTGTTTTTACTTGAATCTATTCTAGAAATTGCAATATCTTCTTGGTTTATTTTACTTCTTTTTGATAATTTTCCATAATCTTTATTTTTTGATAAATCATAATAAATTCCGTCATTATCTATCTCATAAGTATACTTTAGTTTTTTTAATCTTTTAATTTGAGAAATTATTTCAGCCATATAGTCCGTTGCTCTTGCGTATTTATCTATTGAATTTATTTTAATTTGTGATATGTCTTCTAAGAATTCTTTTTCATATTTTTTAGCTATTTTTTTCCAAGTTGTTTTTTCTTTTTTAGCTTTAATTATTATTTTATCGTCTATATCTGTTATATTCTGTAAATAAAATAAGTTTATTTTCTTAAACTTAAGATATTTTGCAATTAAATCATAGTTAGTAAATGTTCTTGCATTACCAAGATGGATCCTATTATACACAGTAGGTCCACACACAAACATAGATACCTCTTTTTTTGGACTAAAATTTTCCTTTTTCCTAGAAAGAGTGTTGTATATTTTCATAACTTAATCTTTTTTAAGAACTTTATAAGATTTATTCTACTTCAAGAATAATTGCACTGCTGTCATAAGCTTCCCAAGGTCCTGTGCTGCTATCTGACCAATAAGCGATTATAGTAAATGAGTGTTGGGTGCTTGATTCTTGATACTCAGGTATCTTTACTCCGATCGGTATCCCTTTAGGTATTCCTACATTTAATAGTAAAGGGCTTGCAAGTGTGAACCAATCTGAGGGGTTACCATTTTTATCAAGAACTTCTAATATGAACCACTTTTGAGTGTTTTCCTCTCCACTAAATTTTACTCCAGTATAAATTTCTGTAAATTTTCCAGCTTGTCCTTTTACAGTATATCCGGAAATATAGAACTTTGCACCAGAAGGCATTTGTTCTTGAATAGTTTGTTGAGCTGCTGCAAAAGATTGTTCAGTTAATTCTTCAACTTGTGCAATTAGGCTTGTGATCCAACCAATACCTAATCCAAGAAGAACTACCCCAATTACAACTACAATAATAGTAGTCATAGAAAGTTCAATTGCACCTCTTTTCGAATTCATTATTGAGTTAATTATTTTTTTTTATTTATAAAACTTTCTTAGTTCTAGCTTAAGGGATATAATAACTTTTTGAGAAATTAAGATAGTTTTATTCAGATTCAATTACTGGTGCCGTAGCACAACATCCACTTGCCCAACATCCCCCACTTGAAGCACTTCTACATCTATAATCTGAACAAGCCCAACACCATACTCTTGGTTCTTTTTCCAGTTTTTCACAGCATACATTTTTTTCATTGATTTCCATTGAACAATCTAATTCCCCATACATTATTTCTTCGAGACAAGATAGTGCATCATCAACTTCTTTTGCATAAGATGGGTCTCCACGAGTACCTTCTTTTGTTTCTTGAACTCTTGAAAATTGACCACATCCTGAAATTAAAATTACTGTTATTAAAAATAACGAAATAAAAAAATAATTATTTTTTTGTTTTTTTAGTTTATTCAATTTATTCACCACTTATATTTAGGTTAAGACATATTGAATTTTATAAATCTTTCTAATAATTTTAAATGGGGCGAGAGGGATTTGAACCCCCGACACCTAGATCTTCAGTCTAGTGCTCTCCCAGGCTGAGCTACCGCCCCGTTAATCAATTTTGTGTACTTCAGCTATATTTAAAGATTTTGATTAGAAAGGTTTAAATAAATATTTGAGAGGTCTACTTATCATGAATTTACCTAAAAGGTACGATTTTAAAGAATCCGAAAAAAAATGGAAGAAGTATTGGGATAGTAACCAAGTCTATAAGTTTAATTCTAATACTAAACAAAGGATTTTTTCAATAGACACACCCCCTCCATATGTTTCTGCATCACATTTACATGTGGGTCATGCTATGCATTATTCTCAGTTTGAGTTTATTGCAAGGTATAAGCGGATGAAAGGTTTTAATGTATTTTTTCCGATGGGTTTTGACGATAATGGCTTGCCTACTGAGAGGTATGTTGAAAATAAATATGAGATAGATAAATCTAAAATAACTAGTAAAGAATTTACTAGGCTTTGTTTAAAAGAGACTAGGAAAGGTATAAAAAATTATAAAAAATTATGGAATCTTTTAGGTATTAGTATAGATTGGGATTTAACATATTCTACGATGGATCAAAGGGCTACACTTATTGCCCAGAAATCATTTATTGATTTGTATAATAAAGGTTTTTTAAAAAGGAAAGATATCCCTTTAATGTGGGATACAAAACTACAGACTAGTTTAGCTCAAGCAGATCTTAAGGATATGGATAAAAAATCATTTTTTAATGATTTAATCTTTAAGTCAGGGAAAACAGATTTGGTTATTTCAACTACTCGTCCTGAATTGATCCCTGGGTGTGTGGCATTATTTTATAATCCTAAAGATAAGAGGTATAAAAAGTTTAAAAATAAAAAAGCTAAAGTTCCATTATTTGATTATGATGTGCCAATTTTAGAAGATGATTCTGTAGACATAGAAAAAGGCACTGGTTTGATGATGGTGTGTACTTTTGGAGATAAGGAAGATATAGAAAAATGGAAGAAATATGATCTGCCCTTGAGAATAGTGTTTACAAAAGATGGAAAAATGAATGATCTTGCAGGAGTTTATCAAGGTCTTGAGATAAAAGAAGCAAGAAATAAAATTTTAGAAGATTTGAAAAGTAATTCTTCTTTAGTTGGTCAAAAGAAAATAAATCATGTTGTTAATGTTAGTGAAAGGTCTGGCGTACCTATTGAGTTTCTAAAATCTCCTCAATGGATTATTAATGTTTTAGACTATAAGAAAAAATTAATTAAACAAGCAGATAAGGTTAAATGGTATCCAGAGTTTATGAAGAAGAGATATATTCATTGGGTGGAAAATTTACAATGGGATTGGTCTATCTCTAGGCAAAGATTTTATGGTGTCCCCTTTCCAGTGTGGTATAGTAAGAAAGATGGAAAAGTAGTTTTACCTACATTTGAAGAGTTACCTGTTGATCCTAGATCAGGATATATTCCAAAAGGGTATTCTAAGGATGAATTAGTTCCTGAAAAGGATGTTATGGACACTTGGATGACCTCGTCAGTTACTCCTCAAATAAATAATTATTCTGAGGATCTAAAGCTATTACCTATGTCATTAAGACCGCAAGCCCATGATATAATCAGGACTTGGGCTTTTTATACAATAGTTAAGTCTTATTTTCATGATAAGAAAATTCCATGGAAAGACATAATGATTTCAGGCCATGGCCTAGACAAAGAAGGTAAGAAAATGTCAAAATCTTCAGGTAATTTTGTTGAGCCTGATGAAGTAGTTGAAAAATATGGAGCAGATGCATTTAGATTTTGGTCTGCAGGTTCTAGCTTAGGTAAAGATCTCTTATATAGGGAGGAAGAAGTTGCAGCAGGTCTAAAAACGATAACTAAATTGTGGAATGCTTCCAAGTTTACGTTAAATCATCTTGATGATTTTGAAAGAGATAAGAATGTAAAACTAACTGATTTAGATAAAGGGATTTTATCTAAATTTAACAAGTTAGTAAAAGACTGTACTAGCTTTTTTGAAGAATATGAGTACTCTAAATCTAAGTTAGCAACAGATATTTTCTTTTGGAATACTTTTTGTGATAACTATTTAGAGATTGCTAAAAATAGATTATATAATCCTGGCATCAGAGGTGTAGAAAATAGAAGAAGTGCACAATACACATTAGATGTTTTATTAAAAGGTATATTAAAAATGTTTTCACCAATAATGCCATACATTACTGAAGAGATCTATAGTATGTATTTCATAAATGAAGAAAAAGTAGATAGTATCCATTTATCTGATTGGCCTAAGTATGAATCTAAACTAGAAGACCCAGTTTCTGAGAAAATATTTGATAAATTTGTAGAGGTTTTAAATGAAGTAAGACAAGTTAAATCAAAAAAAAATAAATCCTTAAAGGAAGAGATAATATTAAATTTACAAAAGAAAGATAAAACTTTATTATTAAGTAGTATTGAAGATCTTAAGGCGGTTACTAGCTCTAAGGAAATACGTTTTGGACCAAAATTTAAGGTAGAATGGTAGAAATAGATAGAAAAAAAAAGAGAGAATTAAAGAAATTACTGAATAGGTTAAAGGGTTTTAAGGGAAGGCATACTGAGTTAGTTTCAGTCTATATTCCGGAAGGCTATGATATCATAAAAATTATTAACCATCTAAAAGAAGAACAAGGAACTGCTTCAAACATAAAAGATAAGCGTACAAGGGAAAATGTAAAGAATTCTTTAGAAAGGATGATTAGGCATTTAAGGTTATTTAAGAAAACCCCTGAAAATGGTTTGGCAGTTTTCTCAGGAAACATTAGTGAAAAGGAAAGTCAAATTAATATAGAGGTGTTTAGTATTGAACCTACTGAACCTATAAGAACTAGACTTTATCGTTGTGATCAAACTTTTGTTACAGAAATTATAGAGGATATGATTGAACATAAAGAAACTTATGGTCTCATTGCAGTAGATAGAAGAGAGGGTACCTTGGGTTTGTTAAAGGGATCTAGTGTTATTGAAATTTCTAACCATACTTCAGATGTACCTGGAAAAACTACAAAAGGAGGACAGAGTCAACAAAGATATGCTAGACTGAGGGAAGAAGCAGCACATAGGTTTTTCCAAAGGGTTGCTGAAACTGCCAATAAAGAGTTTTCCCGTAAGGAAATAAAAGGGGTTATAATTGGGGGTCCTGGTCCAAGTAAGGAAGATTTTTTCAATGGAGACTACTTGCAGACCCAAGTTAAAGATAAGGTGTTAGGGTTAAAAGATCTAAGTTATACTGGGGAATTTGGATTAAATGAATTAGTAGATAAGAGTCATGATTTTCTAGCTGATGAAGAAATAGTTGAAGAAAAGAAGATTATGGAAAGATTTTTTCATTCATTATCTTCAAAAGGAGGAGGAAAGGCAGTGTATAAGGAAAAGGATGTTTTAGATGCTTTAGCTAAGGGTGCAGCAGATACAGTATTATTATCTGAAGATTTAGAAGATGATTTTGTTGAAGAAATTGAAGATAAGGCAGAAAAGATTGGTGCAAAAGTAACGATGATCTCCTTAGAAACTCAAGAAGGAAAACAGTTAAAGGAGTTTGGAGGAGTTGCAGCAATATTAAGATTTAAAATTTAAGATTGAGTTACTTTTATAAATATTTAATTAATAATTATTTTGTTATGGAAGAAAATAAAAACAAGATAGAAGCAGTTCTTTTTACTACAGGGAGGTTTTTGACTGTAGATGATATTAGTAGGCTTGTAGGCATTGGGAGTGTAGGGTACATTAAAAAAGCCCTTTTAGACTTAGAGGAAGATTATTCAAATCGTAAAACTGCTTTGGAAATAATTAAAGATGAAAAAAATAGATGGAAGTTAAATATAAAAAATAGTTATTTGTATTTAACTGAAAGATTATTGACAGATGCGGAGTTGGATAAACCTACTCAAGAGACTCTGGCAATTATTGCATATAGGCAACCTGCTATACAATCTGATGTAATAAATTATAGGGGAAATAAGGCTTATGATCATGTTAAAAAATTAAAAGAAGAAGGTTTCGTTCTTTCAGAGAGATTTGGTAGGACTAAACTATTAAAGTTGACTCCTAAGTTTTTTGATTATTTTGATGTTGTTGAAGATGAATTGAAAGATAAGTTAAAAATCGGTCAAGGTGAGTGAGTTTGGAATTTTTAACTTATATATATTTATTTTTTATTTTAGTTTCTTTATATTTGGGTTCTCTATTCCTTATTTTATACTATAAAAATAAAGAGTCTTTACAAGAAGATAGACCTACTACTGTGTTTCCCACAATTAGTGTTTTAGTTCCCGCATATAATGAAGAAGATACCATAGCACATACTATTACTGCAATCTTAGGTCAGGATTATCCAAAAGATAAACTGGAAATAATCGCAATTAATGATGGGAGCAAAGATAATACTTTGAAGGAAATGAAGAAATTTGGAAGTAAGATAACTGTTTTGGATAAAAAAAATTCAGGAAAGGCTGATTCATTAAATGAGGGTTTAAAAATAGCTAAGGGAGAGTTGTTTGCAGTTATTGATGCAGATTCTTATCCTGGAAAAAATGCTATCACTAGTATGGTCGCATTTTTTGAAGAAGAAGGTGTTTCTGCTGTAACTTCAACAATTTTGGTTAAAAATAGAAAAAAAATTTTAGAGTATATGCAATCTGTTGAATATGCAGTTATTGCATGGGGTAGGAAATTATTGCAGTATTTAGAAGGTATTTATGTTACTCCAGGTCCACTAAGTATATACAAAAGAAAACAATTTATTAGTTATGGTGGTTTCGATTCTGAAAACTTAACTGAAGACATTGAAGCAACTTGGAAGATTTTAAGCCATAATAATAAAGTTAGAATAGATCTTAGATCTAAAGTGTATACGACAGTTCCTTCTAAAATAAGTGTATGGTGGAAACAAAGACTTAGGTGGAATTTAGGTGGGTTTCAAACAATGTGGAAATATAGGTCTACATTTTTTAATCCTAAACATGGAATGATGGGTTTGTTTGTAGTTCCGTTTTTTATGTCACAATTTGTGTTAAGTTTGTTTGGGTTTGGAGTTTTTACTTATGTGTTAAGTAAAAAGGTAATAAACACTTACTTAGTTTCTAAATATGCTTTGGCTGCCGAAAGTAATTTCCTTACATTGAGTGCATTGAATCTCAATCCTAATGTTTTTGCAGTTTTTGCAATGGTTTTGTTAGTTATGGGAGTTTTATATTTAATTTATTCTCAATTAGTTGTAGAAAATTCAAGAATCGGAGTAAAACAATATCATAAATTTGCAATATATATGTTAGTATACTTAACTTTATATCCTCTTATTTATATTCACTCTTTATGGAGATTAATTATAACTAAGGAGAGAACATGGTAAAACCTCAAACAGATGTGTTTTGGAAAGCTTTAGTTTTTACAACAGTGGTGTTTATCATTGGAGTTTACTTGGGTGTAGTAATCGAAGATGCAAGACTAGAAGGATTTCAAGAAGAGTTTGATAATCTTGTAGTTAGATGGGGAGATTTGAGATTACAATCTTATTATTATCAAAATATAGATGAACTTTCTTGTGAAAAATCAATTGATGAAAACTTAAAGTTTGGAGATAGGATTTATGAAGATGGATTAATTCTTGGAGAATATGAACAGGCTAATAGGTTGACTGATAAACTTGAATTTGAAAAGAAGAAGTATAATTTACTTAAAACTGAATTTTATATTAATTCAATGGTTTTAAAGGAAAAATGTGATGCAGATTATGATATTTTGCTTTATTTTTATATGGATTCTACAGAAGATTTAGACATAAAAGCTCAACAGAATACTGTGTCTAGGGTTCTAGGAGATATCAAGGAACAGTATGGTCCTAATTTAATCTTAATACCTCTGGCAGCAGATATGGATATTTCTGTGATCAGTATTTTGTTAGAGACACATAATGTTCAATCTTTCCCTTCTGTATGGGTAGATTCTGGAGTAGTGCTTCAAGGAGTGTATAGTCTGGAAGAAATTTCTTCATTTTTATCGCCTCCCCCATCACCATAATCTTTTTATTTTTGTTTAGTTTTCTAATTATATGGATATCTGTGAGATGTGTGGTAAAGAGGGTGAATTGGTTGATTCTATAGTCGAAGGAACAATGATGAATGTTTGTTTAGACTGTTCAAATTATGGTAAAGTTGTAATGATAAATAGGCCTGTGATAGATAGAAAGGTTAAAATGAAAAAAGAAACCGAAGAAGCAGGTTATGTGGAAGTTGTTGTTGATAATTATTCTGAAAGAATTAAAAAAGCTAGAGAAAATAAAAATATGAAACAAGAGGATTTGGCTAAAGCAATTGCTGAAAAAGAATCAGTGATACATCAACTTGAATCCTCAAAGTTAAAACCAAATTTTAAACTTGCTCAGAAACTAGAAATATTTCTTAATATAAAGATTTTAGAAAAGGCTGAAACCAATCTTTCCGAGAAAAAGAATGTAAATTTTAAAAGTTCTAATCTAACCATAGCAGATTTGATCAGCAAGAAAGACTAACTAACCGAAAGGTTTAAAAGAATACCAAGTTCAATTTTTCTGAAATGGAACTTAATATTTTAGATAAGGGTAAGGATTTTATTAAGATTGAATTAGTTGGAGAAGATCATACTTTAGCTAATGCATTAGCAGATGAACTACATAATGATTCTCATGTAACTGTTTCAGGATATAAAAGAGATCATCCTTTGGTAGGTAGTCCTGTGTTGGTAGTTAAGACCGATGGGAAAGAAGATCCCATTAAAGCTATTGAAGCATGTGTGGCTAGGTTGAAAAAGAAAAATTCGGAGTTCCTTTTACAGATTAAGGAAATATGAACTCCTTAAGAAAAATCTGGAAATTTTTGTGGAATGATGATACCCCATTAAGTTGGATTGTTTCTATAGGTTTAGCATTTGTTATTGTTAAGTTTTTGGTTTATCCTTCTATTGGGCTTTTGTTTGGAACTAGTTATCCAATTGTAGCAGTAGTATCAAGTAGTATGGAACATCCAGAAAATTTTGATAAATGGTGGGAGGATCATGAAGAGTGGTACACAGCTGCAGGGATAATTAAGGAAGATTTCTCAAATTTTAAGTTTAGAGATGGGTTCAATAAAGGAGATATTATGTTGGTTTTTGGTAAAAAATCAAAAGATATAAATATAGGTGATGTGCTAATTTTTGAGTCTACAACTCACTATCCAGTTATCCATAGAGTAGTCGGATTTTGGGAAGAAGGTGGAAGATATAATTTCCATACTAAAGGGGATAATAACCAAGATAGCTATTCTAGGTTAAATGAAAAAGATATTCATGAGGATAGAGTTTTAGGAGTTGCTAGAATGAGGATACCTTTGTTGGGGTGGATAAAAATTATGTTTACTAAACTATTAGGAGGGTTAATTTAAAATGGAAGAGTTATTTTGTTCGAAGTGTGAAAGTATAATGGTGTTAGATAGAGAAAAATCTAAACTTAGATGTATTAATTGTAATTTTATTCCTAGAAAAAAGGCCGGAAGTTTGGTGTTTAAGGAAAAAGTTGAATTGAGTAAAGATCAAGATATTGAAGTTCAAAGTAAGAAAGTTGAGACCCTTCCAAAAGTTAAAGAAGAATGTGGAAAGTGTGGAAATAAACATTCATATTATTGGACTCTTCAAACAAGGGCTTCTGATGAATCTGAAACTAGGTTTTTTGAGTGTACTAAGTGTACCCATAGATGGAGAGCCTATGACTAAATGTCTAGTTTAGAATAGCAATTATTAAAAGGCATTGTGTATTCACTGTTTCTTATGAAACTTGTTTTAGCTGAGCCTAGATTTTTGAAAGATAGTGTCAATATACTTTCAGATTTAGTTAGTGATGTAAGGATTAAGTTAGATTCAGATAAACTTGAAATTATTGCTATGGATCCTGCAAATGTTGCGATGATAGTCTTTAGATTATTGAATAGTGCATTTACAGAATATGATGTTAGTGGGATGGAAGTTGTTTCTGTTAATTTAGATAGTTTAAAACAAGTTTTAAGTCGTGCCAAACCTTCAGATAGTGTTGTTATAGAATTAGATGAAGAAAAAAATAAATTGAAGATAGGTCTTAGGGGAGAAACTAAAAGGAATTTTAGCCTTGGTTTAATAGATTATCATGAAAAAGATCAAAAAATTCCGGAGCTTAATTTCCCAGGTTCAGTTAATATGAGTAGTTTAATTTTTAATGATGCAATAGAAGATATGAGTATAGTTTCAGATAGTGTTTCATTGAGCATGGTTCAAGGAAATTTTTTAGTTGAAGCAGTTGGTACAAGTAATGATGCAAAAGTAGAAGTGAGAACTAATGAAAATACAGTTATAGATCTTGATAAAGAGAAAGAAGATATAAAGTCTAAGTATTCTGTAACTTATTTAAAAAAAATTCTTAAAGGTGGAAAACTTACTGATAAAGTTAGTTTAAAGTTTGGTCAAGATTATCCTTTACAAATAGAGTATAAAGTAACAGATAAATTACATCTGATGACGCTCTTAGCACCGCGTGTTAGTAATGATTAGCGAAATCTTTATAAATTTCTGAATAGAATCTTGTTTTATGTCAAAAAGAGGCCAGATTACTATTTTTATAATCCTAGGAATTGTTATAATAACTGCCATTGCGTTATTTTTATACCTTGGTGATTTTTTTACTAAAACCGATGTTGCCGAGGAAAATGTTGAGTCTTTTGTTTCTTCTCAAATTGAACCAAGTAAAAAAGTTGTAAGAGATTGTGTTAAGGAAAGTTTGATTGATGCAGTTATTTTTGTTTCAAAAGGAGGAGGTTATTTTGATTCTCCAATGGGTGTTGATTTTTGTGAAGAATATTCTTCTGATTACGAAGATTGTTTAATTCCATATGTAGCATCATATAGTTATTACCTTGGGCAGAATAGAGTTATAACAAAAGATAAATTTGCTATAGAGCTTAATGATTATATGACTAATTCTGATAATTTTCAAGAAATTGTTGATTGTGTAAACATTAATCTAGATGTTGTCGAATCTTCAGGAGTAGACATTTCTGAGAGAGGTTTTAGTTTAAGTGTTCCTGAAGTTGGTGAAGATCGTATATATCAAACTGTTGATTTTTTTGATTTATTAACTATTAGTAAGCTTGATTATTCTGCTACAGTTTCTGAAGTTGGATTAAATATTGAAGCCCCAATAGGTAAAGTTCAACAAGTTGTATCAGATGTAGTAGGATGTTATTTAGGAGAGTATTTACCAAGTGATTATAATAGTTATTGTAATCAAGACAATATTGTGTTTAATGCTGGATGGTATAATGTAGATGTACTTCAAGATCCAAGTATTAATATTGGAAATTTTAATGATTGTGTTGGAGAATGTGTAGATTGTTATTATGTAGGTTTTGATATAGAAGATAATGATGCTGAGTTTAATATAATATTAAAAGAATGTTAGGAAAAAATAAGAAAAGGATGGCTGTATTTATGATTTGGTTAGTTATTTTTTCTTTTTTTAATTTTATAGCTATAGCTCCTAAAAGTGTTAGTGCAGAAGTTCCATATTGTTGTGTTCAAACTGAAGAAGATGATAATGGAAATAGGGAGTACTGTGTGTCTAGCGAAGACTCTGATGATTTTGGAGAACTGCAATGCGATGGTACTCCAGTTTATGGTTCTAATTGTGCAGATGCTAATGCACCTCAAGATTGTGCATTAGAAACGTGTATACCTATTCTTGGTGATTCTTGTTTATCTAATTATCCTAAAGTTAAATGCTTGAATGAAGGTGGTGTTTCTGATCCTGGAAATAAAGAGAACATAGCTGAATGTAGGCTTGGATGTTGCGACCTTGGAGGGTCTTGTACAATCGTTGAGCAAAATGAATGCTTAGGCAGTCATGATTCTGGAATAACTAATCAAGTATCTTGTAGTCTTTCTTGTTCCCCTAGTCAGTTAGGTTGTTGTGAAATGGTAGGATCTTGTTCATTTACTAATTTAGGTGATTGTAATATAAATGATCCAAGTGTTGTTTTCCATCAAGATAGAAATTGTAATGAAGTGACCTCTTGTGCGGCAAGGGCAGATTCAAATTCATATCTTGGTTGTGGTGATTCTGGCCTAGAACAACATTCTGAACATAGTGTGTATTGGTATGATTCTGAAGGTAATCGCGAAAGTATTCCTACTTCTGGTGTAAATTATGTTGGGCCATCTGGAGATATAATTAGTACTGGAGATGGGGCTTGCGGATATCCTGATTATACTTGTGAAGATCCTGACGGGTTAGGAGTGGGCCAAGGGGCATATTGTAAAAGTACAGCATGTTTATTAGAAGGAGATTGTACTAATTGTAATCCTACTGAGTTCTTACATGGTGAAACTATTTGTTTAAATCCTTGGGGTGGACATTTTACTAATGAAGCGAGAAGTAAGGAAATAAAGGGTTTTGTTTTAGAATGTAATTCTGGTCAAATAGTTGAGCCAACCGATGTATTTAGTAGGAGTGATTTTGTTTGTGTGAATGGTGAAAAAACATTTAATGATATAACTAGAAAGACTGCACGTAAGATTTCTAATGAATATGAAAAATGTTTAGATTGTGGAGATGGCGGTTGGTCAATTTTAGACACAATATCTTATGTTCCTGGTTTTGGTGGTTTAATACAAGGTACCTTTGGATTGCTTGGTTTTGATGATTTAGTGTGTACGTCTGGTTCTGGGTGGGATATTCTTGGTGCCGATTTTACAGGCACTAAATGTGAGGATGTTGGAAAAACTAGCGACGGTATTCAGATGTGTGAATATGATCATGATTTTTATGCGCCGATTGGATCTTGTAATCCTGTAAGCCCTCCCGAAGGAAACAGGTGTGATCTTTGTGGGAAAGGTGGAGATAAATATACAAATATTTGTACAATGGAAGAGTGTAATGTGCTTGGAGACTGTACTTTTGAACCTCAGACTGTAAATATAGAGAGTGCATTGGCAGCTGGTGCTTTATCTTTTGGAACTGCAGTATCAATATATACTGGTTGGTGGGTTGGATGTAAGGCCGCTAGTGCTTTAGGGTTTACAGGTTGTGAAGCTCCTCCAAGTTGGGCTACACCAGCTGAGTTATGGTATGGTACTGATAAAGTTGCATTATCTGTGTTTGGTCTAGATGTTACTACTTCTGCAATTTATTGGATGATTTTTGGATTAGTAGTGGATATTACAGGTGAGCTAACTAATGAAGAAGAGCAATATGTTTCTATTTTAGCAGATGAAGATGGATCCATTAATCTTGCAAGAGCTTTGACTGTTGTGAATACTGTGTCTACTGAATCAGGGATAGAATATCATTGGATTTGGAAAAGATTATTGGGTTCATTATCTGCAGAAGTTTTTAACCCAAATCTTATTGGTGAGTTAATGTTGTCTGCAAAATTACATAAGATATATGAAAATATTATCACACGTGCAATTGAGGAAGGATATGGTCAAATGGGCTATTTATTTGTAGGTCAACCTTGTAATGCCGCTTGTGCTAATGCTATGGCCGAGGAAGTAGTAAATGCAGCTGCAGAGCAGGGTATAGAAATTTCTCATGAAACTGCTCTTGAAGGGTTTAAGGAAATTGCAACATTTCATGGAACTCCTGCAACACCTTTAATCCCTGAAATCCCTGCAATTCCAGGAACTTCTGCCTTAGGAGAATTTACAGATGCTAGTGGGAATATAATTACTTCAAATACTCCTGAAACTACTGTCACATGGACTGAAACTATTCCTGCAGATCCTGCAACATCTACACCTGCATTAGGAAATCTTGTAGATGCTGATGGAACTGTTTTATCTTCAGATGTTGCTCAAACCACAGTTACTTGGACTGAGACTACTCCTGCTGTAGCTGGTACGTCTGCAGTTCCTGAAGTTCCTGCTGCTGATGCAATTGCACCTGGTGCAGATTCTATAAGTGATGCTGCTGAAACTGCAGCTGATGCTTCTGCAGATGTTGCTGATGATGCTGTAAAAAGTCAATTAGGTACTTGGACAAAACATATTCTTAGAACTGTTGGTGCAATAATCCATGTAGTTAGTACTGCTAATTCATTGAAACCAGGAAAATGTGTTGCTGAAACTCCTTATGTTGGTAATGAGAAATGTGAAAATTGTGGAGGTGCTGAAGGACAGTGGTATTGTAGTCAAGAAAGATGTGATGTTTTAGGAGCAGTAAATAATCAATGTAAATATTTACAAGGTGAAGGTTTTGAAGATAGTAAATGTGTGTCTTTAGATCATTCGGACGTAAACCCTCCTCAAATAACTAGGATTAGTGCTCAATTATTTGATTCATTAGGAGATTATGTTGAAACAAAAGAAGTAACTAGTAATAGTTTGAAAGTTAGCACTAGTTATAACTGGCCTGATTTAAACTCTATTTATTTAGAAATTCAAACTGATGAGGATGCTAAGTGTAAATATAGTAAACAAAGTAATTCGGATTTTGATATGATGGATTCTTTAGACTTTGAAGGAGGGATACATTATTCCTTGACCCATAATACAAATATTACTTTTACAGAGTTTGATAAAACTGGGGGAGACGTAGTTATTTATCTAAAATGTGAAGATATTAATGGAAATGTTCATACTGCTGGTGATGATTTTAATACTGTTGAATTTAGTTTTGGGGAGAGGCCCGACGAGTTACCCCCTGAAGTCATAGTTAAATCTCCTTCAAATGGTGCATTTTTGCCTGATACAGTGAGCACAATAGATTGGGTTCTTAATGTATATGATAATAATGATATATCTGGTTGTAGATATACTCAAGATAACAGTACTCTTTATTCAGATATGGAATATGATTTTGAGTATAAAGGTTCAACTTCTTGTGCAGGTACTAATTATGGTTGCCAAGAGTATGACGCTAGCGTTATTTTAGAAGATTATGAAAGTTTAAATATAACCCAACTTGTTGATTATGGTGCTGGAAGTTTAAATTATAATTTTTATTTTAGTTGTATAGATGGATCTGGAAATGACAATAATCCACCTTATGGATATGCTTTTAATATTGTCCCAGGTTTTGATGTAAATATAACTTCACCGGTTAATGGTTCAGAAATATATGAAATTAGTCCTGAGATAGTTGTTGAGACTTCAACTTCTGCATCGTGTAGTTATGAAATTGATGGAGTAGAATATGACTTTGAATATGGAGATTCTTTGTTAACTAATTTACATTCGATTTTCCACTCTGGAAATCTTACTGGAAGTCCTGCAGGAGTTTCACATATACTAACTGTAGGTTGTAATGATTTGGCTTATAACGAAGCTACTGATCAAATAGTTTTTGAGGTTATTCAAGATTTAGTTTCCCCTAATTTAGTTAGATTATATACTTATAATGGGAAATTATGGTTAGTTTTAGATGAGGAATCTTCGTGTAGCTTTACAACTTTAGAAAATGATCAACCTGTAGATATGGTGAGTATGTATGGTGAAGATAAATACTTTACAGATTTGATAGATGGAGTTGATTTGTATTATATAACTTGTGAAGATGTGTGGGAAAATGAAGCAAGTTTTACGATCTATCCATAAGATGGAAAAAGGACAATTAATAGGGCAGCCTTTAGTTTTTTTATTTTATTTAATTGCTGCAAGTTTGATTTTATTTGTAGGAATTAAGGCAGTTACTTCATTAAATTGTTATAATGATAAAATAGAATATTATGATTTTATAAGGAGATTTGAGAGTAGAATCAGTACAATTAATAATGATGCAGTAGGAAGTAGGTTATCATTAAAGGAATTAAATTTACCTTCTAAATTTGATTATATTTGTTTTTTTGAAGATTCACAGAATTTAGATTTAGTAGAGAATTATAAATTAAGATTATTAATTGAAACTAGTATGAATCAAAATGATCCTCCTAATATGTTCGTTTATTCTTCTGATGCTTGCAGTGACTTTGAAGTAATGGTTGAAAAGATTAAAGATTTGAATATAGGTGAAAATTTTTGTGATTCACTTACAGATAGATCTTTTAATGCTGTCCTTGAATCTATCCCAGGTGAAGTTAATATATCAAAATCTATTTAAATTACTTAATTAAAAATTGAGTATGGAAAAGGGAGGACAAGGTATACAGTTTAATTGGATTTTTATTATTATTGCAGGAGGTTTAATTTTAATTTTTTTTATGTTTTTTATTAATAATTATTATGATCTTCATAAATTGAAAGTTGGGTCTGAAACTGCAAGGGGATTGGATCAGGTTTTTTTAAGTGCTAAATCCACTCCTCAATACAAAAATTTTGATTTGAAAGGAAATGAATTTGATTTAAATTTTGAGTGTGGTTTTTTTGTAGTAAATGATGAGTATAGGCAGGAAACAGATTATGTTGTGTTTGGGGAGGACTTAACTGAGGTGAGCGAATTAGTAATTTGGTCTAAAGAGTTTAAAAAACCATTTAATGTTGATAATGTGTTGTATGTTTTAGATGTAAGAAAAAAAGTTTATGTCGAAGGGAATCTAGATTTTTTAAAAGGTTTTCCTGAAGATATAGAGGTTGTTTCTAATGTTAATGATGCAGAACTTGTTGTATTTTTTGATTATTGTCCTCCTGGGTATGAGAATAAGAAGAAAGTGTGCATTGTTGATGATAAAATAATTTTTGAGAATAATGTATACCCTTATTATGATGATATCTTAGTGTATGCTATTCTATTTTCAGATCTCACTAGTTTTGAATGTGGAGTTACTCAACTCGAGAATAAATGGTCAAATCTTTTCAAGATATACTCTAAGAAAATAGATTTTATGTCAGGGTGTAGTTCACATTCTAATATCTTAAAATCTGAGTTGGATTCTGCCTTGAGCCAGGTGCTAAGTGGAGAAGGTATTTTTAATGAAGAGGAAATAATTTATGCTAACAGGAATTTAGCTAACCTTGGTTGCGGGGTGGTATTTTGAAAAAAGGACAAGTTCAAATACAAGAAACTACTCTTGTAATATTTATTTTTACTGTTATAGTCGGCTTAGGTTTGATTGGTTTTTACAAGTTTAGTATTAATAACATAGAAGATTTAGATATGAAGTACCAGGAAAATAAATTTAAACAATTAGTTGATGTTATACCAAATCTTTCTGAATTAAAATTATCTCAATTAGGAGTTGAGTCTGAGCCTTGTGTGGATTTAATTAAGGCTCAAATATTTAAGGAGATGCAAGAAGAATATGATTTCGGTTTTAAAAAAATACAAATTGTTGGTTCAACCCCGGTAATTATATACGAGAAAAAGAAAGATTCAGATAGTTTAAGAAAGTATAGTTCTCCTATCTGCACATATGACCCCTACACCAAGAGGTTTGAAGTTGCAAAATTAGAGGTGGATTGGTATGTCTAAAAAAGGACAAGTTGAAACGTTAGGTTTAGTTGTGATAATTATATTAATTTTATTTTTAGGTTTAATATTTTTAAGGTATTCAGGAAATAATGATGATCCTATCGACGATAAGTTTTTATCCCTAAAAGCTAATAATTTTCTTAGTGCAATTAAACAGTTAAGTATAGGTAATTATAATTTTGAGTATTATGTTTCTGATTGTTGCGTAGGTAATCCAAACTCTTGTAATAAAGTTAATGAGGCAGTTCTATCTTCTAAAGAATATTTGGAAGAGGATGCAGATTTTAAATTAACTTGTTTTTCAGGAGTAGTTTATGATTTTAACATGGGAAATTGTGATTTTTATGTAAATTCTGAGACGTTTGTATTATCATCAGGAGATAAGATATCTTTAAGAATATGTAGAATTTAGTATTTTTGCTATTTGGGGCCCTTATTGCCCAAATTTAGCTAAATTTAGCCTGTTTTATTTACTCAAATGTATAAATGCTTATAAAGGGAAAATTTACGTAAAATAACTAGAAAAAACTTAGTTAGACGACGGTATATTGACTAAAAGTGATGACAGTAATGTTGATGCAAAAAGAGGTGATAAAAATAATATTAAAAACAATTAAACACGTGGAGGTGTTTTGATTAATGAAACAATTTATTAGAAAAGTTTCAGCTGTTGGTACTAGCGTAGCAATGTTAGGAATGACAGTTGGAGGCGCTGTGGCTGCAGATCTAGCAGATATGCCTGCTCCTTTCGTAGCAGATAATTCTTATGTTAGTACAGCTATGGTTATTGGTAGTTCAAGTGATACTGCCGCTAGAAATACGTTAAAGACGTACTTCGACGGATTTGTTGAATCAAGTACTGCTGTTGGAGATGTTACTTCAAGTACAGATGAAGAAAAGATATATGTAGGTGAAAATCTTCTTGCAGAGTTTTCATCAACCTTAGATGATGGAGATTTAGATGGTCTATGGGACGATTCAATCTCTTTTGAAGGTGAAAGCCTTGAAACTTCAGAAATTATTGAAGTTACAGGTAATGTTTACTTAACTACTTCAGGTGTTGAAAATGAAGAAGAATTAAGCGATAAAGTTGCTACATATACAAATGCATCAAATAGTTGGGCTTACAGATACACATTCGATGAAGATTTCAATGACACAGTTACAAGTTCAGATGAACTTAAAGTTGACTTTTTAGGTAAAGAACTTAGAATAACTAGTTTCACTGCTTCAAACAATAAAGTAGAATTTACTACAGGTGCTGATTATTCCTTAGGACAAGATTCTTCTGTTGCAGTAGGTGGACACACAGTTTATGTTGGAACTATCTTTGAATCTAAAGTTGAAATTTGGGCAGACAATGAAGATCATAAGTTTTTATCAGATGGTGATGAAGAGACTTTCGATATAGGAAATGATCAAGTTGAAGTTAAAGTTGAAGACATAGGTTATACTGATGATGTAGCTTCAAGAACAGTTCTTGTAACTGTTGGTGAAGATATTACTACTTCAGTAAAAGATGATGACGCAGTTCAAACTGAGTTAGGTTCACCTGATGTTGATGATGATAACGACGATGCAGAGTGGAATTGGCATAATTCAATTACTAGAGATGGTGCACTTACTGCAGGAGATTACATCGGAATTCAATTCCATCAAAAGATGAATAATTACGATGACGATCCAGCGCCATTAGGTAGTGGAGAAAGCATGTCTACACCATTCGGTTATTTGACACTAGATTTCGATGTTCCAGAACAAACCTACGATCAATATACTATTGAGTTTGAACAAAACTACGATATCGATCATGGTGATGTTGATGAAGTACACGTTGTCTTGATTACTGCTAATGACGGAACTAGTAGTAATGAAGGAATTAGTATTGACGGAACTGACACTGCAAAACTAGCAGTATTGGATAATGGTTCAATATACTATGAAGATAACGATGGAGACTGGCAACCAGGATCAGTAGATGCAGGAAACTATTCTACTGGAAATTTATATCTTGAATCTGGAACAGGAACTACTAAAAAACTAGGATTGCTAAAAGCAAACGGAACTACTGGTATGGGTAGAGAAGGATTTATTCCTGGCGGATTAGGAGCTCTTAAGTTAGAAGATACAGAGTCTGGTGATGACGGTAGTATAACTGGAGATATTACATTTAATGTTTCAGTTAATTCTACACAGTTAGGTGAAACTGCTGAAGATTCAGATAGCGGAGACGTACAATATCAAAGAAACAGTGCTTACATTGGTACTGGTGGATGGGATGATGGAGACATGGTAACTGCTTATGGTACTAAGTTTGTAAACTTAGAATCAAACTCAGATAATGACCAAGTTGTATTCTATTTGCCTTCTGAAGAATTGTATGCAGATTACTCTTTTAGTTTAAGAGGATCTAGTAGTTCTTCAAGTACTGAAGCTGATTTGGTAACTGCTAGTGAAGATACATCAGGATACAGTAACTTAGTTCTTGTTGGTGGTCCTGCTGTTAACAGTGTAACTGCTAGCTTTATGGGTAAATCTTTCCCTAGTTACGGAGATGCATCTGGAATTGCTGCAGATACTGCATTAGTTCAACTTGTAGAACAAGCTGGACAAACTGCATTGATTGTAGCTGGTTGGGAAACTGCAGATACTCAAAGAGGAGCTAGTGCTGTAGCTGCAGGTGGATTGACTGGTTCAAGTCATATAGCGTAAAGGAATTAATTCCTTTATTTTTTCTTTTTCTTTTTTTAACAAAAGTTTTTTAACTTAATTGGTTCTCTAAATATATATGTCAAAGTCCAAAGAACAAAGAAATAAAATTATTTTTGGATTATTTATCATTTTTTTGATGGTAAGTAGTACTGCAGGATTCATTTATTCAGGAGGTTCAACTCAAAAAATAAATGGATTTAAATTCACTAATGTAGGGGATGGTTGGCAAGTTTGGATAGAAGAACTAAACTCTTACCTTATTTTTAGATATCTTCCAAATGAAATAAATTTTGATTTTGATTTTTTAGATAATAGCTCTAAGTTTAAAATATTAAATAAAAATTGGGATCAATCTTCTTTGGAAAAGTTGAGAACTGCTCTACTCTTTAGAAGTATTCAAACTGAGATTATTGATGATTTAAATTGTGAGGAGTATACTCTTGTGTTAAATAATCTTTATTCTGATTTAGTATTAACTAAAGAACAAAAATGTTTTTATATTGAAGGAGATTCATTAAAGTTTGTGGAAGGAGTTATTTACAAAGTGTTTAAGGTTATATGATGAAAACTAATTTAAAACTTTTAGGACTATTCTTGTTGTTTTTATTTTCTTTTTTAGTTTTTACTAATCAAACTAGTAATCTATCTGAAGATGAAATTTTAACTAGTTATGAATATACTCATGCAGGAAGAACTTTTGAGTTTAATATAACTGAAATTAATGATAATACTAGGCATGTTTTGAATTATAAATATGTAAAAGGAAATTTTAATAGATTTGCATCAATCCCTTTTAGATATTCACCTTACGATTTAGAATATATGTATATGGAAGAGTTATCTGAATTTATACTTAACTCAGAAGTTATTTACATAAGTAGAGATCACTCTTTAGAGGAATTAACAGATAGTAAAGATGGTATTGCAATGTTAACTTTAGCTAGGGTTTTAGATAGCGAGATGGATCCAGATATTTATGAATTTCCCTTAGCTATTGCTTTAACTTCTTATGTTGAAGGTATTCATTCTCCTATAGTTGGATGTGAGTATAGTAATCCTGAAGCAAGAGTTATAGAGTTAAGAGTTGGAAATAAAGATGCAGTATACAAAGAAGGAGAATATTGTGTTGTTATGGAGTTTGAAGAAGGAACAGATCCAATTAAAGTTGCTACAAAACTTACTTATCATGTCTTGGGTGTGATGTAGATACAAAGATTTTTAAAGAATATTTCTTCTTTTTTTTTATGCCGAGATCGCATAATCTGGTATTGCACCGGCCTTGAAAGCCGGGCCCGAAAGGGCATCTGGGTTCAAATCCCAGTCTCGGCGTATTTATTTAATAGTTATAGCTCCTTGGCAGAATGTTTTTGCGTAGTTTAATTTTTCCTTAGATTCAGAGTATATTGTAAACACAGTTTCATTTTTTTTAATTTTATCCTTTAGTTTTTTATGTAAATATATTCCTGCAGCTTTTTCAGAAGGAGCTCCAGCAATTCTTGCTATCTTAGTAATTTTTTTGTTATCTATTTCAATTATAGCTCCATGCTTTTTTGATTTAATGTCTACAGTGTATTTACCTAAGTGTATATTTTCAGGCTCTATCGTAGATTTACCACCTTGTGCTTTTATTATTTCCTTCATTTTAGAATATGCCTTTCCTGACTCTAAGATTTCTCTTGCAGAAGCTTTTGTTTTGGCTAATTTGAGTAGTTTGTCTGCCATAATTATAGATTTTTCTTCTAAATCTTTTGGTGCACCTGGATGTCTTTTGAGGATGTATAATACATCTCTAGCTTCTAAATTTGGTCCAACACCGTTTCCAATTGGTTCCATTCCGTTTGTGATGATTACTTTTGTTTTCATGTTTAGTTTTTTACCTAAGTTTATGAATTTTTTACTTAATTTTTTGGCCCTTAACCTTGTTGGAATTTTTGCAGTTTTTCCAATAGGGATGTCTATTAATACGTGTGTCGATCCAACACTAGCTTTTTTTGCCATTATTGAAGAAAGCATTAATCCTTCTGGATCTAGCCTTAAGGGGTATCTTACTTTGATCAATTTATCGTCTGCTCCTGCTAGTTCCATCGCACCACCCCATATTATACATCCATTTGTTTTTTTTACTATCTGTTTTATTTTTTTTGAAGTAAAACTTACCTTGGCAAGAGTCTCCATGGTGTCTGCAGTTCCTGCTGCACTAGTGATAGATCTTGAACTACTTTTTGCCATAATAACTCCTGCTGCTGCAAGAATTGGTGTAATGAGCATAGTAGTTCTGTTATTAGGTATGCCTCCAAGGCAATGTTTATCTGCAACTATTTTTTTACCAAAATTTAATTTTTTTCCACCTTTAAGAACTGAGTTAGTGAAATTTACTGTTTCTTCTTGAGAAAGACCATTATGATAACATCCAGAAACGAAATAAGCAAGTTCAGTTTCTGTTAAGTCATTTTCACTTAAGTCTTTTACTAATATTTCTATCTCATCTTTAGATAGTTTCTTCCCATCTAATTTATTTTTGATTAATTCTATAGATCTAGGTGTATGTGTTGGTTTGACCCTAATTTTAGTCCCTACACCTGGTTTAATTATATCAACTACTTCTTGAAATAATCCTATTGTACCTTTTCTAATGGTTCCAGAGAGGTCAGATATATTTACTGATACAATTATTTCTTTTTTTCCTTTTTTTAATAGAATTCTATCTGCTGCCTGTACATCTAACTCTTCTGCATCTTCATGATTTAATGCTGCAACTAAAGTTCCGCCTGTTGCAACGTTTAATTCTTTAACCTTCAGTCGCATATTCTTCCTCGTATAACTTATACACGGCTAAAATGATAGACAATGCCAATGGACCTATAATAATTCCAGGAATCCCTACTAATTTGATCCCTCCAAACACGCCGACTAATAGTGCAACTTGATTTATTTTTGAAGTTTTACTCATTATTTGGTGCCTCAATATGTTATCTGTGTAACCTAAGGTGACTATTGAATATATGAGTAGAAGTATTGCATCAGTTGTAAACCCTGAGATCAAAAGATATATCGATGCAGGTACATAAATTAAAGTTGGACCTAATAGTGGAACCATTGCTAAAACTATAACTAAAAATGACCAAACCAAAGGGGTAGGAATATTAAATAAATAAAATCCAATAAACGCAAGAACACCTTCAATAAGTGCTATAATTAATAATCCTAAAAATAATCCTCTAACTGAAGATACCACATCACTTTCAAATCTTTTTTTAATCCTATTTTCAAATGGAATTATTGATCTAAATTTCTTTATGAGATTTTTCCCATCTCTTAGGAAAAAGAATAAGCAAAAGAATATTACAAATATATTTAATAA
This sequence comes from Candidatus Woesearchaeota archaeon, assembly GCA_964408705.1. Taxonomy (GTDB): domain Archaea; phylum Nanobdellota; class Nanobdellia; order SCGC-AAA011-G17; family PNOQ01; genus CAYFNK01. The sequence continues at coordinate 23,874 of CAYPAI010000003.1, forward strand.
TCCTCCCAATATATATCCTGTGATTTTTGAACTAGATGTTATGAATGACTGAGATAATCCAAGTACGGTTTCCTTAAAATATCTTTCATAGTTTATATCTAAATGAGTTAGTTTTTGTAATTGATTAGATTGTTCACTTAAATCCATTCCACTTGCAGCATTGTATAAATTTATTGTTTCTTGGAACATAGCATTAGCAAAGAATATCAAAGGAAGCAGGACTAGAAATATTAAGGAAAAAATCAAAATCATTGCTGATGAATTTTTATTTTTTATTTTTTTAACTAAAGCTAAGTATATAGGGTATAGGGCTATAGCTAAAACAATTGAAGTTAATAGTGCTATCTTGAACGGAGATATTATTTTATAACTAACATATAATAGTGCAATTACTGATGCTATAATTATTAGTTTGCCATACTCCCCCTTGTCATTATTCTCCAACATTATTAATGATTCTGCTTAAAATATATATAAGGTTTTGGATTTTTAGAAATCTTTTTGAATGTTACTTTTTTTATTTTTGTATGAGATTAGGTGTTTTATTTTCAGGAGGAAAGGATTCTTGTTTTGCTCTTGCTGAATCGGTGAAGCAAAATGAAGTAGTTTGTCTTTTGTCTATCCTTTCAGAAAACCAGGATAGTTATATGTTCCATACTCCTAACATTGAGTTAACAAGTTATCAATCTAAGGCTTTAGATATCCCCCTTTTAACTAAGGTAACCAAAGGTAAGAAGGAAGAAGAGTTGGAAGATTTGAAGATATTAATCAAAAGTGCTAAATCTAAATATAATATTGAAGGTGTTGTTACGGGTGCAGTAGGTTCAGTTTATCAATCTACGAGGGTGCAAAAAATTTGTGATGACCTAGGGCTATGGTGTTTCAATCCATTATGGCAAAAAGACCAGTTAAAGATATTGAACTATCTTGTTAAAAATAAGTTTGAAGTATTAATCACAGGGGTTTTTGGTTATCCTTTAGATGAGTCTTGGCTTGGAAAAAGAATAGATTCTAAAATTATAGCTAAACTAGATAAACTTCATCAAAAGTATGGCCTAAATCCTGCCGGAGAAGGAGGAGAACTTGAAACTACTGTGTTAGATTCTCCATTGTTTAAGAGGAAACTGATTGTTAAAGACTATGAGAAGGTTTATTCTAATTACTCAGGGGTTTTTAGAATAAAGGAGGTTTATTTGAAATGATTTTAATTATTAGTACATCTAGTGCAAAATTAAGTGAAAATGAGTTTGTAAATCCTATAAAAAATATTGTTAAAGAAAAAGCAATAATTAAACATTATACTGATATTAATAAAGATGATTTAATTAATTTTGATAAGATTATAATTTGTGGTACTGCCTTGAAAGATAATGAATATTTAGATCATATTAAAAAGTTTAAATGGATTGAGAATTATGATAAACCTTTGTTAGGTATTTGTTCAGGGATGCAAATTATTGGTTTGAGTTTTGGGGCAAAACTAATTGCTAATAAAGAAATTGGTATGGAAAAAATTAAAGTTCTTAAGAAAAATAAATTATTTTCTAAAGATTTTGAAGCATATGAATTGCATAATAATTCTTTAACTGAATTATTTGAATTTGAAATATTGGCAGAATCTGGTAATTCTGTGCAAGCGATAACTCATAAAGAGAAAGATATTTATGGAATTATATTTCATCCTGAGGTTAGAAATGAAAATATTATTTTGAATTTTGTTAATCTTTAATATACTATTCTTGGGCCATATCCCCATAATTTAACCGCTTTGGCTAGTTCAGATTCTGGATTTTGTTTTACCCATTTTTTTAAAGGTATTCTTTTTTCATAAATTTCTCTTGCTTGTTCTATTGCAATAGTTCCTCCAGTAGGTCCATCTGGATGACCTAATAACCCTCCTCCACATTGTATTAATATATCTTGTCCAAGTTGATCCATTACTGATTCAAAGTCTCCAGGATGTAGTCCTCCTGAGGCAGTCATCCATACTGGTTTAATATTATACCATTTTTGACCAAGGCTAGGTATTTTTTTATGAGGTTTTAAGTTTTTTTCTTGAAGTACTTTTTGTATATACTTTGCTTCACCATAATCTTCCATTTTGGCTAAAGGGGATCCTCCGTGGAGTGAGTCTACACCTAATAATCTGAAGAGTTTAGCAAGTGCAATCATAGATATTGAGAAACCATTTAGTTCTCCCTTTCCATGTATCCCTTTAGAGTTATCCCTAGTAATAAATCCGTGCATTGCCCTATGTGCATGTATAGCTAATCCTGTATTAGATCTTCGCATTGTGTCTATTCCGGAAAATCCAGTAGTAATAACATCTATCATCATGAATATTCCTTTATTTTGCTTTATGATCTTTGCACGTTTTTTCATTATGTCTATATTTGAGTGAGTTATGTTACAAAGATAAAATTTTTTATTTTTTGTTAATTTTTCTGCTCTTCTTAGTTCCTTGAGAACCATCTTTGCTCTGTTATTAAATTTATTAAAATAAAGATTTGTAAGATTTTCATCATCTTTTATTCCATCATATGTCCCATTCCCGGAAGTAAATAATACTTTTGCAAGTATGGATTGTTCCTTGGCAGTTCTTCCTATTTTAGGTTTAGGTACTGTTGCAACCAAACATCCTTTTGGTTTTTTTAATAACTTTCTCACTCCCCTAATACCATATTTAGGTCCTGGAAATTTTTCTACCATAGGTTTTGGAAATCTTATGTCAAAAACCCTCATGGCTGAAACCATTTTCATTCCCGCAATATTTCCAACAATGCCTGCAAGAAGTCCAGAAATATTATCTAATTCAAATAAGTCTAGGGGGTATGCAACTTTAAATGTTAGGTTTTTGTAATCTAAATCATAAGCTATTGCTCTTTTTTTTGAAGCCATAGGTATTCCTGAATCAGGCCCAGAATAAACTTTTGTCCAAGTTCCCGTAGAGGATTCTGCTGCTACAGAAGCTGCACCATCTTCAAATACCTTTCTTAAGGAAACTTTTTTTGCTTCATCTAATGCAGATTTGCTTAATTCAAGTTTTATAAATGTTATTAGATAATTTTTATCTGGATTTTTAGGTTTCCACCCTTTTTTAGCTAAATAATCAAGTTGTACTGCCATTTTTTTCCTCTTTTATCAATCTTGGAAGTTCTGTTATATCTTTAATAATAAAATTTGCATTTTTTAAACTTTTCCAAGTTTGTTTTGGCCCATGTTTTAGTATGATTGATTTTACTTTTGCAGATTTAGCAGTTTTTATATCTTGAATTGTGTCTCCTACCATAAATTTTATTTTTTTATTAAACTTTTTTTCTGCTGCATAAATTTCATCAGGAAAAGGTTTAGGTCTTTTAACTTCATCATCTCCGATGATTACTTCGAATAGTTTTTTATCTATTTTTGCTATTTCTAATATATTTATAACTTCTTTGTGTGGATTGTTTGATACAATTGCCAGATGATATTTTTTGTTTAAATTTTTTAATATTCTTTTAGTATGTGGAAAAACTTTTATCATTGATTTTGTTTTTTTTCTTATATTATAGAAATCTTTTCTTATTTTGTTTAATTCTTTTTTTGTTAGGTTAGTAGGAGATGATTTTTTAATTAAAAATCTTGAGTTTCTCCCCCAGTGTTCAAATATTTTGCTCTTAGTTGGAGCTTTTTTATGGTTTATTTTAAATGCTTCTTGGAATGAATAGATGATCCAATCTTCAGTGTCTACCAATGTCCCATCTAAGTCGAAGCAAATTATCATTTTATCCAAGGATATGTTTTTTTTACTGTTTTTAGGAATTTTCTTACAGAAAGTATACCAAGCTCAGAGATTATTCCTTTAATATATCTTGGATTTATTTTCTCAAAAGCTGGGTTTTCTATTTTTAAATAAGTTGAAGATTTATTCCAAATCTCATTTGGATTTCTTTGTTCCATATCAAGGTTTTTATTTGAAAATTTCCAAGAGTTAGTACATATATAGACAGGAACATTATGCCTATATGCTATTTCTGCAAATAGGTTGCTCCCTATTTTGTTTATAACTTCTCCTTTGTTAGTTATCATATCTGCACCAATCATAAATAAATCTGATTTTTTTATAAAATCATGTGCAGCAGAGTCTACAAAATGAGTATTTTTTATTTTGTTCTCTATCATTTCTTTACTTGTTTTTCTTCCCTGATTTAAAGGTCTAGTCTCTGTATTAAAAACTTCCAGATTTTTGTTATTATTTTTGGATTTTATTATGGATTTAGTTACAGTGCTAGAGTGGCAATGTGTAAAGATCTTTGAATTATTTTTAATTACTTTTTCACCATTATTTATTACTCTTTCTTGGATGTTTTTTACAAAATAGTAAGTCATATCAAGATTTGTAATTTTTGCATATTTTACTGAATTGTGTAAACATGGTTCAGTCGGTCTAGAAGATAGCAATTTTCTTATAGAAGTTGCATCGCTTTGAAGTTTAAGTGCTTTAATTCCCGCTAGTGCAACATTAGTTGCACCCTGTATTTTTAAGGTTTTAATATCGTTTAGTATTTTATTAAATGAGTTCATTGTTAAATCTTTTAAGTTTTATTTATTTAAAACTTTCTGAGCAGAAAGTTATTTAAATCAAGTTTATACCTTAATATATTGATGGCTTTAGAATCATTAATTAATCCTAAACGTGCAGTAGAAAGGCCTTGGGAAATGTTTTTTATCGGTTTTTTATATGCTACTGTTGCAGTATTCCTTAGTATTTGGATTTTTAGAGGACATGCTAGTTTGATAATGGTTTTGTTGACAGTTGTAGCTTCAGTTCCATTTATGTATAAATCTATGAAAGTTCAAGAGAAATTTGATGTAACCTTAAAGAGTGAGCGGACAATCCTCAAGAGACATGGAGAAGTTATAAAATATCTTTTGTTTTTGTTTGGAGGGTTTCTTTTTGCCTATTCAATATGGTTCATAGTTTTACCTGCAAGTACTATCCAAACTCTTTTCGCTAGTCAAATTGAAACTATAAACGCTATAAACTCTAAAATAATGGGTGAGGCAATTAGTTCTAGTTCGATATTTTTGCAAATTTTTTTAAATAATTTTAAGGTACTTATGTTTGCAATATTTTTTGCATTTTTTTATGGTGCTGGAGCTATATTTGTCTTAACATGGAATGCTTCAGTAATCTCTGCTGCAATAGGTGGATTTGTTAAGGAAAAGATTGCAATTTATGCTGCAAGTGTTGGTTCTGTGAGTATATTTAATTATTTTCATATGTTTTCATTAGGTTTGTTGAGATATAGCATACATGGTATTCCTGAAATTGCTGCTTACTTTATAGGTGGGCTTGCTGGAAGTATAATATCTGTTGCAGTAATCAATAGGGATTTAGAAGGAGAGCACTATAAGAGTATAATGGTTGATGTTATACACCTTGTTTTAATTGCAATAGGGATTTTAGTCTTAGCAGGTTTTTTAGAAGTGTATGTTACTCCTCTATTTTTTTAATTTAATAATTTAGATTCATAATGTTTATAACTTGGTCACAATCTTTAATATTATGAAAGCTTTAATTTTGGCTGCAGGTTATGCGACTAGGTTGTATCCTTTAACTAAGAATTTACCTAAACCTTTGTTGAAAGTAGGAGATAATAAAGTAATAGAACATATTATCTCGAAAATAGAGTCTGTCAAGGATATTGACGAAATTTTTATAGTTACTAATGAGAAATTTTATCCTGAATTTAATAAATGGTTAAATAATTATAAATCTTCAAAGAAGATAGAAATAATAAGTGATGGTACGTTGTCCAACGAGGATAGGTTGGGATCCATAGGAGATATAGAGTTTGTTGTTAAATCTAAGGCCTTGCAAGATGATTTATTAGTTGTTGCAGGAGATAATCTTTTTGAGTTTTCCCTTAATAAGTTTGTAGATTTTTTTAAAATAAAAAATAATTATTTAGTTGCATTATGTGATTTGAAAGATAAAAATAAAATAAAAAATACTTTTGGGTGTGTAGAGCTAAAGAATGATAGTATTATTGGGTTTGAAGAAAAACCAAATTCTCCAAGGAGTAGTATTGCTGCTATAGCTTGTTATGTTTATCCTAGGCGACATCTTCAGGATTTATTTATTAAAAATAGTTGTACTAATTTTGAGAATATAGAAGGGATTATAAATAAGTTTATAGTTAGTTCTGAAATAAATGGATATGTATTTTCTGAAGATTGGTTTGATATAGGTAGTTTTGAGTTGTTAGAGCAAGCTAGAAAGAGGTATTCTTCATAATGAACATAAGTGTTTTTGGTACAGGTTATGTTGGGTTAGTTACAGGATTAGGATTAGCAGAGTTAGGCCACAAAGTAGTTTGTGTTGATTTAGATGAAGATAAGATAAGGGATCTATCCAATAGTAAGGTTTCATTTTATGAACCAGGTGTCCAAAAATTACTTGAAAAGAATATTGAAAAATCTAAAATTTCTTTTATTACAGATCCTCAGAAAGGAGTTGAGTTTGGTGAAGTTATTTTTAACTGCGTAGGGACCCCAGGTAGAGAAGATGGCTCTGCCAATTTAGATTATGTTTTAGATGTTGCTCGTAATGTTGCAGAGTATTCAACTGGAAAAAATAAACTCTTAGTAAATAAAAGCACGGTTCCACCAGGTACAGCAAGAAAATGTCAAGAAGTCATAAAGGACACAAATAATTTAAATAATATAACAGTTGTATCTAATCCAGAATTTCTTAGGGAAGGTAGTGCTTTTTATGATTTTACTCATCCAGATAAGATCGTAATAGGTGCACAAGATGATTTTGTTTTTGGAATAATGAGAAAAGTTTATACAGGAAGGCTTAGGACATATATTCCGATATTAGAAACTAATTGGGAAACTGCAGAGATCATAAAATATGCAAATAATTCATTTTTAGCTACTAAAATTAGTTTTATTAATGAAATTGCTAATATTTGTGATAAAATAGGTGCAGATGTAAAAGTTGTTTCGCAGGCTATGGGCTTAGACAATAGAATAAGTCCCAAATTTCTTAGCGCAGGAATAGGATATGGCGGAAGTTGTTTCCCCAAGGATGTTAGGGCACTGAATAGTTTAGCACGTAATAAAGGATATTCTTCAAGATTATTAAGAGAAGTAGATAGTCTTAATGAGCGTCAAAGAAAAATTATTATTGAGAAAGTTACTGATTTATTTGGACAAGATCTTTCTAATAAACTTTTTACAATCTGGGGGTTAAGTTTTAAACCTAAAACTAGTGATATAAGGGAGTCTCCTGCTAGTGATGTAGTTATATCTCTCTTAGAGAAGGGTGCAAGGCTTAAAGTTTATGATCCTGTTGCTATGGATGAATTTAAGAAAATTTTTCCTAATCAAGTAGAGTATTCAAAGAATATTGAAGATTCGGTGTTAGGTAGTGAAGGGATTATTCTTTTGACAGAGTGGGATGAATTTAGGAATGTTAATTTTTTAGAAATAGGAAAGTCTATGAAGTCTAAATGTTTATTTGATGGAAGAAATATTTATGAACCTGCATTGATTAATGAAGAGGGATTTAAATATCTGGGAATTGGTAGGAAGTAATTAACTATCTCTATTCCTGTATAGTTTTTTGTCTATTACTTTAGTTATATGTTTAGAGTTTATATCTCTATTTAAGAATTTTTTTAATTTTATACATTCTTCTGAAGGGTTGTTTAATAGTTCATTATAATTAATGTATACTGCACTAATATTTTTTTGTGAGTTTATCCAATCTTCGGTTTTTTTAAGATGGTCTTTGAAAGATTTTAACATCAATTCTTCAGAAATTTTGTCTTCAGTTTCAAGATTTTCTAACATTTTTTTTTGAGACATTAAAATTTCATTTAAGTTTCTTTTAACAAAAATTATTTTGTAATTCACGTTGGAAGGTAAAAATCTTAGTAAAGGTGATACAATTTTTATGGCCTTTCCCTTTGCAGAATTTATCCAAGAAGAGTCTTTATGTATTTTTTTTACTTTTTCAAATTCATAGTATCCTTTTGGATTGTTTATGTCAGATTTTCGGATTCCATCAGATAAAATTTCTATCTTAAGGCTGTCTAAGATCTTCATTAATAATGAAGTTCCAGATCTTGGTAATCCTGAAACAATTAATATTTCTTCCATTTTTATTCAAGGTATCCCAGTCCTCTTAATCTTTTTTTTACCCTTTCTTCATCTTCGGCAGAATAGACTTTTTTTTCATTTTCTTTTTCTTTTAGTTTGTTACATACTTCAGTTAATATATAGTTTATATATTCTTCAAGATCATTATAGTCCTTATTGGAATCTATTCTTTTTTTCAATTTTTCTGCTATTTCATTTTTTATATCGATTTTCATGAGTATTTGGTTAGTTTTATTCTTTTAAAGATTTATGAATTTGGATTCATAAACTTTTTAATGCTATAGTTTTGATTTAATATGATGGGTGCTTATACTAAAAAAGTGATAAGAGGTGCAACTTACTTATTTATCTTTTCAGTTTTAGCATCATTCATTTCTTATTTTACAAGGATTTATCTAGCTAGAAATCTCACTCTTGAAGAATTTGGTTTATTTTTTGCAGTTTTTTCTTTGTTTAATTTTTTGGTTATTTTTAAAGACCTAGGACTAGGTCAGGCCATGGTTAAATTTTTATCTGAATTTCAGGCTAATAATGAGTTTAATAAATCTAAGACTTCAATTTTTATCGTAACATCTATTCAATTGTCTTTAGCTTTTATAATATCTGCATTTATGATTTTTTTTGCAAAGTTTCTTAGTGAAAATTATTTTAAGAATCCAGAATCTTTTTATCTAATCATTATTTTATCACTTTGGTTTTTCTTAAGTACTATTCAAGGAATTGTATTTCAAGTGTTTTATGGTTTAAAATATTTTTTTATTTTTTCACTAAAAGATTTTATTAAGAATTTTATTTTTATTTTATTACTTATTCTTTTATTTTCTTTAGGTTTCGGATTGTTTAGTCCTGCTCTTGCATGGTTGTTTACAACTATTTTACTTGCTTTATTTTTCTTTCCTTTAATGTTATCAAAATTTAATTTTTTTAAATATCGTTTAGTGAATCAATTTGAAATTTCTAAAAAATTATTTTGGTTTGGAGTTCCTTTAATATTTTTAACTGCAGGTAGTTTGGTTATAGGGTATCTAGATACTTTGATGTTGACTTATTTTAGGAGTCTTGAAGAAGTTGGCATTTATAATGTAGTCTTGCCTTCTGCAATGCTTCTTATTTTTCTTGGGCGTTCTATTGCGCTTACGATCTTTCCAATAGGTTCCGAACTTTGGATAAAAAACCAAAAGAAAAAACTTTCTAATGGGTTAAGTTTAATGTTAAAGTATTCTTTTTTAGCTGTAATGCCTATAGCATTGTCTTTAATAATCTTCTCAGATTTATTTTTAAAAATATTTTTTGGTCCAGAGTATATTGCAGGAAGTTTATCTTTTAAAATACTATTAGTAGGAGTTATTTTCTATATTATTGCACAAATAAATAATTCAATTATATCTTCGATAGGTATGCCTAAAAAAGTTACAAAAATTGTGTTGTGGGCAGCACTTCTGAATATTCTAGTTAATTTGATACTTATTCCTATTTTTGGAATTGTTGGAGCAGCTTTTGCCACTACTATGAGTTATATGTTGGTTTGTTTTTTAAGCATACTTGAAATAAGGAAAGTTTTTGATTTTAATCCACCTTGGAGCTCATGGATTAAGACACTATTTTCAGGAATATTATTTGTGTTATCTATTGAAGTTATGTCCAATCTATTTAATTTTAATTTATGGTTAGAATTAATTGTTGTATTATTTGCTTCTATTCTTGTATACTTATTTGCATTATTTATTACTCGCGTTATAACATATTCTGAAATAAAAGGTCTTATTAAAAATATTATCTAAAGGTTTATACTATCTATTGTTTCTTTTATCAAATTTTTAGTTTCGTCTGATTTTTTAATCTTTAAATCGTCCATCAAATTTTCTATTACTTCTCCATCCATATCTGAGGGTATAGGTATTCCAAAATATGCTAGTGCTGTGGGAGTTATATTTAAAACATGAGTATTTATTTCTTTATTTTTTTTAACTTTATTTCCAAGTGCAATAAATATTCCATCTACATGGTGATCTGCTTGAATATGTTCATCATTTATTTCTGTTATTACTTTTTTTTCAATGTTATATCCTGTGTTTGACTTTACTGCTCCTTCTTCTGCAATAAAAACTATATCTGGTGCTTTCTCTAAGTAAGGACCATGATATAATTCCTCCCTAGTGTAGACTTCTAGTTTTATTTCTTTTTCCTTAAAGAATTTTTTTAAATCTTTCATTATTTTTTCCTTAGTCTCTACGTATTCTTCTTCAGAAACACTTCCTTCATTTTCTCTGCCTTTGAGATTTATGATTATTCTACCTTGTACTCCTGCAGAATAAGCTTTTGTTTTTTCCCAGTCTATTAAATTAGTTACATCTGTTTCTTTTTCATTTTTTATTATTGAGCCAATAAAGAATCTATATTTGTTTCTCACGTTTTTACTTATATATTTCATTAGTTTCAATTTTACTAATATTGAAACCATTGGATTAAATATTTTTTCATAGTTTTTTGAGTTTAATCCCAATTTTGCCAAAATACTGGGCTTTGCTTTCTTTTTTAAAGTTAAATATCCTTTTTCTTCTAACCAGTTGTTTATATTAAAATTTTTCTTTAGTTTTGTCATCCCATGATCTGAAACAATGATTAAACAAGTATCTTTATCTAATTTTTTTACAAATTTTTCTAATCTACTGTCTATTTTTTTAAGTGCAGTTTTTATAAATTCTTTATGATTCCACCTAAAGTGTAATATTGGATCATTTACATAAATGTTCATAGATAATAAATTAAACTTTTTATTTTTTAGTATATAATCTAATTGATCAAATCTTAAGTCAAGAAGATCTAATAATCTTTGATTAAACATAGGGTTTCTTGAATTTAATCCTGCAGTTGTATCTTCTGGCCATGAGAAATTGAACCAATCTTTTCTTAAATGGTCTCCTTCACCAAAGCTTATTTCAGATCTGAAAGGAGAAGATAAAGGTATATTGATAAGTCCACATTTTAGATCTGATTCTTGAAGATATTCCCATAAAAATTTAGATTTTATATCGCTTGAGCATACATAATGGCCAGGTTTATAATTATTTATTGAACAAAAATCAAACACCCCATGTTTACCAGGGTTTTTACCTGTAAATATTGCTGGCCATGCTGTTGCTGTAATTGGTAATATAACACTTCTTAGTTTTCCCCATGCTTTTTCTTTTTTTAGCTTATTAAAGAATTTTAAGTCGCCTGATTCGATTAAAGGATCTATTGCATTCCAAGTTGCCCCATCTAGGCCTAATATTATTAATTTTTTTTTATTCATTTGTATATGGTTTGATCATTCTCATTATTTCAAGTATTGTTAAATGTTTGGAACTTCTTGAGTCATATTCAGTTTTTTGATTTTTTGATTCAAATCCTTTCTCAATCTCATGAGGATTAAAATGTCCAGGGTACAATACAAACATATCTTTTAAGTTTTTAACATTTCTTGATTCTTCTTGAGTTAGTAGTATTTCATGTAACTTTTCTCCTGGTCTTACTCCAGTTATTTTTATCCTTGACCTATTATTCTCTGAGGAGATGTTCATATTATTTATTACAGCTTTAGCTAGATCTATAATTCTTAAACTTTTCATTTTTAGTATAAAAATTTCTCTACCTTTAGAAATTTCTGCTGCCCTTAAGACAAGATTGGTTGCTTCTTTTATTGACATAAAAAATCTAGTCATATCTGTTGATGTTATTGTTATGGGTTTACCTTTTTTTATTTGATTTATGAAAGTAGGAATTACAGATCCGCTGGAGTTTAATACATTTCCAAATCTTACACAACAAAATTTTGTCTTGTAGGATCCGATATCATTTATTATTAATTTTTCACTCAATAGTTTGGTTGCACCCATTGTGTTGATTGGATTTACTGCCTTATCTGTACTTATAAAAACTACTTTATCTATTTCTTCTTCTCTAGATATTTTAATTACATTCTGAGTTCCTATCACGTTAGTTTTTACTGCTTCATAAGGATTATACTCACACAGAGGTACGTGTTTTAATGCAGCGCAATGGAATACTATATTCGTATTTTTCATTGCAACTTTTAATCTCGTTTCATCTCTAATATCTCCTATTAAGTATCTTGCTTTTTTGAAATTATTTAATTCCTGCTGTATTTCGAACATTTTTGCTTCGTCGTTATCAAATATTTTAATAAGTTTTGGTTTATGTTTTATTAATTGCCTAACTATCTCTGACCCTATTGATCCACATCCTCCTGTAACAAGGATTTCTTTATTTTTGAATATATTTTTCTTTAAAAAATTCATTTATACTCTCAACCATATAGTTTAATTCTTCATTTTTTAGTTCTACATGCATAGGTAATGTTAAAACTTTGTTTGCAATATCTTCTGTGTTAGGTAGGTGTCCTTTAGCCAAATTTAGCTCTTTTTGATATAATTTACTTAAGTGAATTGGATTAAAATATACTTTAGTCATTATTCCTTTTTGTTCTAAGAACTTTTGAAGGTTATTTCTTTGTTCATTATTTTTTAAAATAATTGTATACATCTGATATACATTAAAATGGTTTTTAGGTGCTATTGGTAAGATTATGTCATTTATCTTGGATAATTCTTGGTTAAGGTAACTTGCAATATCATTTCTTTTTTTTATTATCTTGTCTAATTTATTTAATTGACTTATTCCTAGTGCTGCATTTATTGTCGGTAGCCTAAAATTATATCCAATAGTAGTATATTCGTTTTCATTAATGTTAGAAAAATAATCTCCATGCTTTTCTTCAAATCTCCCATGGGATCTTATTAGTTTCATCTTTTCATATATTTTTTTAGACTTAGTTAGTGCAATTCCACCTTCACCTGTTGTGATTATTTTATTTTGACAAAGACTAAATATTGAACTATCTCCCAATGTTCCAACGTGCTCTTCTTCAATTTTTGCACCAAATGCTTGTGCTGCATCTTCAATTAAAAGTATATTTTTTTCTTTTGCTAATTTTTTTAGTTTTATTGTGTCTCTTGCAGGACAACCCTGAAAATGTACTAATATTATTGCTTTTGTTTTATCACTTATTTTTCTTTTTACATCTTCAAAGTCTAAACCCAAAGTTTCTGTTTCAGATTCTGCAAAGATGGGTATACCTTTTGCAAGAAGTACTGCATTAGATGTCGCTATAAATGTAAAAGAAGGCACTATAATCTCTTTTTCTTCTATATCATGAGCTAATAATAAAGTATGTAATGCTGAGGTTCCAGAGTTAAATGCAAGTACATTTTGCATGTCTAATAATTTTCCAATTTTATTTTCAAATTCTTTTATTTCTGGACCATCTGCCCAAAATGAACCCCTTCTTAGAACTTTTTCTACTGAAGAAATGTCTTCTTCATCATAATGCATTTTGAATAAAGGTATTTTCCAGTTCATTATTTATCTCCTATAATAAGGGAAAAAATTATCGTTTACTTTGCTTTTGTTATTCCCGTCTACCGAGTCTCTGAGAGCGCATAGTCTTTTATAAGTTTTATTATCGTGAATTATATTTGCAGTATAAAGCCTTCTCCTTAACTTAGAAAAACTTTTTTTGAACTTAAATAATGAATCACCATCATTCAATCCACCCCCCAAATGAAGGAACTTATTTTTATTTTTTTTACCCATCTTTATTGCCTCCCAAATTATTAAATTATTTGGTGATAAGTTTAAGTATGTTTTATCTGAACCGGCAAAATGATAATTGATAAATTTATCCATCTGAATAAATAATGCTGCAGATATCATTTGGCCATTATGTTCTGCTATTATTATTGAAATTTTGTTTTTTAAAAATTTTAGATGGTTTTCAAAAAATTTAATCGGGAATAAATATTTTAAATTTGCTTTATTTTTCTTCATAGTAGATAGATACAATTTTGTGAAATTTTTTAGGTCTTTCTTGTCTTTTGAAAATCTTATTTTAACATTTTTTTTAATGGCTTTTCTAATTAAATTTCTAGTTTTTTTATTTAGCTCCATTAAAATATGTTCTTGGGTTAAGTCTACATATACTGTTTTATTTTGTTTTTTTAGTTTATATAATCTTGAGTATATCTTATGGTTTTCTATTAAAGGATGAAATCTTATGAAGCTTGTAACAATCCTTTTCTTCTTACATAAAGAGGAGTATTCTAATTTGAAATATTCTAATAATTTTTCTTTATTTTTTCCAAATTTAGATAAAGGTCCTGAATAACCATAAGGAGAGATCAAATCATAATACTTTTTTCCATTCAGGTTTATTTCCCTTTTAATCAAACTTAAAAGTATAAACTCATTTTTATTTCCAAAGAATAATAAGATTGGTTTTCCACAAAAGTTTTCATCGATATGTTTGTTATAATTATCATTGTATATTTTTAAATATTCTGGTGTAAAATATACATCCTTATCTTTGATTTTAGAAAGAAGTTTATTCCATTCTTTAGTGTTTTCAATGTCAATTATTTTAGACTCAAACATTTTTTAATATTATCTCCATAATTTTTTTTATATCTTTTTGAGAGTATCTTTGGTCAATAGGTATTGTTAATATTGTTTTTGATATTTTCCAGCAGTTTTCGAATTCCTTACAGTTTATCTCTTCTGGAAGGGCCCAGTGAATAGGGGGGTATATTTTATTTTGGATTAATTTTTGTCTTATTTCATTTCTAACTTCATTAGACTGAAACAAAACTGGAAATCCTAAGGGGCATTCTTCATTAGTTAGATTAGTTATTACTGGTTTTAATTTATTAGTTCGATTTATTTGTGATAAGACGTAGTTATAATTTTTTTTTCTTTTTAGGTGGATCTCATTAAAATTAGTTCTTTCTATGATATATTTTGATACTTTGGATATAGGTTTAGGTCTCCTATAGTTATTGATTAATTTTTCTTCTGATCTGATTATCAGTTTTCTTGCTAGTTTTTTAAAACCTACTAGTTTTAAGATTCCTGCATATAATCTTGTTTTATAAAATTTATTTGTATGTGTGTTTGGTAATATCTTTTTTTTAAAATCTCCAATTAAGAATGCCCCATCTGGGACTGGTAAAAACTTTCGATAACTATTGAAATTAAAATCACCATATTTAATATGGGAAGAGATAAATGATTGTACATTGTCTTCAACTAGTTTAATCTTTCTTTTTTCACAAACTTTCTTTATTTCTTTTATTTTTGGTTGAATTTTTCCGAAATAATTAATTAAAAAAAGTAATTTTATTGATTTATCTTTTAGTTTATTTTTAATATCTGTTAAATTTGGTTCCAAGTTATTATTAAGTTTATAGAATTTATAGCCTATATTATTTTTTTTTAATGGTTCCAGTATTGAGTCGCATAAATATGAAGGGACTAAAACTTTTGATTTAAAAGTTATATTTTGAGATTTTATTATGTAATCTATACAATCCCTTCCATTAGATAATAATATCATTTTTGGATGGATATTTTTTATTTTTTTAGTAAAGATTGGAAGTTTTATCTTAAAATCTCCTCCAATCTCTTTTTTAAGATTAGTAATCATTTTTTTTATCTATTAATTTTTTGTTTAATTCTATTTTTTCTAAGATTTTACATATTTTTCCTTCAAAATTTTTTGACTTATAAGGATTTTTCAAATTTTCTAGTTTTTTTATAAAATTTTTATTTATTGCCTTTTGTATAGCTCTAGTTATTTCTTTTTGATTATGTTTAACATTTAATACATTATTTCCTTGTTCTCTGCCTCTTTGTCTATTTCCTATATTGATGCAAGGGGTCTTGAATTGAGGAGTTTCAACTATTCCAGAACTTGAGTTCCCAACTATAGCTGAACAATTCTTTAGTAGGCCCAAATATGTGGATGGTTTCAAATTCTGAAAAGCTATAAAATTATCTTTTGAACTATACTCTTCAATTAAATCAATCATTTCTTTGGAGCCAGGTTCACCATTGGGATAGATGATTATTGATTTTAGGTTAAGATTTTCTATTGACTTTAGGGTTTCTTCTAATTGTTTTTTAGATTTTTTTATTTCAGAAAAAACTGGGTGTTGCAATACTAAGATAATCTCTTTGGATAAATCTATTTTTAAAATTTTTTCTAATTTTTCTTTTTTTGTTATTTTATTAAACAAAGGAGTTCCTATCATATGGATTCTCCACTTTTCCTCTCCCATCTTGATTATTCTTTGTTTGCTTTTTTTACTTCCTGGAAAGTGTATGTGGGAAAGTTTAGTTAATGCATGGCGAATTCTATCATCTATAGATCCTGATATGTCTCCCCCTGAAATGTGGATTAAAGGAATATTAAGATGCATTCCTGCTATTGCAGTTGCTAATTGTTCATATCTATCTCCTTCTATCAAAATCAAATCTGGTTTTATTTCTTCAAAGGTTTTTGATAGTTCAATCAATAATTCTCCTGTAAAAACTGAAGTGTTTAATCCCTTATGGGAGATGTTTACTGATCCTCTAATTTTTTTAAAAATAGGTAATTTTGTTTTTTCCAAAATTTTGATTCCAAGTTTATTAGTTAGATGTGTTCCAGTTACAATAAGTTGTAATTCTAGGTTCTTATTTTGATTTATCTGTTGTAAGGTGGGTAACATTAATCCAAACTCAGATCTTGATCCTGTAACATAAGCTATTTTTCTCATTCTAAATCTTCCATAACTATTATTTTATTTTTTTGTATACTTTTTTTGGTTTTTTTACCTAAAATTTTCTTAATTTCTTCTGGTCTGATACCCTTACCATCTGCTCTTTTCATAGATGTGTTATTTTTAGTTAGTGTATCTCCTTTTTCTAAATTGAAGCTAGATACTATCGACTTTTGAAGGACTTTTTTATTTTTTAGTTCTGTCTTAGTAGGTATTTTATCATAAGAACCCCTTATTAGGTCATAGAATTTAGTTCCAATTTTGTTTTTTACATATTCTTTCTTGTTTTGTATTTTTTCTAATTTTCTAATTTCAAGCACTAATTCCTTTAATTGAGAAGAAGATAGTGCAAATTTATGATCTGGCCCATCTGCTAATGGATCATGGGTAAAGTGTTTTTCTATTATCTTTGCTCCGAGTGATACGGCTACAAGTGAACATTCAATGCCTAAAGTGTGGTCCGAGTATCCTACTATTCCTCCAGTTTTTTCCCTTATAGTTAGCATTGAATTTAAATTTGCATCTTCATATTTAGTAGGATATTCACTTGTACAATGGAGAAAAATTAAGTTATTATTTATTTTACTAATTTTTTTTTGAATATCTGTTATTTGTTCAATATTGCTCATTCCAGTAGAAATAATTATTTTTTTTTGATAACTTGCAACATATTTTAAAAAACCTATGTTTGTTAATTCTCCTGAGCCAATTTTGATTATAGGTAAGTTTAGTTCTTCTATTAAAAATTTTGCACTTTTTTCTTCATCTGGAGTAGATAAAAATAATATATTTTTTTCTTCACAATATCTTTTTAATTTTTCAAAGTCTTTGTAAGTGAGTTCTAAGTTTTTTATCATATCAAATTGGCTTTCATTAGAACTTGTTCTTTCTTTTTGATAATCTGCTTTTTTAGTGTTAGGAATAATTAACTCTTCAGTGATCCATGTTTGAAATTTAACTGCATCTGCTCCAGAGTCTTTAGCAATATCTACTAATAGTTTAGCTTTATCTAAACTACCGTCGTGACAAACTCCTGCTTCAGCAATAATAAAACAGCTATTATCTTCAGATAACATAGTAGATTATACTCCCATTATAGGCATTATAAGTCTTGTGAAAAAAAGATTAAGAACTGTTATTTTGGTTGTATTCTTCTATTTCCATCCAGATTGAGTTTGGTGGAAACATAAACATAAGAAAGCTTTTTTCATAATATGTTTGCATTCTTTCTGATTTATTTATTAATTTTTTAATTAAATTTATTGGAAAATATTTATCAAAGTTTAAATTAAACCATATCTTATTTATTTTTAGGTTATAGTCTCTATTTATCCAATCATTCTTCTTTTTTCTTCTCTTGTCTAAATTTCTTAAATCAGTTATAGAGTATCCCATTGAAGAGATATCCTTTTCAAATATTACTGTCGACCTATAAATCAAAGGTGTGAAGTTTATTATTACTTTTTGTCCAATCCTACATAGTTCTTTCAAACTTGGTATGATCTCAGAAGTTTTTATATATGGTGTTACGCTTTTGCAGTATACCACACTAAACTCTTTATTTTTGAAAGGTTGTAGTTTAGGTAGAGGGGGTACAACTTTATCAGGATTTACTTCTTTAGTTATATCTACATTTAAATATTCTTTTAATTTTTCTTTCCCGCATCCATAATTAATCTTCATTTTTTCTCTCTGAATACAGGTCTTATTGAATCTCCTGTGAGGTGTTTTTTTATGTTTTCATCTTTCATTAAACATTTCATTGAAACCATGGCTTCACCATATATCTTTAATGCTAAATCTATGTCTTTTTCATTATGGGCGTAGCATGGTGCATGGTATAATCCTGCCAAAAGTCCCCTTTTCATACATTCTTGCTGAAATAAACTTTTAAACTCAAGATTTTCGATATCTAAATCATTGCTGTCCACTTCTATATCTGTCCAAGGAGCATATCCTTCGCACCAAAAATAATTTTTCAAGTTTAATTCTTCTGATTTTTTGTTAAATCCGTCCTTGAGTTTAGAACCCATATGCCATATATGATCTATTATGTTATTTTTTTTAATTAAATCTATACATTTTATTGCTCCAGCTAATGATGCGCATTCTCCTCCAAAAGTTGATGAAAAAAATACTCCATCGAAAGTAAAATTATCCATTAGTTCAGCCTTTCCAACTAATGCAGATATCGGCATCCCATTACCTATTGCTTTTCCAAATGTTGCTAAGTCTGGAGTTACGTTAAAATATTTTTGTGCACCCCCTAAACTAAATCTAAATCCAGTTATAATTTCATCAAATATATATATTGCACCATGTTTGTGTGTCAATTCTTTTGATTTTTGTAAGAAATTATCTTTGGGTTCAGAAAGCTGTACTGGTTCCAATATTACTGCGGCTATCTCATTTGGATGTTCTCTAAATAGTTTTTTTAAAGATTCTAAGTTATTGTACTCAAATTTTAAAGTTAATTCTCTTATCTCATTTGGTATCCCTTTTTTCCTGTTCGTAGTCCCTATAAACCAATCATGAAATCCATGATATCCTCCGACTGCTATTTTTTTTCTTCCAGTTACTGCTCTTGCTAATCTTATTGCCATAGTTGTTACATCTGATCCATTTTTTGCAAATTTAACTCTTTCAGCACAAGGAATATTTTCAATTAGTTTTTTTGCAGCCTCATTTTCTATAGGGCTTGGCATTGGAAAAAGTAATCCTTTTTTTAACTGATTAGTTATTGCTTTGTTAAATTCTTCATTATTATATCCTAAAATTGCAGGAAATCCTCCTGGTGCTAAATCTAGGAATTTATTCCCATCTACATCCCAGACATAACAACCCTCTCCCCTTTCTAAAAATTTAGGAGATGAGTTTGATACGTATTGAGTAGATCCATGGCTTAAGGTATGGCACTGTGCAGGGATCGTAGTTTTTGCTTCAGAAAATATTTCTTCAGATTTTTTGTAATTATAATTTTTTAAATATTCATCCATCTTGAGTTTCCTCCTTCATAATTAGTTCTGCTAACTTGAATTGAATAATATCATCTATTTCTATACTTCTTTTTTTTGGCATCAAAACTATTTTTGTTTTTAAGTGACTGTTTTCCCCATATGGATTAAATATTTTTGTGTTTGGGTCAAATAAGGTGTTATAAGTTATAGCATATACACCACCATTTATTATTAATTTATTAAACTTATCATCTTGTCTTCTACTGTTTAATTTTTCTGTGTTTTCATATGGCTCAATATATCCATCTAATTTTTTAACCATTATGTCTGAGTTATCTATTTCAAAAGGTGTAACTCCTACTACTGTGTTGACATCCTCTTTTTTTATTTCTTTAATTGCATTTTCAATATCTTCAATACTTCTTAGTGGGCTTGTCGGTTCTAATAAAATTATATACTCATAATGTTCCCCATTTTTTTCAAGGAATTTAGTTGCATGTCTTACTACTTCCATTGATGATGCACTATCTGTAGCTAAGTGTTCTGGCCTAATAAATGGTACTTCTGCACCATATTTTTTAGATATTTCTGCAATTTCCAAGTCATCTGTTGATACTATAGTTTTGTCTATTGATCTACATTTGAGGGATTTTTCTATAGTATGGGCTATAAGTGGTTTTTTATTAAACTTTTTAATGTTTTTTCTAGGAATTCCTTTTGATCCGCCCCTTGCAGGTATTACTGCTAATACTTTATTTTTTTCCATTTTTTACTGATATTTGTTTTTTTTCTTTAGAACTTTCTTCAATTAGTTCTAAAATTTTTAGATTATAAAGATCTTCTTCTAAAGGATAAGGATATTTTGTTTTATTGTTTAGTGCAGAAATAAAACTTTTCATTTCTTCAATGTAGGGTTCTTCCTTATGGATGTATCCTTTTTCAATAGTTCCAGTTTCTTCACTATACTTTTTCCATTTTTTGTCTTTAGTTGTATAAACTTTGACTTGATTTTCTTTTTTATCCCATATGATTGTTCCTTTTTCCCCAATTATCTTTAATGATCTTTCAGGAATTCTTGAAATAACATCAACTATGATATTTCCTAAGGTATGTTCAAATCTTAAACTTATATTATATGTGTCCTCATAGTTTATATCTAGTGTTGAAAATTTACCTTTCATACAGTTTAAACTGTATATTTTTCCAAAAATCCAAGTTAGCCAAGTAAGTTCTCCAGGTATTATTTCCCTACAGCCTCCAACTTCTTTATCTGACATGAAAAATTCATTAAAATTTTCCCAAGGGTGCCAATCTGGAAGATACTGTCCAACATGATAATTAAATGAGGAAACATTTCCTATTGTTTTTTTGTCCATTATCTGTTTAATCTTTTTAATTGATTCTAAGTTCCTCATATCATGTGATGCTGCAGCAAGTATATTTTTTTCTTTTGCTAATTTAACAACTTTGTCTAATCCATTATTGATTATATTTAGTTCTGTAAAGAAAGGTTTATTTGCTTCTAATGATTTTTTTGCATACTCTGAATGATGTTGAGGAGGTGTAGATATAATTACAGCATCAGGGTCTTTACTCATGGCTTTTTGAAAATTATCAAATGTTTTTATCCCCATGCTCTCTACTTCCTTACGCCTATCTTCTCTTATATCAAATCCAATTATGTTGTTTTGTTTTAAGAATTTTAAATTTCTTATTCTTCTCTTTCCCATAGATCCTAATCCTGCTATTAGAAATTTCATAGTTTTACCTCTATAATTTGGTTTAGTTCTATTACTAGTTTTTCTTTTTGTTCATTAGACAGACCATGGGTCTCCATAGCTTCACCAAGTGTTTCTTTCCAGCTTCTCCTTCTACACATTGAACAGTAAAGGCCATACCTTCCCATGATCTTGCTTAAAATTTCATTGTCTGTAGATAATATTTTTTCTATAGGTGTATTTTTGTTTATGTTACTAGTATTTTCTTTTTTTATTTCTTTATCTTTCATAGTTTTTTATTATGTCCTTTATTTCCTTTATGATCCTAGTTGTTGTCTTTCCATCTAATTTATAGCAATATTTTTTTATAAATTCCTTATTCTCCTTGTTTAATTTCTCTTTATATCTTTTATTAAATAGAATTTTTTTGCTTTCTTTGTATAATTCTTCTGGTTTTTTAATTTTAGGGATTCCTTTGCTGTTTTTGTGAAAAACTCCATCCTTATCTATCATCTCACATGGATAAATATCTATAAGTACTACTGGTTTTTTTAGAATACTAGCTTCCCATATTACTGAAGAGTAAAATGTTATTAACATATCTGAGTTTTTGATTAAAGAGTATAGGTGTTTTTTTCCTAGTTTTGCCTTTTTTATCTTGAAGTTTGTTAAATTTTTATTTTTAATTATTTTCGAGTATTCTACTATATTTTTTTCAAGAGGATGTGGTTTTATGATTATGTCATATCCCTCTATTTTTGATAATTTTTCTAGATATTTAGATATGTGTTTGAAGTATTTATCTTTTGAAATTACGTTTTCTTCAACCATAGGAGAGGTGCTGAATAAGATATATTTTTTCTTCTTTTTTTTATCTTCTGTTTTTGAAAATCTTATGAGTTTATTGTTAAAAATACTTCCAACTACTCTTATTTGGTTTTTATTTGCACCTTTAGCTATGAACATTTTTTTTTGTAATTCGCCTGCTGTAAGAATGTGATGTGTATTTGGTAAATCCCATCTATATCCTGTAAGTCCGATTCCGTGAGAGATAGTTATACTTGGAATATTTAATTTATCTGAGGAGTATACTAGACACCTATCAGTTATATTATTTGGGGCATAGAGGATTGATCCTTTAGTATTATTAATTTTTAATATTTTTTTGAAAGTTTCATAGTATAATATGGTAATAAATATCATTTCTTTTGAAAAAAAGAAGTTAAATGAATCATGATATATGTTAAATATTTGTTTATTTAATCCAGAAAATCTTATTTTTTTATTAACTATTTTCCAGTTATTAGATATTATTTTAGAAGCTAATTTAGCTTTTTTAATTTCTTTTAAGCCAACAAAACTGTTTAATAAATTTTTATGCTTTAATATGGAAAAGGAAATTTTTTCAGATAAGGGACTGATTATGACCATATTTTTTTTTAAAGTTTTTTCCTTATCTATCAAGTTTAATACTTCTTCTATTCTGTCTATTTTATGTTTATGCTTGGTGAAAGATATTGCATTAGTGTGTATTTGAAATAAGAGGTTTGAGTTCATATTTTTATTTAATCTTTTTTCTGTTAGTTTAGATAGTATTATTTTTCCAATTTCATTAAATAAAATTCCTTTCCTTCTTAAATAATTTTTTAATCTTTTTCTTTTTGAATGTTTTTTTCTAATTAGTTTTATAATTGTAGAATCAAAATTATTAAAACCAGGGGGTAACATATTTCTTGCAAATCTTCTCCTATAGAAATTATCCCAAATAGAGTATCCATCATGTTTGAAATATTCTGAGAATTTAATTTCTCCGATTTTCTTGGTGGAAAGTTTATCAAAAAAATCTTCTAATTTACTGTATAATTCCTTTTTTAATTGCATTTTTTAATTTTGCTCTCCTTATAGATTTGCTTATTACTAAAAATAATTTATGTGCAAATGATTTAGTAATTAAATAATCAAATTTCATGATTGGTTTAAAATAAAACTTATTTTTGTTAAGAAAATCTATTTCTTCCCTATATAGCTTAAATCTTTTATTTAATACTTTCAGATATTCCTTTTTAATCTTAAAATTTTTTAAAGATTTATGTTTTATTAAATAGTCAAGGTAAATTCTTTGGTAAAAAAATTCTATAGGTAATACTGAATTTATTTCTTTTGTTTTTTTATAGATTCGGTTAGTTTTTTCGAATGAATCTTTTGAATCCCATTTTTTCAAGAATATACAGCTGTGTTCTTTTTCGATAAAAATGGCTATTTTTAAGTTTGAGTTAATGAATTTATTTTTTTTATATTCTTTTTTTAATTCTTCTATTAAGAAATAATTAAAAATTATGTTTTTTTTCATAATTTTGATAAGAGTGTCATATTTTTTGGGACCTAGTTTAAACCAATCTCTTCTTAATTTGTCTATACTGAGCATGTGTTTTTCCCATTCTGGGTACTTTTTGTTTGTTATTTCTTTCAATAGGTGCAAAGGATATTTCATGGAATTAAGTCTAGATAATACATTCCGTATAGGAATTTCCAATTTTCCTAAATTTATACCAAAAAGTTTAGATATTTCTTTAAAAATATATGAATATTTATTATTTGTTTTTATTTTCTTTTCTAAAAAGTATCTTGTAAACTCTCTTGGCCAGTGAAAATTTATGTAGTCAGTTAATATTATTGTAGAGATTATTTTTTTATTTTTTATTTTTTTTATTTTTATGCTATTCCCATGCAACTTTTTTATAGAGAATACTGGGAATAAGTAATTTAATTCTGAAAAGTTTTTTTCACTTATCATTAAAGGATGGTGCATAATCAAGTAAGGATGGGTCTTCATTGATTTTTCGATATAAGTTATGGTATTTTTTGTATCTACAATTTTATTTTTTAGTACAACTATAAAATCTAAGTCAGACATACCTAGTCTTGATACTTCACCGATTTGGTATATTGCACTAACATCTTTAGATTTTGAAACATATCTAATGAAATCTTTTTTTGCTTTATCATAATCAAGATTATTACGTTTTTTTGGAACATCTCTAAAGGTGAAGTTATCTTTTTGAATATCATTAAAAATTTTCATTATTTCTCCTTTCTTAATTTTTTTTCCATCTTTGTTGCTAAGCTATCTGAAGCTATGATTAGTTTTTTCTTTTGTTTATCTAACTTAATAGGTTGTAAGTATGTTATCAAAGATGGTAGGTGTGGATTCCCTAATTTTGCCATTACTTTTAATATTTTTTTTAAAAGTTTATTCTCTTCTTTCCAGTTTTTCCTTATTTCTGTTGCCAAATCTATTGGTTCCCAATAATCAGTAAATTCTTTTTTAGCTGTATTGAAAGATTTTTTTTTATGAATATGGTGTCCTTTAGCTTGAAGATATAGTGTTGGAAGTAATAAGAGTTTAGATAAAAATAGTTTCCATTGATATTTATTTTTTATTTTTATTTTATTATTTTTTACTTTGTTAAAATATTCTGTAAATTTTAAAAATATTTTTTTTCTTTCATCAAAATCATCTAATACATCAAATTTTAATTCCTTTTTTCGGTTAGTTATTGCAATACAATGTTTGAATAGGTTTATTGGAAAATAATTTTGAGGATAGTTTTTCATTTCTTGTTCCAGAATTATTGAAAAACCATGGTGTTGTGCTGAGTCTAGAGTATAGAATTTGGATCTTAGTTTGGCAACTTCTTTCCTTAAACTAATTATTTTTTTCCATTTCCAAGTGGTTTTTTCTTTTATTATAATCAGTGTATCAAGATCACTAAACCCTTTATAGTAATCTAAGGTAGACATACTTCCCTGTAAATAAATTCCATCTACCCACTTTGATAAATCTTTAGATTTTTCTTCTATTTTGAATATGGGTTTTAAAAATTCTTTATCATTTGTTCTATTTTTCCAGTCATAGTAGTTTATTATATCTTTTTTATTAATTATTTTTTTTGTTTTTGATAGGTTTAATGTAATAATTTGCTCATAAAATTCTTGTATTAGTAAGCTAATTATTTTTGAATATTTCTTAGAACTGAGATTTTTGTTTTTATTAGATTTGACTATCACATAACTGTATCTTAATATGTTGTTATATTCTTTGTTTATAGTTTTTATTTCTTTTAGAAGATGAGTTAGGTCATTTTTTGTTGTATCTATCATTGGGAAAAATAATTTGCTGCTAATTGTTAAGTTATCTAGATTTATGAACTCCTTAATTCTTTTGTGTAAACTGTTTTGATAGTTTAAGATTACATTTATTCTTGACATTTTTATTATCTTCATTCATTAGATTAATTTAAAACGTTTATTATATAGAGATTCATGGTTGTTTTTGAATAAACTTATAAAATTTAAGGTATAGCTTTTGAAGATGAATCCAGAAGTATCAATAATCATTGTGACATGGAATCAGCCTAGTTATACTATTCCTTGTGTAAGGTCTGTTCTTCAGCAAACTGGAAGTTTTGAGGTCATTATAGTAGATAATGGGTCTAAAGACGATTCAATTAGGAAGTATAGGGATAACTTTGGAAAAAATGGAAAAGTTAAGATTATAGCTTCTAATAGAAACTTGGGGTATGCTGGTGGAAATAATCTTGGAGTAAAAAAAAGTAAGGGTAAATATATTGTTATTTTGAATAATGATACTACTGTAGAACAAAACTGGTTAAATGAGCTTATCAAACCCTTAAAAGAGGATGAGGATGTTGGTGCAGTTAATTCACATGAGATTAGGAATGGCAAAAGAATAAGTATAAATTATTTTAAAAATTTTGAGGTTAAAATGAATGTGCTTCAGTATGGGGTTAAACAAAAAAGAAAAAAGCAATTAAAAGATTTAGAAATTATCGATTCTGGAAGTATAAAAGGTGCTTGTTTTGCATACAGGAGAGAACTTATTGGGATCCCATTCGATAAAGATTATTTTATCTACGGGGAAGATACTAAACTGGGATGGATTATAAAATGTAAAGGATATAAGATTAAGACTGCCATTAAGTCTGTATTTAACCATCATCATAATGTTACACGTAAGGAAAATAAAACTTTCAATAAACATGCGGCATTTTTAGGTGAGAGAAATATGATTATGAATTTACTTACTTTTTATAATCTTTTTAATACTCTTAGGATTATTCCATTTTTAATTTTAAGAATATTTGTTATAAATATTTTACAACCTAGAGATATTTTTATGAGAATTAAGGCATATCTGTGGTTGTGTTTAAACTTAAAATTAGTTTTTAAAAAAAGAAAAGAAATTTCTTTCTTAAAAATCAACAAAGACAAAGAATTATTTAAGGATCTGACTTGGAAATTTTTTTCACGTACCTCAGAGGATTACAATTAATATATTTTTTTTAATATCTCGATTAAGTTTTGCTTTTTGATTCTTCTTGGATTATTTTTCATTCTGTCTTTGTTAAATCCATTGTTTATAATGATATCAATATCTTTCTTTGTATTAATTTTTAGACTATTTAGTGAAGTTTCTAAATTAATTTTTTTTAATAATTTTTTTAAGTCTTGCCTAGGATTTTTGAATTTTGTTAAATCTTTTAATTTGTCCATAGTTTGTTTTACATATTTTAAACCCCGAATATCTTCGCAATCCTTAGAGTTTGTTTTTAAATTATATTCAAATATTTCTCCTAGGGTTAATGAAACTGCATGTCCATGAGGGATCCCAAAATAGGAAGTTAATGGGTAGGAGATTGAATGACATGCTGTAGTTTGAGATATATTTATTGCTTTTCCTGCTAAGTTAGATGCTTTTGACATCATAATCCTATTTTTCTTACTTGGATTGTTTACTGCATCTTCAATGTTTTCTATAGTTAGAGTTATTGCTTTTTTTGCATACATTTTAGATTCTTCTGTAGATTTAATTGACCAGTAACTCTCTATGGCCTGACTTAATGCATCCATTCCAGTACTTGCAGTGATATGTGGTGGCAGATTAAATGTTAATTCAGGATCAATTATGGAATAATCTGGTAATATCTTTTTGTTATTTAATGAATGTTTATTTTTTCCAATATACACTGTAGCAAATTGAGTTGCTTCGCTTCCAGTTCCCGAAGTTGTGGGGATTGCAATTAATTTATTGTTTTTTTTAATTAGACTTTTATTTTTTAGAATATAACTTATTGGGTTTTCTTTTTGATAAGCTAGAATATTTATCGATTTTGCTATATCTATCACGCTACCTCCGCCAATTGCAATAATCATATCATAATCTTTTTTATTGTATTCTTTAATTCCTTTTTCTATATCTTTTAATTTGTTATTTTTTGAAAAATTGTTAAATTGAGTAAAATTATAACTGGATAAAATATTTTCTAATTTTTGTTTTATTTTGCTGTATGATCTTTTACCAGTAATTAAAAAAATATTTTTAGAATTCTCCTTTTTTAAGATATCCTCTAAATGGTGTATACTTCCTGTTCCAAAATATTCTTTTTGCATTTTATTTTTTTAAAAATTTCATGAATGATTTTTTGTTTTCAATTGGTAAGGTTTTTGGTCTTCCCAAATCATTCCTACTGCCCTTTCTTATTTTTATTTCTAATAGTATTGGCCCATTTTTTTCCTTTAAAAATTTTAAATTATGTTTTAATTCCTGTTTATTTTTTGCTTCTAGAGTATGTTTATAATTACAGGCTCTTGCAATTTTTTGGAGATCTATATATCTGCTAGATGTTGGTTGACCACCTACTGAATCATGTGATTCGTTGTTAAAAATTATGTGTTTAAAATTAGTTGGAGAAATTGATCCTATTGTTGCTAATGCCCCCATATGCATGATTAAAGATCCATCACCATCTAAACAGAATATACTTTTGTCTTTTTTTTGTAAAGCTATGCCCAATGCAATTGAAGATGTGTGCCCCATTGATCCAACTGTATAAAAATCATTTTCATGTTTTTGATAGTTTTTTTCTCTAAACTCAAATAACTCTCTAGATAGTTTTCCCGTAGTAGAAACTATTACGTTTTCCTTATTTAAACCTTTAACAACTTCAGTTAATGCTTCTTCTCTTGAAAGGTTATACTTCTTTGGCGATTCTTCAAGTAATTCATATTGTTCAAAAGTATTTTTTTTAATTACTAATGCATAAGGAGAATTATTCTTTTCAGAATAATTTACTGCTTCGGTTATAATTTTAGAAATTTCCTTTGTTTCAGACGATATTATCTTGTAAGGTATTTCTAAATCTTCTAATAATCTTAAAGTAATTTTTCCTTGTTTTATATGTTGTGGCTCATCCTTTAATCCTGGTTCCCCCCTCCACCCTATCATTAATAATAATGGGATGCTATAAACTTCTTTGTCAGTTAATGAGCTTAAAGGATTTATTGCGTTTCCTTGTCCAGAATTTTGTAAGTATGCTAGTCCAATTTTTTTAGTAGATAAGTGATATCCTGCAGCTAATGCTATAGAATTTCCTTCATTTGCAGCAATTATATGGTTTTGTTTATCTACATTATCTTGAAGATATGCGCAAAATGATTTCAGTAAGGAATCTGGGACCCCTGTGAAAAATTCTATCCCATTTTTCTTTAAAATATTATAAAATTCTTTTATATTTATCATTTGTGTTCTGGAATTAAGTTTATTATCTCCTTGATAGGCATACATATTTTATTGTTAGCTTCAAAAGATCTTCCTTCTTTTAAGATAGATTCTGCAGTTTTTATCATTGCAGGGTATGCACTTCTTAAAAGATGATTTGCATAAATTACTACACTAATTCCCTCTTTTTTTAATTCTTTTTCTGTGATATGGCAATATGTGGAAGGTACTACTACTAATGGTACTTTATTCTCTATTTTGGAGAATTCCTTGCAAAACTCTAATATCTCTGTTGATTCTTTTTCTTTACTATGAATCATTATTCCATCGGCCCCTGCCGAAATGTATGCTTTTGATCTTTTTATTGCGTCTTCTATTCCCTTTCCTAGAATTAGACTTTCTATCCTTGCAATTATCATAAAATCTTCCGATATCTGTGATTTTTTTCCTGCTTTTATTTTTTTACTGAACAATTCCATACTGTCTTGTTTTTGGTTAGCATCTTTTCCGAATAATGAATTTTTTTTGAATCCTATTTTGTCTTCTATTATTATTGCAGATACTCCAAGTCGTTCTAATGTCCTAATTGTAAATGGAAAATGTTCTGTTCTCCCTCCAGTATCTCCATCAACTATAATTGGTTTTGTAGTTGTTTCTATTACTTGATTTAAGGTATCCATTCTTTCAACTAGTTCTATGTCAGGTTTTCCTTTTGCAGTTGAATCAGTTAAACTACTTATCCAAATTCCATCAAATTCTTCTTTTTTATTATTTTTTATTATTTTTGTATTTTCTACTATGAGTCCACTTAAGCCATTATGTGCTTCTAAAAATCTAATAATCTCTTTTGCATTCAATAATCTTCTTAATTTTTTCATTCTAATCTCAGGAGTGGTTCCAATTTTTTTAATTAGTTGATGTAATTGGGTTGAAGAGATTCCTGGAGTATATGGTATTTCTATTAGTTCCCCACCCCATAAGGAAATAGTGTCTAAAACTCTTTTTCTTGTTTCTTTTTGTATTCCTTCTTTCCAATCATCTCCATGTACAACATAATCTGGTTTTATTTTCATTAAATTTGGAACATAATCTAAGGTATCTTGAGGGACAACTTGGCTAATTCCCTTGATATTCTCAATTACTTTTTTTCTTTGTTCATAAGTCAGGGCAGGCAATCTTTTGTAGCTGGCTATCGCTTTGTCAGTTAGTAATCCCAATGTCACTTCCCCATATTTTTTTGCTTCGTTGATTATGTTTAGGTGTCCGTGATGTATTAAATCTGCACTCATCCCAATATACACTTTTTTAGCTTTCATTTTATAATTTTAGATTTTAAACTATTAATAAAAGTTGTTTATCTATGTTCTATATTAAAAATTGATGATTATATCGAAAATTAAATAAACATATCTTGATTTATAAGGATATGAGTCAGATTATGAATTTAAGAAAAAAGCCATATAGTGAGTCTTATTTAACTCAATTATTTAGATTTTTTTCTTATCCATTTACATATTTACTTTGTAAGATTAATGTT
This sequence comes from Candidatus Woesearchaeota archaeon, assembly GCA_964408705.1. GTDB lineage: Archaea > Nanobdellota > Nanobdellia > SCGC-AAA011-G17 > PNOQ01 > CAYFNK01. Next base: position 54,476 of record CAYPAI010000003.1, read on the forward strand.
ACACCTAATCAAATCTCATTTTTTAGTTTTATTTTAGTTTTATTTTCAGCATATCTTTTTTCTACAGGATTAAGTAATTATTTAGTAGTTGGTGGTCTAATTTATTTTTTTAGTGCAATTTTAGACCATTCAGATGGTGAAGTTGCAAGAGTAAAGGGTGTTGAGAGTAAATTTGGTATGTGGTTTGATGGAGTTTTAGATAGGGTTGGAGATGTTTTTGTTTTAATAGGTATCTCTATAGGTGTTTTTGTTAAATCTCCTAAAATAGAAATTTTAATATTAGTTTTATTTGCAGTTATTAGTACTACCATCTGGAGATTTTTAACTCTTTATACTGATTCAATTTTAAATTTTGATAAAAATACTACTATAAAAGCTAAAAAGATTGGTTTTGATGCTCCTATGATGTATTTTTTAGTAACTTTAGCAGCGTTATTTGATAAATTTGTTTATCTTTTGTTATTTTTTGCAATTTTAGTAAATTTGGCATGGGTAAGAAATTTAATTATTTGGTCCATTAAATATAGAAAAACCTAATTTTTTGTAAACATTATTGTATTTCTTTATGATGTTTTCCCATTTGTACTTTTTTGATTCCTTAATTATTTTTGATTTATTCCATTCCTGGTGTAGTGAAGAAGATATTGCATTACTCAAGGCCTTGGAATCTTTTGTTGGAACTAACTTTCCATTATAGTTAGATATAATATCTTCAGGCCCACCGCACTTAGTAGTTACAATAGGTAGGCCGCATGCTAGTGAATCAACGTAAACTATTCCAAATCCTTCATATAAACTAGGTAGTGTGAAAAGGTCTGATTGTTCATAATAATTTTTTAATCTATTGTCAGGGATAAATCCAGTAAATATTATATTTTCATTAATTTCTAATTTTCTTGATAATCTTTCTAATCTTTCTTTTTCAGGGCCCTTTCCACCTATTAAAAATTTTATATTTTTTGTTTTGGTTAATATTTCTGGTATAGCTCTTATCAAGTATTCCATTCCCTTTCTTGGATATAGTCTTTGTATGCTCAGAACTATTTTATCTTCTTCTTTTATGTTATGGGCCTTTCTAATATCGAAGGATGGGTCTGATTTTTCATTAAACATATTTGTTCCATGAGGTATTTTTATTATTTCATTTTTGCATCCTTGTTTTTTTGCACTTTTAATCATATGGTCACACATCGTAGTTATATACTCAGAGTTATTCATAATATAACTTATATATGGGTTGAAGAGTTTTGGAATTGGTTTTATTGGATCATAAGTGTCCCATCCAGTTAGGCTAGTTATTAATGGGATTTTCAATCTTTTTTTAATAGGTATAACTATCCCACCTAGTTGGTATGTGTGAAACATGTGAATAATATCTATATTATTTTTTTTAATAAATTTTGATAAGATTGTTCCTAGGCTGATCTGAGAAGATAGTGTGTTAAGTATTGGTAAGTTTATGAAAGGAAACCTATAAACTTCAATGTTATCTATTACTTCCCATTTTTTGGATCCCTTTAGTTTAGGGGTAAGTATATATATCTTATTAGTTTTTGCAAATCTTTTTGCAATTTCAAGTATTATTTGTTCTGTTCCACCCCTTGTTGGTAAAAAGGTAGGCGTAATCATTAATATTTTCATTTTTTTACTTCCAATAAAAAATGTACTTCTGATGAAGGAACGGTAAAACTAAATAATCTTTGATAAAAAATTGGCGCTAAATTTATTAAAATATCAAAAATTGATGATAGTTTGTTACTTTTCATAAATTTTCTTGAGGAGAGGAAAAATATTTTTCTTTTTTTAATTTTAAATCTTGCCGAAGAATAATATCCTCCTTCAAAATATTCAAAAGTTTTGTATGTAAAAAATCTTTTATGAGTAGGATCATTAAAGGCACCTTGTCCGGAAAAATAAGGCACTATTATTTTTATTTTTGCACCATTTTTACATATTCTGTGTAATTCTTCCATAACTTTGACTAAGTCATTTAAATGTTCCAATGTGTGTTGAGTATATACTTCACTGATTTCATTATCTTCAAAAGGGTATGGGAATTTTTCAAGGTCTTGGATTATGTCTACACCTTTTAAGTTTGCTATATCTATATTGATGTATCCTTCTTTTATATTGTTCCCACAGCCTAAATGTAATCTTTTTGACTTCATTTCATATATTCCTTGATTATCTTTTTTATTACTATGTCTTTTTTGAATTTGTTGTTAAATATTTTTTTACTATTTTTACCCATCTCATTTCTTAATTGAGAATTATTTATAAGTATCATCATTTTATCTTCCAATTCTTTTTGAGATTTAATTAAAAAACCATTTATCGAATCTTTAACAAACTCTTCATTACCTCCACTATTAGTAGATATAATTGGTTTTCCAAAATAAGTTGCTTCAAATAAAACTCTAGGTAGTGGTTCTGGCCATAGCGATGATTGAATTATTATGTCTGATTGTTCATATATTGAAGGAATATATTTGTAGTCTATATTACCATAAAAATTTATATTTTTATTTGATATTTTTTTTAAATAATTTTTTTGAGATCCTTCTCCAAATATAGAAAGATAAGTATTTTTTGGGTTGAGTTTGGTGAATGCTTTGATTAATAGCTCGGTCCCTTTAATTTTTTCTAAAGTTCCAATATAACTTATATTTATTTTATTTTTTTTGATTTTAAACTCAGATTTTTTTACGGTTATATCAAACAAGTTTGGGATTTTAGGTATTTTATGTTTTGCTATATTATTCTTTAGTAATATCTTTATGGAGTAATCAGATAGTGCGATATACTTGTCAATATTCTTTAAACTTTTGTTATTTTTTTTGTATACTAAGTATAGTGCTATCCAAAATAAAGGATTATATCTAAGGTATTTTGGCATTTCATATTTGCCTATGAATTTGGAGTTAGATATGCAGTTAACACATTTTGTGAATTTTGCCCCGGAACATGATGTTTTTTCTTTGTAAAACAAGTTTCTTTTTGGGCAAAAATTTGTGTAACTGTTAAATGTTGCTATCTTTTTTGCTTTTGATTTGATTTTAAAACTAGGGATGGTTGTAGTATTTAGAAAATGGATAACATCATAATTTTCTTTTTTTATTATTTTTTTTATTTCAGTTTTTAAACTATGCTGTAGAAAGATTATTCTTTTAATATTTTCATATAAACTTGATGGATTTTTTCCAGTTTTCAATAATCTGAATATTCTAATTCCATTTTTATTTTCTATAGTTTTTTTATTAAATTTTTTTGAGGTTAGCACATCTACTTCTATTTTATTTTCTTTTAATTCTTTAGCTAAGTTGAATGCACTTATTTCTCCGCCTCCAAAAATTAAAGGAGGAAAATATTCTGTAACGATTAAAACTTTCATATTGTCTCCAAATATATCTTTTCTATTTTCTTAGATATTTCTTTCCAGTCATATTCTTTTGAGATGGTTTTTGTTTCATTATATTTTTTTAAATATAAATCTTGATCATAGATTAGTTTTAATAATTTTTTACTTAAGTCTCTACTATTTTCTTTTTCAAAAAATAGTCCACCCCTACCTTGTTTAGTTGTTTCTTTTAATACTTCTATGTCTGCACATACATAAGGGATATTTGCAGAACATGATTCTATTAGCACTATACCAAATCCTTCTAGAACACTTGGTAAACAGAAAATATCGCTTTTTTTGAGAATTTTTATTACTTCTTTATGGTCTTTCACATATCCTTTTAGAATTATATTTTCATTTAGTTTTAATTTGTTTATTGTTTCTTTTATTTCATTTTCTTCTGGACCTTGCCCAATTATTATGCAACTTATGTTGGGAACTATTTTTTTTAGTTTGTTTATTGCAAGAATTAAGTCTTTTACTCTTTTTTGTTTAGTTAGCCTAGATACACAACATACTGTGGGTTTATCATATTTTTTTTCAATTTTTGAATATTCTTTTATATTTATTCCGTTAGGGATTATGATTATATCTTCTCTTTTGGTTTTAGATTTTATTCTATCTTTTGTATATTTACTAACTGAAATTATTTTGTCCCATTTTTTAGATAATACTGCTCTCTCCCAGACCTCTCCGAACATACCAGAGATAAATCCTTTATTTTTTATCCATTCTCCTTTCCAAGTTTCATGATATGTTGCTATGTTTTTGCAGTTAGTTTTTTTTGATGCAAAGTAAGCAGGAAGATAACTTATGAAATTATAACCATCTATTATATCGGATTTTATTGATTTTGCTTTTTTATATGCAGCTATCGCAAATATAAATCTAGAGATCAAGTTTCCTTTATTGCTGTAAGGATGATTAATTCCAACTTTGTGTATGTTTATATTTTTTAAGTTATAATTTCTTTTTTCATTTTTTTTCCAAGAAGTTATTACATTTATTTTATGTTTTTTTGCTAGTTGTTTAGCGATATTAAAACAACGAGATTCTACTCCTCCAGTTATATCTCCTGCTCCAGAATACGGAAAATATTCAGAGATTAAAGTAATATTCATTTTGCTTTTTTTATTGCAATTGTCCTTATGATTTTGGTTATTCTTTTATTTGTGTCTACTAAATGTATATAAACTCTAAATATTAGGTAGCAGATTACGACTAATCCGGAGTATACTATTGCATCTGTACCTCTTTCTATCCCTAATGTTTTAGCAATAATGCTTAAATAATTAGGAAATATTAATACTAAAATTATGAATACCCATAAAACTGTCCAAAATATTGCCTCTACTCCTTTTAGATTTTTATTTTTTATTTGTAAAAAAACTCTACTTATTGCAAATAATGAGAAGATTATGAACACTATTTGAAATATTTCCATTTTATTTTAATTTCTCCAATATCATTTTTAGTAATATACTTATTGAGTTTAGGTTACTTTGCCCATTTTTTAAACTTTCTGATGTATATTTTATTGTAACAGGCACTTCTTTATATTTTAATTTATTTTTTTTAACCTGATTGATTATTTCTGATGCATGTTCCATACCTTCTGGAAGTCTAAATTTTTTTGCAGCTGAGTTAGATATTGCTCTAAATCCGTTATGTGCATCTGTTAATTTCATACCATACATTGCCCATATGATCAGAATTGCACCTTTTAGGATTATTTTTCTAGATAATGGTATGTTTTGTTTTTTCATAAATCTAGATCCTAAACAAATTTCTGCCTCATTATTTAAAATTGGTTTTACTAATTTTGAAATTTCTTTCGCATCGTGTTGATTATCTCCATCGAATGTTATTATTATTTTTGCATTATTTATCAATGCATAATCTATTCCAGTTTGTAATGCTGCACCTTGGCCACAATTAAGTATGTGAGTTAAGACTTTAACTTTTTTTGATTTTACTATTTCTTCAGTTTTATCTTTAGACCCATCATTTACTATTATTATATTAGTATAACCTTCCTTTTTTAGAGAGTCTATTGTTTTAGAAATATTTCTTTCTTCATTATATGCAGGAGTTATGATAAATATTTCTTTTTTGTTCATAAATTTAAGACACATATATTAATTTAAAAGAGTTATGCACTAAAAATCTTTTATTAATTTATTTCCGATTAATAAGTTATTTAAATAGAAGGTTTTTACATTAAGATAGTGGAAAAAACAATATTTATAACTGGTATTGCTGGATTTCTTGGAAGTCATTTAGCTGATAGATTTTTACAGGAAGGACATAGAGTTATTGGAACTGATAGTTTGATAGGTGGTTATACAGATAATGTTCCTAAAGGTGCAGAATTTTATACTTATGATTGTAATCATTATAATTCCATGAAGAAAATAACTAAAGGAGTAGATGTAGTTTATCATTGTGCTGCTACAGCATATGAAGGGCTTAGTGTTTTTTCACCTTATTTTGTTAATAAAAATGTTTATCAGAATACTGCTTCTGTTTTAAGTGCTTCAGTTTCAAATGGGGTTAAAAGGTTTGTTTTTACTTCATCTATGGCTAGATACGGGAGTAATAAAGTTCCATTTACTGAAGATATGATACCAAAACCTCAAGACCCATATGGGATAGCAAAATATTCTTCCGAATTACTTATAAAAAATTTAGCAGAAACTCATGGAATGGAACATGTTATTGCAGTACCTCACAATATAATTGGACCTAGGCAAAAATATGACGATCCTTATCGTAATGTTGCTTCAATATTTATTAATCGTATGTTAAAAGGTCAGCAGCCAATCATTTATGGAGACGGTGAACAAAAGAGATGTTTTTCATTTGTTCAAGACTGTATACAATGTTTAGAACGTGTTGCTTTTGACAAAAAAGTAGATGGTGAAATAATAAATATTGGCCCAGATGAAGAGTTTGTAACTATAAATAAACTTGCTAAAACTATTGCAGATCTAACTAAATTTAATCTTAAACCTATATATTATCCAGATAGACCTCAGGAAGTTAAACTTGCTACATGTTCTGCAGATAAAGCAAGAAAGTTATTGAATTATGAAACTAAATATACCCTTAACCAAGGTTTATCTGAAATGATAAATTCTATAAAAGAAAGAGGTACCAAACCATTTAGATACCACATTGATCTAGAAATTGTTAATAATAAAACCCCTAAGACTTGGAAGGATAAATTATTTTAAGATGAATTTTAATTTAAAACTACTTTTCAAATCTAAGAAGAATTTAGTTTTATTATTATTATTATTATTAGTATTAGCATTTGCTTTTTATCTTAGAGTATATCATGTTGATTATCCTGTAATAGGATATCATAATTGGAAAGAAACTCATTATTTAACAGAGTCTAGGAATTTTGCTTCTGATGGTTTTTTTCAAAATGGATTTTTAGTTCCTGCCTGGGATTATCCTTCAATCAATTCAGATCCTTCCGGTGCACACTCAGATAGTTTTCCATCTGGCCCAATTATTTTAGGTATTTTGTTTATGATTTTTGGACCTAGCTTAATTTTAGCTAGATTAGTTTCAATATTCCTTTCACTTGGTTCAATATTTTTAGTTTATTTAATTGTAAAAAAACTTTTTAAGAGAACTGACCTTGCATTAATTTCTTCCTTAGTTTTAGCTATTGCACCATTACATATATTTTTTGGAAGACAAGTCCAATTAATTAGTTATGCCTTGTTTTTTGTATTGTTGGGTACTTATTATTATCTTGATTGGAGAAAAAATTTTAGTTGGAAAAATACAGTCCTATTTTCTTTTTTTATGGGGTTGGGTATTTTAACAAAATACAGTTATTTTCTTTTTGCTTTACCAATAATTTTTACAATTCCTTACAAAAGGTTTTTCAGAAAAATAAATTTTAAAAAAATTATGTTTATATTTTGTTTATGTTTGATTTTTCTTTCATGGATACCTTATTCTTATTCAATTTCAGAGAATACTAATTCTTCACATCAATTGACTAATGCAATAAATTTAGGTACAATTAAAGATTCTGGTTTTTGGGATGCAATGAAAGTTTATGGAGTAGATAATTATTCAAAAGTTGGATTAATATTTGTAGTATTAGGGTTGCTATTCTATCTTTTTTTGATTAATCTAGATAAAAATAGTTTTCAATATAAATTTATATTTTTTCATATTCTTTTTGTTTTTATTTGGTTTTTCTTAATGGCAAATAAACTTAAGGGACACAGTTATCATCAGTTTCCTTTATTGTTTATTTTTAGTTTTTTGGTTGCAGTCTTTATTTTATCAAGTTCAATATTTTTAAGTAGAATCATATATCTTAAAAAATTAAAATGGCTAATTGTTTCAGGATTTATTATTTTATTTTTTTTAAGTAGTCTTGCCCCAGTTAATAGGATGTTTGATACTCAATTTTTTGGTATAGAGTTGGGCGGAAAATATCTTAATGACTATGGCCTTGAAGGAGAAAGAGTTATGCATAGTTCACACCAAGCATTTGGATTGCTTTGGCATGCGGATATGATGGGGACTAGAGGAATACCTTCGACTGTTGAAGAGATGGAACGTTCAAGAATTGAACTGAATGCTACTTGGTTATTTATTTACGAGTGGGATAATCACATATTATATGGTAGTGATGAAAGGTCAGAATATATAAAAAATAATTATCAATTAAACCAGTTTGGATTTAAAATTGAGGGTGATAAAATTGTTCCAATCTACTCTTTGTTGAAGTATGGTGGTCAGTTTTCTGAGGAAGAATTAACAACTAGGATTCAACAAGGGGATTTTTTAAGCAAAACTTATGAATTAAGTCAGAGAGATGTAACACTAAATTATCTCGATTTATGATTTTCTTTTATTTCAATTATAATGAAAGTAGGGGATAAAAAATTTATCCTTTTTTTTATTGTAAATTTTTTTATTAAATAAGGGAAGAATCCATAAATTTTTCCATTAGGAAATAGAGTTACAATATCCTTTTCGGAAAAGAAATGTTTATGTCCTTTATTTTGTAAATCTTTTGGGCTTTTATTGAATAGTTTTGCTAGTTTATATAGCCAAAAAAAGGAGTTTGGAGTTGTTATTACTAATTTTCCCCCTGGTCTTAATACTCTTCTAAACTCAGATACGCTTTTAACAGGATCTTCTAAATGTTCTATAACTTCACTACACCATATTATGTCAAATTCTCCATCTTTGAAAGGCAATTCTTTATCTGCGTTAACTATCACACATTTTTCATATTTGTTTTCTATGTCTGTTGAAGTAGTATTATATCCCTTACTTTCTAACCACCTAGATTGAATACCTTCCCTACATCCTACATCTAATGCCTTTTTGTTTTTTCCAAATGGAATATGGGACATTGCGATTATCTTTCCTTGTGTAGTTTTTCTAAGATTTCCTTGCCCTAGGTCAATAGGTATCCTTTTTAGAAGATTAATTATGTTCATTCTGTAAATCCTGTTTTCTTATACATATAAAATTTTAATATAAAAAGTCCTCCAACAATGATCGTACTACTAAGTATAGTTGGGATGTTTAATAAATCTATGAAGATCCACAGTAAAATAATATTCAAAAAAGTTATGAATAATCCTACATAACTATAAGTTATAAAATTTTTATTTTTTTCAAACATTTTTTTCATTTTTATGATTTCATTATTGAATAACTTTCCTTATCTTTATAATATATTTTTACCAAAATATCTGCTAATAATCCAAATACAAGTAAGATCAATCCACTAACAATTAATAGTGCAGATAACACTAGTAATGGCCTGTTTGCAATAGCTTCTCCATTAATCAGTTTTATGTAAGTTAGATATATTCCAATTAAGAATCCACTTATTCCACTTAATATTCCTAGTCCTCCAAAAAGATGTATTGGTTTTGTAGAATATTTCATCCAAAATTTTAGTAGGATCATGTCTAAAAATCCATTCAATGTTCTTTTGAATGTATAGTTGGTTTTTCCAAATTTTCTTTTTCGATGGTTGACTTTCATTTCTGATATTTTAAAACCGTTTAGACTAAGTAAGGCTGGGATAAATCTATGCATTTCTCCATAAAGTTTTAAATCTTTAAAACATTCTCTCCGATATGCCTTTAATGTGCACCCTGAATCGGTTATTGTATCATTTATGATTAATTTTCTTAAAATATTTGCACCTCTTGACAATACTCTTTTTGAAAAATTATCTTTTCTATTGTATCTCCACCCAGATACTACATCATATCCTCTGCTTAATTCCTTGATCAAGTTAGGTATATCTCTTGGGTCGTTTTGTAAATCACTATCCATAGTGATAATTATTTTTCCAAGCGAATTTTTGATCCCTGCATCTAATGCTGCAGTTTGTCCAAAATTTTTCCTAAATCTGATAAGTTTTATATTGTTGTCTTTTTTAGATATTTCTTCTATAATCTTTGAACTTTTATCCATAGATTTATCATCAACAAAGATTATTTCATAATTTTTGTCTAATTTATCTAGTACGAGTACTAGTTCATGATATAATATTTCTATGTTTTTCTCTTCATTGTATACTGGAAGTACTACAGATATGTCTACCATTTTATTTTCCATGTTTCTATCCTGAAACCATCTATTCCTATGTTTGTGTTAAAACTTTCGAATTTATTTAAATTTTTTCCTTCATAATAAAATAATTCTGTAAACATGCTACCTATTAATTCAGGACTCATTAGCATAATCTGAGAAGTTTTTGGTAGATAAGCTATACTTATTTCTTCAGTACCTTCTTCAGATGAATAAACTTGTAAATCGTCTCTATAATTTTTTATTAAAATTTGTCCTTCTTCAGTTTGTAATATTGCGATCTTATTTTCATTATCGATTATTATTCCATTATCACAGATAATGAGATTTTCTTGTGTGTTACAGTTAATTTTTTCTTGATTATAAGTTGGATAATGGTATATCCATGAGTTTATTTGTTTATCTGACATTAGATTTATTTCGTCATAAACTGAATTTGCTTCTTCCAAAGTATATCCCAATTCTTCAATAATTATGTTTATTGCATCTTCTTTTTTATGATCTTTTATAGTATTATACATGAAAGATTTATCAAAATTCCAACCTCCAAAGTGGGACCATACTCCTGATTTTGATACCATATCTTGAGAAGTTATTAAATAGCCTTCAGGAGGGTCACAATGTGTATTTTTTAATATTTCTTCAGGATTAGCTACATATTCTTTAAGAATTTCTTTTGCTGAATTTTCTTCTTTGGTTAATATTGAATCAACTATTCTTTTTGTAAGAACTGGATTTTCTGTTTCACTTAGGATCAAGTCGTATGCATTATTTCCACCACAATCTAGCATTCTTATAATCCCTACAGATTCTTCTTCATTGGAAGTAAGTAATGCCTTTCCAACCCAATGTGCTTGTGGCCTATTTTGTGTACCTCCGTCAAAAGTCACAGGTCTATCTGCTACTGCCTTAAACCAGTGTCCGAAGTCCCACCATGAAGTAATTATTGAGTTTTTAGGTGTTTCTTCTTCTATCTTGTTAAGAGTATGGATCCAGCCATCATTGATACTTGGTACTCCATGTTTTGAAATTGATTTTGCTTCATTAAATAAAGGAACTAATGGAATGAATAGTAAGAAGATTAATATTACAGATATAATTTTTTTATTTATTTCAAGTTCTTTAATTGTCCAATTTAGAGTTAAATTATATAATTTTGAGAAAAATGATCCTAACCCTATTGCAAATATAGGAATAACTAGCATAACAAATCTTGTACCTTTTGAAGTTGTGAATAGAGTAGTTACAAACCATACAGCTAACAATATTCCATATTTTATGTCTAATTGTATTTTGTTTTTTTTGAGCAGGATTAGTATTATTCCTATCATTGATCCGGTAAATAAAAATTTTCCACCAAGAACAGAAATTACTTGAGAGAAACTTACATCACTTAGTTCTGCAACTGTAGTGTAAACATTGGGCCATAAGTCTGATTTTACAGCTTCTTTTAAAAATAAGAAGTTGAATGGGGCTTTTATGGTTGTTAAAATTTTATTGAAATTTGTAAATAATGTAACAAAGATTATGGAAGATATTATGTAAGATCCAGCAGTTATTGCTAGGTTTTTGGTTTTTAATTTTTTAAAAAGTTTAGATCTATATTTTATAATTAAGTACATTAGATATATGGCCATGCTTGCTAATATTATATCAAATATGTACCACCATCCTGCCCATGCAAATGAAAATATTCCTGTAACTGCTCCTGCAGCTATGCCCAAGTATATTTTCTTTTTTTTGTTCATAGTAACAAATGCTTCCGAGAAACACCATAATATAATTAGAGGTAAAAGAATTGTGTAAGAGTCTGTATCTGAAAAACCTGCAGTGGTTCTAGCTAAGAAACTAGGGTGGATTGCTAGAACAAAAGATGCTATAAATCCTCCTAAGTTTCCACTGATCTTCCTAGCTATAAAAAAAATTGGAATTAAAGTTAAACTTGCTAAAATGAGTGGTAGTATGAACATAGTTTTGAGTAATGAATCATTACCAAAAATAGAGCTTATTTTGTGTGAAAATGCTCCAACCGAGGAGTGCAAGTCATTTGATACCTTTTTCCCATTTGGGGCAACAATGTAGGAATCATACGTTTCATAATCTCTCACTTCATTTCCAACTTGACCATAATCAATTAAGTTTTGTGCTCTTCTATAAAAATGATAAGGGTCTATCGCTAAAAGGTATGTTTGGCCACTTTTATCTTGATAATAGTTTTTTAGTTGAAGAGATATTTCTTCTTGTTTTATTTTTATTTCATCAGGCCTTTCTTTAAGTAGTTGAGAATATTGTTGTGAAACTGCTAGTTCCAAATCTTCCATAGTTATTTCAGGGTATTGAGATATTATTTCATTTCTGAGACTATTCTTTAAGTCTTGTTCTAATGAATTTTCTGCCCAATCATCAGTGATAGGTAGATCGTAAGATTGCATCCTAAGAAATACCGAGAAGATTAATGCAATAATTATTAAAAAAATAGCTTTATTGTTTATTATAAATTTATGATAGGTTGTGAATTTATTTTTTAAGTTTTTTATTTTTAAATTTATATTAAATTCTTCTGCCATTAAATTACGCTTTCAATTAAGATTATAAAGTTTACTCTTGTTTTAAATTTATGCCAGCGTGGCGGAATTGGTATACGCGCACGTCTCGAAAACGTGTGTCTTAGGACATCCAGGTTCAACTCCTGGCGCTGGCGTTCATAAGTTTTATAAAAACTTAGTAGTTTCTGTCATTATGAATTATTTGGTTACAGGTGGAGCAGGATTCATTGGAAGCAATCTAGTAGATAAATTACTTAAAGACGGCCAAAATGTATCAATTATTGATGATTTTTCTTCTGGAAAAATTAAAAATATAGATCATCATAAAAAAAATAAAAATCTTACTATTTATGAAAGAGATATCTGTGGGAATTTGGAAGATATTTTTGATAATAATTCCTTTGACGGGGTATTTCATTTTGCTGCAATACCAAGAGTACAATATTCTATTCAAAATCCGGATAAATCTCATAAAGCAAATGTAGATGGAACTTTTAATCTTTTGATGAATTGTAAAAATAAAAATGTTAAGAGGTTTGTTTTTTCATCAAGTTCTTCAATTTATGGGGATCAAGATGAGTTACCATTAACAGAAGATATGTCTCCAAATCCATTGTCACCATATGCATTACATAAATTAATTGGTGAACAATATTGTAAGATGTTCAATGGATTATATGGTCTTGAAACTGTAAGTTTAAGATATTTTAATGTTTATGGTCCAAGGCAAGATCCAAAAGGAGATTATGCTTGTTTAATACCAAAATTTATAGACATGGTGAATAAAAATGAATCTCCAATAATTAATGGGGATGGAGAACAGACTAGAGATTTTACTTATGTGGAGGATGTAGTAAATGCTAATATTTCTGCTATGAATACTGCCAATCCTAAATCATTTGGACAAGCTTTTAATGTTGGTGCAGCTAATAGCTATTCAGTTAATGATATTACTTCTAAAATAACTAAAAATTTTGAGAATGGTGTAGAACCAGTGTATGGTCCTTCTGTGATTGAAGCTAAACATAGTCTAGCTAGTATAGATAAAACTAAAAATTATTTATCTTGGAGTCCTGAAGTAAGTTTAACCAAGGGTATGAAAAATACTATGGATTATTTAGTTAAATAATAAGGCTTATAAATTTGTTTTTTTATTATTGACTATGGTTAAAAAAGAAAATAAGGATTTTTTTAAAGAAGCATTAGAATTACTTAAAGAGTATGATGAAGATTTTGAACCAAGAAAAGTAGAGGAGGATATGTGAATGAATATAGATCCAATGTATGGTCCAGTAAAGAGTACAATTAATTATCTAGGTGCTTTTGTTTTTTTAGTTATTATTTATATTATATACAAAATTATGAAGAAGAACTAATCATTCTTCATTCAATTTTTCTACTATAGCTGCAAATGCTGGTCTTGTAATAAAGACTCCCACTGTAACTCCAACTATTGTTATTAATGCAAACCCTCTTAGTAATCCTGCTCCTGCTCCAAAAAGTGGAACCATTGCTGCTAAAGTAGTTATATATGCTGCAAAAATTATAAAAAATGCTTTTTTTAGTTTTTCTTTCCATCTATAAGAATATCCTGTTGTCCCTTGGGTAACTTCGTCTATTATTACTATATTATCATCTATTCCTGTTCCAACTGCAGCTATCAGTCCCGCTATTGCAGCTAAGTCTAAGTTGTATTTACTAAACGCTGAAAAACCTAGTATAATTATTACTTCGGATAATAATGCTATTACAATTGGAATAGATATTTTTAGATTTCTGTACCTTATAAATATTATAAGAGATACTCCAAGAATTGCAAGCATTCCTACTTGTATTGCATTTTTTGTAAACTCTTCACCATATACTGCAGGGATTGGATTTAAGTCTTCTATTTCTAATTCCGTAGGGAATGATCCAGTTAGCAATATGGTTTGAAGTTGATTCATCTGGAATAATGCTTCTTCTACTGCTTGTTCTCTATTATCTCCGCTGCCAGGTCCAGAAATAATTATTTTTGTTGCTTCTAATCCTTTTAGATCGCTACCAATGTTTAAACTATCTACTAAATTTTCATCTAAGTAGAAGTCTATTGTTTCAGATAAGTAACCTTCTACAATTTCTAAATTTTCAGTTAATTCTGCATGTCTTTTTGCAGCATCTTGGCTAAGGTGTATTAAAAACTCAAATTTACAATAATGCCCACCACTTTCCAAAGGAACACACTGTCTTATTCCTGAACAAGTTCCATCACTTCTACAGACATAAGTTATGTCTTTAGAGCCACCACTAAAAACTGTTTCATTTCCTATTCTTGCTTCAAAGACTCCTTGGGAGGCAATTAAATCTGAAATTTCTTGATTAGTTGCCCCCGCAATTTCGACTACAATATACTTTTCAGATTCTCCTCCAAAAAAAGAAGGTAATCCTTCTGAAGTCCTTATTGAAATATCTGAAAGTCCAAATGTGTTTAACCTATACTCCATTACATCTATTAATTCTTTAAATTGGGAGTCAGAAATATCTTCAGTTGGTTTTAATACAACTCTTGTCCCACCTTGAAGTTCTAACCCAGTTCTTATATTTGTTTTAGCTGATTTTTGTACAACTAATCCTATATTTTCTGAGTTTTTAATTAAAGTGTATTGAGATTTATCGGTTTTTATCTGGATAGTTTGGTTTATGTCTACACTATGTATAGAACTATAATAATCTTCTAAACTGACTATTTCTTTATTATTTATTTTAATAATTTTTTCATAATTAGTTGGCCCTATGCTTGTATCAGGACTCACCATTCCTGCAAGATATGCGTCAGAATTTTTTTCAACTTGTTTAATTGAAACTCCTTTTGCATTAAGAGTAGGATTAATTGCTAAAATACTAATTATTATGAAGAATACTAATATTAACACTCTAGGTTTTTTTAATATTTTACTTATTTTCATTTTTTTCTAAATACCATATCAGTAGTCCGGAATTCATACACCAAGTTGAGATTAAATCTATAATTAATGCTATTATAATTATGCTAAACATTTGTTGGAAAGTTGAAGATACTGTAAATATTGTGGCAATAGTTAATGCAGTGATTGTGGTTAGAGTCATAGTTAGGCCAGTTTTAAATGCTCTTTTTGTTCTTTCGAAGATAGTTCCTTGGGTATCTCTTAAAAGCCTAGTAGTCAACAATATATCTGTGTCTATTGAGTAACCAACAACCATTAGAAATGCTGCAATTCCTGCTGTAGATAATTTAAATTCCAATATACTGATTACTGCTAATGTTCCAACAAGGTCTAATATTGCTGATAAAACTACTGCTAGTGAAGGGATTATTTTTCTAAAAGTTATAAACACTACTACTCCCATTAAAATTAATGCAAATATTAGTGCAGATACAAGTCCTTGAAGGCTTGCTTCACCAAATCTTGCACCAATTGTTCTAACATTTAAATTATCTTCAGTTACATTAAAATTAGATTTTAGAAAATCTATTACTTCTGTTGAAGAAGTTTCTGTTGTTTCAATTAGATAACTTTGTTCTCCAACGAGATTTGATGAAATTCTTATAGATATGTCTGAGTTTTCAAATTCTGTTACAAATTTATTTGATATCTCATCAATATTAAAGTTATCGTTAGTAAATACTTCTGCAGAAATTCCTCCGCTCAAGGTTACATCTTTATCTACAAATTCACCTGTATTTATTTTTTGGGAAGATAATATTAAAATGCTTCCGATTATAAGTATAAGAGGAATGATCAAAAGTTTTTTGTATTTCTTCATGTAAAAATCTTCAAAAGACATAGTTGTTGTTTTTTGATAGTATTTATATACTTTTGTTTTTTGATTTTGGTTTATGATCGAAATATTAAGATTGGGTCATAGGATTAGTAGAGATAAACGAATAAGCACACATGTTTGCTTAGTGAGTAGGGCATTGGGTGCAAATAAACTGTATTATTCTGGTCAGAAAGATTCAAGTATGGATGAAAGTGTTTGTAAGATTGTTAAAGATTTTGGTGGAAATTTTAATGTAGAGTATATCAAAGATTATATTCATTTAATAGAGAGTAAAAAGAAAAATGGATTCAAAGTTATCCATCTGACAGCGTATGGTCAAGGCCTTAAATCATTTTCTAAGACTAAAGGTGAAGATATTTTTGTTATAGTAGGTGGGGAAAAGGTTCCAAAAGAAGTTTTTGATTTAGTTGATTATAATTTGGCTATAACTAATCAGCCCCACTCAGAAGTTTCTGCACTAGGGATTTTTCTTTATGAGTATCAAGGTTCAAAAATATTAACTAAAGATTTTAAAAATTTTAAGTTAAAAATAATTCCTCAAAAAAATGGAAAAAAGGTTTTGGAAAAATGAAAGTATCAAGGGTTTTAGTTTGGGGAGTGGTTTTATGTATAATCTTGTTTGGATTTTATTTTACTAAGATAAATAATATTTTTGCAATTAAACCAGAAATTGAAAAACCAGAGCTAGAAATAGATTTTATTGAGCAGAATCCAGGGGTTCAAATCATTGAAGAAGAACATTTGGAGTATTTAGCTAATGAGTTAGGATCTTATAAATTACATAGTTCTTCAGGAGAAGACGCGGTTTTGGTTTTTGAAGTGACAGATGTAAATATTAATTTTGCATTTATTGCAAACGGAGAATCTTATGTAACTCAAGATATTCCTGCCAATATTGATTTGATTATAAAAGGTGATCAAATAACTATAGCTAGATTAATAAACAGTGAAAATTTAGTTTATGCTCTTCAGTCTGAATTTGAAGAAGGGAATATAGAAATTGAGATTATTTCTGATGAAACTACTCTTGCTATGAAAGGTTATTTGTCAATATACGAGAGTATAGTTTAGAAAGTTTTATATAACAAATTTTTTAGATTAGTTAAATGAAAGAGGTGGCATTATTTAGAAGATCGTTAATCTTTATTTTTTTGATTTGTGTAAGTTTTGTTTCTTCTAGTGTGGAACAAGTTGATTTAGAGTTGACTAAGTCTGTGTATGGGCAAGGTCAAAATTTTGAAGGAACATTTTCCATAGACACAGCCTCTGGAGATTTATTTTCAGTTCATGAAGAAGTAAGAACAAAATTTGATTCATGCGAAGATGTTGGATCTAACACAGAATATTATTCTTTATATGACCTTCTTGTTTCCGCCGATTTGTTTTTTGGGCAGGAATATAATTATGAATTAGGAGAGTATTATGAACACATAAATTATAATCAAAATTCATCAACTGATATTTATTCTTTTTCTACAGAGTCTGCAGTAACTAGTATAAACTTTGATCTTAGTGGAACTGGTAAATCTTTGTTGTTAGATATTGGTTCAGATGGAGATTATGATTGGTCTTTTTTAGGAGAAAGGATAGATTGGAGTCAATTTTTTTATGCACCTGATTTTGAAAGTATAGATTATAGTCCAGATATTGCTACGGTTGATTATTCTGTAGAGTTTGGGGGTGCATGTAATACTATCAATATTGAGTTTGATGAATTAGTTACAGACTTAGACTTGCAAATTTATTCAACTGTAAAGAGAGTTGGAGATGGAGCTAATCTGACAGCAGTAGTAGATGGGGGAGAATCTTGTGTGTTAAATGTTACTTCTGAAAATTATCAAGAAGTTTTTTGTAATGTCAAATTAGATGTTTCTAGCTTAGGTGATTCCATAGATATACCTTTATGTCTTATGACTACAGATTGGGCAGGAACAAATTTTGAAACTCCACGTTATGCCGGAGAAGAATATTATTTTATTAAAGCTAAGGCTGGAGTCTATAATGAATCTCTTCCAGAAGGTACTATGAACATAGGTGGAGATTTTCTGAAAGATGAACTTAATGATTATAGGTTTGAAAATAATTGTGGTTCAGGACAGTGCCTTATTCCATTCAAAATATATCTTGAAGAAGGGTCAGTATTATTAGAAAATTTGGAATTAAAATATGGGGGGATAACTGACTCTAACTTTTGGGAGATGTCTCAAGTTCCTAATCAAGTAAATCTAGATGATGTTTTATTACCTTTGT
The DNA here is from genome assembly GCA_964408705.1 of Candidatus Woesearchaeota archaeon. Classification (GTDB taxonomy): domain Archaea; phylum Nanobdellota; class Nanobdellia; order SCGC-AAA011-G17; family PNOQ01; genus CAYFNK01. The sequence continues at coordinate 73,070 of CAYPAI010000003.1, forward strand.
CTAGTATTGAGGATTTGATAACACCTTCTGAAGAATTAGATGAATGTTTTCTTGAACTAAGATTTGATGGTGAAGAGGATATGGAGTTATTTAGTGTAGGTTCATCACCTATAGCAAGTATCAACTTAAACTCTATTTACTATGTGGAAGGAGATATTATACAATTTGAATCTTATTTAGACTCTTCCGCAGGTGTTCAAATATCAAGTTATTTTTGGGATTTTGGAGATGGAGTTAATTCCACTTTAGCTTCGCCAACTCACCAGTATAACTTAAATGGGGAGTTTACTGTGACATTAACAATAACAGACTCTCAAGGAGTTAGCGATATTGATTCAGTAGTTATACATATTCAAGATTTAGAGGAATATCTTGATTCTAAGTTTGTTGAGATAAATGAAGGATTAGATTCTTCATTTTCATTTTTTAGTAATTTAAATCAAGATTTGTTAGATATTTATATACTATTAAATTTTGATAATTCTTTGATTTATGCAGAAACTTCTGTTAATGATTTGGAACAACAATTTTTAGATGCTAAAGTTAATACTGATTTAACTACAGAAGAAAAAAATATTTTTTATGGAGAAATTGCTACAAGTTTAGAGAGTTTGTTAAGTATCACTCCATCTACAGTAGGGATTTTAGATTCATTATCTGTTCAAGGTATGTTGATAGATTCGCCATTTAATATTTTGAGTTATGCAGGGACTTCTAGTTTAAGTTCTGAAGAATTTAATTCATATAGGGAAGAATTATATTTGTTTAATCAAAATAATGTAAATGTTAATACTGGTTTTATTTTATTTGAATTAAATTATTTTGAAGGTAATCAAACCTATATGTTAGTTAGGAAAAATGTTGAAGTAGTAGGTGGAGAAAATAATGTAATTGTAGAAAATTTAAAAGATCAGGATATGTCAGAAGTATATGGTGATGGAGTTATAGATTCATCTTCCAAAGTGATCTATTGGGCTATGGAAAATTCTAAAGACATTGTATATATTGTGAAAAGAAATAATTTAGATCTTATTCATACTACTGTATTTTCAGATATAGATTATGAAATTCAAGAAATGATTTATGATTATCAATGTGTGACAGATAGTTGTGATCATAAATACTGTGGAGATGGTTATTGCACTACATTTGAAGAGTTAGGTGTTTTTGAGTCAGAATTAGATAATTTATATTATTGTGAAGTCGATTGTAAAAAACTTCCAAATTATGTGTGGGCTATTTTAATTATATTTTTAATTTTAGGGATTTTTTATATTAATTTCTATAGGGGGCCAGGGAATTTTCAGGCTTTAGCTAATAAGATAACATTTACACTTTTCAGAAGAAAACTATTTGTTACAGATAAAGATAGGATTGTCTTAACTGATTATATTGAAAGTGCATTAAATAGGGGATTCAATAGGGAACAAATAAATCTAGCTTTAATAAAAAAAGGATGGAATGAAAAACAATTAGATGCTATATTTAGAAATATTTAAATAAGTGAGATTAAGTAAGTTTAAATTAATGAAGAGGTTAAGTTTTTTATTAGGTGTGATATTTGTATTAATTATCTCTAGTTGTGGTGTTCAAGAGAGTTCTGATGTTATGAGGAGTTCAGATTATTCTTGTGAGTTATCCTTGTGTGATGGAGATAACGATATTAAAATTTTAAATATAGAGTCTAGTATAAACTCTCATGTAGGTTTACCAACTTCTTCTGAATATCCCAACTATATTTGTTGTGATTCTTCTATTTCTGGAGATTTTGAAGTAGATAGTGATAATCCTTCTGAACCTATATTTTCTCTTTCAAATGATACTAATGCTCATATTGGATATGCAGATGATTATGAGTATGGTATAGGGTTCACAGGTACTTCTTGTGAATTTGAATATGATTCATGTTCTGATTCTGAGTTTTGTATCTTTTCATTTACTAATGAGGCTAATTCTCATATATCTGTTTGTGGCGAATATAGTATATCCCTTTGTTGTGGAGAAGGAGTAATATTGGAAGGTTGTACAGATCCTAATGCCCATAATTATGACCCAGATGCTACTTCTGATGATGGAAGTTGCCTTACTTGTTCAG